>QHZQ01000146.1:0-300 GCA_003224725.1 Acidobacteriota bacterium | reverse complement strand
GTAAGCGGTCTTGGCTTTACCCATCCACAGCTTCACCAGCAGATCGCGCATCTTGACGACGCCGTCTAACGCCTTGCCCTTGCCTTCAAACTCGATAGACAGAGCAGCCCCGAAGCCGGTGCGAGCCAGCATACTCAGAGCCTTGCGATAATCGATCGTGGTCTCGTCACCGTATTTGTCGAACGCGTAAGCTTTGATGTGAGTGTGATAGGCAAAGGGAGCCAGCTTCTCTATTTCAGCATACATGCGAGCCTTGTCGTCCCAGTTGCCGAAGTCCAGGCACGAACCGACCCACGCCGG
>QHZQ01000328.1:556-5270 GCA_003224725.1 Acidobacteriota bacterium | reverse complement strand
TAGGCAACACGGATCTGTTCGCCAATAACGGGCTCATACTCTTTCAGGTTGATTTGTTCCAAAGAGATCAGGTCCGGTATCGGCGCGGTTGAGGATTGCGCATAGGCGGTCGCCCACGCCATAAGGCATGTCATGGCTGTCGCCGTAATCAAGAGTTTTAAAAGAATCCTGGTGCAATGCCAAGTCATAATGAGCACGCGGAAAAATTCTTCGAGGTTCAGGCCATAATGATTTACACACGAATCTTAGCAAAGAACATGGAGTCCTTGAGTAATAATCGGACCGGACTGTCTAGGAGTAAAATCACCAGAAGCCCGATGCGCCTCAGAAAATCGTCGTCGTCCTCGATCTGGCACTCGTACTCGATTACGCCAGCCGACGACGACCACGACGACGAGTACGGTATTTTCATACTTCGGACGACCGTCCCAAGCGACATGGATGTCCCATAAAACCTAAATCCGGCAGTTGGAATTGCCACCGAGTCACGGAGAGCACAGAGGCAGTGGAAAAGAGGGCGCCTTTTCGGATGCTTTATCCTCACCTCGAGGCTAACAATTTTTCCTTTTGAAGGTGTCGCTCCTTATCTGCCGCCTCTGTGGTCTCGGTGCCTCTGTGGCTAACTGCCGTTTTTAGGAGAATCCTCGTATCAAGGGTTCTTGGCGTCCTTGGCGGTGTTGGCGTTTCGTTCTTTCGACAGCAGGCGGGAAAACTTCATGAAGTTAGCGCTTATGGCGCTTCGCCGTTGATATCCCTGAGAGGTGCAGGAGTCAGAAGTTCTTGGGTGGCGGGTTTCCCAGAAGAAAAAAAGGGCCGCGGAGGCGGCTCAGGGTGATAGAATACGTTGCCCATGCCACTTTCAATAGAGGAGGTAAAGACCATGCGAACGAATTCATTCGCGATTGCTGCCACACGACTCCTGCTGGCGGCACTAATTCTGAACGCTGCAGCTTGGGGAGCTGACCGTCAGGTTGGGACTTGGACACTGAATGTGGCCAAGTCGAAATACAGCCCAGGTCCGGCGCCAAAAAGCGGCACGCTCAAGATCGAGGCCCAGGAAAACGGCCTGAAAGTCACCCTCGATGGGATAGACGCCGAAGGGAAGGCGACCCATGTTGAGTTCGCTCCCAAATACGATGGTAAGGATTATCCGGCAACCGGTCTTCCGAACGCTGATACGATTTCCCTCAGCCGGATTGATACAAACACCATCGAGGCGTTGGCGAAGAAAGAAGGGAAGGTAGTGATGACGACCCGGAGTGTGGTTTCCAAAGATGGGAAAACACGGACGACCACACAGACAGGAAAGAACCCAATGGGTCAGGATGTGAACAATACGGTTGTTTACGACAAGCAATGAAACTTCGGGGGGTGCTCGCATGGGGCGCCACATCCAGCCATCGTTGTGCGGCAACGCACAACCCTGGGAATCAACCCAGACGTAGCGAGCACCCTCAGACCACCGAGCGTTGCATCTCCGTTGCAGACTGACCCCTCACCCGGCCTTTGGCCACCCTCTCCCGAAGGGCGAGGGATTGGACATTTTGCGATTTCAGCGGCGAAAGGGGTAGCGACAGGCATTCTTGCCTGTCAAACTCGTCTCTGAAGCAGCTCAAGACAGGCAAGAATGCCTGTCTCCACTTGAAATGTCCAACCTCCAGACCCTCTCCCGAAGGGCGAGGGAGCGATCCACGCATTAGAGCGCTGACCTCAGGGCTACCAGCAGACGTTTCATGCCACCGTGGCGACGGTATGCCACGAAACGTCTGTTTGAGCCACACCCCACTCATTGTTCTCCCTCTTCTTAGTGGGAGAGGGTGGCGCGAAGCGCCAGGTGGGTGATGGCTTAAACGGAAAGGCCCTTGTTGGCTATTTTAGCAGCTCTCGAAGCCTCAATTCGGGGTTCGGACATTGAAGCACAGGGGCATGCCATCGAACCCCGTCGACCACCATGCCAGCATTAGGGTGGTCATCCGGACACTCGCATCTGATCCACCAGGATGGAATTTTCGGCCGAGGCACCGCCGAGTTCGTGGCTCCAAAGGTTGTATTCTCACTTTCACCTTGACGATGTTCCGCTGCCGACTCCGTGTCTCCTTTGTCGGGATTCAGCGGTTCCCGGGTTGAATTTTCCTTGGGCAGATGAAGGGCGCCTGAATCCAGGGGGAGTCCACCGAGCGTTAATTGAGCCTTCCCGACAACGTTGGTGGATTTTGTCGGGTCGGCACGTTTCGCTGCAAAAGCCAGGATGTCTGACCCATCCGCGTATTTCCTGCAACTACCAGCCTGAACGAATGAGGCATGGGAAGCGGTTGCAACGAAATCCTTCATGGCTCTTCTATCGCATTCGAGTGCCCGAATGAAATCAGGGTTGATTCCCGGAATCTCAGCCAGTCTCCACGTGTCCCCTTCGGAGTTGACAATCTCCATTCCCTCAACAACAGACGTTGCCGCAGTCTGACTCGTTTTCTGCGCGTCGGAAATAACCTTCGCGGCAAATTGAGGCGGAGACACACGCGCTTCAGCCAAAAGTGCATTCAACTTGTCCAGGTAAGTCCGGTCATCATTCTGCAAGGCCTGGCGCAGCTTGCGCCAGAGTTCCTGCTGCTTAACGTCGGGGTTTGTCATCAACTGGGACTGCAATTCTGCATAGCGCAGTTCCAGCTCGGTCATCATTCTAGCTAAGAATACGAGCTGAACCGCTTCCGGGGATTGGTCAGCGACAGATGATGCGGTCAGGGTTTTTTCGTCCCCAGGCCTGCGCTCTTTACTCATTGCGAAGATCTTTTCAAGGAGACCCATATAGAGTTTGCCAGTCTTCAGGCACGACTCCCACTTGAGGTCACTGCGTGGAGAATCCAAAAAAACCTTGATCGTCGTACCTGTATTGTGATCCTTCAGCAGTTCGTGAACCTTAGGGATTATCTTGGAAGTCCCGCTCAAATCCTTGTTCGCGATCCCCTGCATCATTCGGGCATCGATTGCATCCATGTCCCGTGCAGTCTGGCTCATTTCCATCTGAATCCTAAGAAGCTCTCTTTTGAGCTCTTCACTATTGGATGCGACAGTCAGGGGCTGGGCCAAAGGTAGAGGAGATTGCCGGGGCGTCTGGCCGTTGCCTTGACTCGGAAGAACCGCCATTAGGACGGAAGATAGTAAACTTATTAAAGGGCGAACTCTCATTTTCAGCTCCTGAGCCGACCCCCGTGGGCAGGGTCGGCTCTCTGTTCGAGGGCGGCCGTCCGCTGGAATGGATCAGTTGTTGGACTGTCCTCTCGTCTGTCCCAGAGCGGGAACGGCGCCGAGTTGCTCCAGGAAGCCCAAGGCATCCCAATTGATCCACATTTCCTGAGTCTTTCCGCCGGAGATCCGATACACGTCTATTATTACTTTGTTAAGTCGTGAAGCCAATCCTCACGGGCGGGACGCCCGTGCCACGTGGCATGGGCATCTTGCCCATGCGGTGCTTGTCGTTAAAGCCCGATGTATGCGCAACGCGATCAAGACTTAACAGAGTAATACTATGCCGGTAACCGTGACCCGCTTGCTGGTGGCGGCAAGACTCAATAGTTGGCCTTTGCTCTCATGGCCGCTCGCAACTGACAGCAATGACCTGGTCCACCACGCTGAGCCCTTTCCCATTCCAAATCCCTTCGCGGACGCGACGGGCAAGCGTTTTGTTCTCTGCTGACATAGGCAATTCTCCTTTCGTTTCCATAAGAATTTACTATACACTCTGAAGATACGAGTCGCAATGGCGCTGATTTCTGTGACGGTTTCATGTGCCTCTATCTTGCATCTTTACCACGCAGCCCCCGTTCTTGAATGATGACCCTCGGCAATCGAGATGGCACGATCGAAGACTGCAATCGATCCCTCATCCGCGTTCATCTACGTCCACATGCATGACTATTAAAGTTAAAAAGTCCTTGACATCCAAGTCGGGTTCTAATATAACCCATGCAGAGTGAACCAGTTCAAAAATCGAACTAAATCGAAAAGGGGGATTCTATGCTTCGAAGGTCTGCGCCAACGACACCCGTGATGCGGGCAATTGACTTTGGGGTTCTTTGGCTATTTTGCTTATTGCTCTTGTGTTCGCCCGTGTGGGGACAGCAAGGTTTGTCAACACTCCGAGGTACCGTCACGGATAAAACCGGAGCGATCGTGTTGGGAGTCGGGGTTTCCGCCCGTGAAGTTTCCACCAACATTACGGTACGGACGGTCACGAGTGACTCAGAGGGTAACTACGAGATGCCAGGCCTGAAGGCAGGGACGTATCAGGTGACCGCAACCATGTCTGGTTTCAAGACATCGGTGATCGATGATGTTGTGCTCCAGAGCAGCCAGGTAAAGCGTGTTGACATGGTTCTTGAGGTGGGCGAGGTAACGACGGAGGTGAACGTCAGCGCTGCCGCCTCGGCCATCCAGACGGAGCAAGCAACGATTGGCGCCGATTTCAACGCAGCCAAGCGGTATGGAGATCTTCCGGTCCCTGGCAACGCCTTTTCGGGCACCTATGCGGTGTTGGCAATTTTGCCGGACGTCCAGCGCGAGCCGGGCGATTGGGGCAGCCCGAGATTCGCCGGCCAAGGTGCAGCCCAGGTCCACCAGGGCCAGGACGGGATTAAAGAGGAGACCCTGAACAGCCAGACCGTGAATATGGAGGCGGTCCAGGAGCTTAAAGCGGTCTACGTGAACAACTCCGCCGAGT
>QHZQ01000328.1:0-551 GCA_003224725.1 Acidobacteriota bacterium | reverse complement strand
CTATTTCGATACGATCACCAAGAGCGGGGGTAACGAATACCACGGGGAAGCCTCCTATTATCACCGGAACTCGGCTTTAGGCGCCCGCAACTTCTTCGAAGATCAAAAGACAAAAGTTATCTACCACACCTTTAACATCAGCGCTTCTGGCCCGATCATCAAGGATAAGACTTTTTTCTATGCCTTGTGGAATGGCGAACGCGTCCCGGGACACTCCTTCTATCTGAGCAGCGTCCCCACGGAAAAGATGCGGAACGGAGACTTCTCTGAATTGTTGTCGCTGGATACTCCTGTCATCATCAGAGACCCGCTAACCGGCCAGCAATTCTCTGGGAATATGATTCCTCAGGATCGTCTCAACAGTCTTGGGCTCAAGGCCCAGGATCTTTTTTTCCCGGCCCCCAACCGTGGCGGCCTTGTGAACAACCTTGGTTGGGAGCACGGCTATCCTGATGATCAGTTCCATGCGGATGTAATCTCGGCTCGAATCGACCATAAGCTGAGTGAGAAGAACTCATTGTATGGGAGAATCCAGGCCTACCTTCCACGCT
>QHZQ01000327.1:2883-7659 GCA_003224725.1 Acidobacteriota bacterium | reverse complement strand
GCTTATTTGTACTCTGGGTCAAGTGAACATCTTGGAAATGAACGGAGCGGCGCCTGACCAAATGAAACGCCTTCTGGTCAACATGATGGTTGTTTTCTGCTTTTGTTGCACTTTCATCCTCGTTCGAGACTCATTCTCTCCGGCTAAATCCAAGCTTGACGAGAATCCCTCCGTCAGCTCCGGGCGCAATGAGCAGGGAAAATTCAAAATACTCTTTAATGGAGAGCAGATAGGTGAGGAGAAATTTCAGATTCTGGGCGATGGCTCTAATTTTAAAGCCTCTGCAGAGATTCATCTGACGGTGGAACGCGAGAAGGAAAAGATCACGTTTCGTATCAATCCTTCCCTTCAATTTACGGGGCTCTTTGAACCAATCACCTATCAGGTGGTTCAAGAGGCTGGGCCAAACAAAACCAAGGCAAGAATTAATTTCAAGCCGGGAAGAAGTGAAGTGGTTTATGAAACCGGACAAGGAAAGGACTCTCGAGAGATTGAGTTGAAACCAGATGTAGTGGTACTCGATGACAATGTGTTTCACCACTACATTCTCTTGGCCAAGCGATACGATTTCTTAAAGGGTGGCCTTCAGGAATTCGCTGCTTTTATTCCGCAGCAATTCCTCGCGGGTACTATCAGCGTGGATGACAAAGGGTTTGAGAGAGTCACACTCAATGACAAGACCTTATCATTACAACATCTCTTTGTGGACTCAGGGGAACTTCAATTCAGCCTTTGGCTCAACGAACGCCATGAGCTTCTGAAGATTTCTGTGCCTAAGTCCAACGTTGAGGTAGTGCGTGAATAGAGCTCGGGCCAAACCTCTGTGAGAACTCATCCCTCCATCAGATTTTGGGAAGCTCTGTCTCTATGAAGCTCGATCCCAACTTGATGAAGTATTCTTTAAGCCTGCTCGTTTTAATTTGCTTTCATTTTTCAATCTCTGACCTCGGAGCACAGAACCCGAAATCCGTCAGTGGAATTGATGCCGATCTTGCTTTTGCCCATGTTAAGAAACTGGTTTCTTTCGGACCTAGGCCTCCAGGCTCACCCGGCATTGCACAAGCCCAGTCGTACATAATCAGCCATCTGAAAAAACTGAACCTTCAAGTAGAGCAACAGGATTTCCTGGCGACTACTCCCAACGGGAGTGTTGCTATGAAGAATATTGTGGCTAGAGCCACCGGTGAAAAGAATCAAGCGGTCATCCTGGCAAGTCATTACGACACTAAATTGATGCAAAATTTTTACTTTGTTGGCGCCAACGACGGGGGATCGAGCGCTGGCCTACTAATAGAGCTGGCCCGCGTCATCTCTCAACAGAAAAGGACCTTTCCTGTATGGTTTGTTTTCTTTGATGGCGAAGAAGCACAAAGAGATTGGACAGAAACCGATAGCCTCTATGGGAGTCGATACTTCGTGGAAAAACTAAAACGGGACAGTGTTACAAGGAGAGTCAAGGCAATGATCTTGTTGGATATGGTGGGCGACAAGGAATTGGTTTTAGAAAGAGATCTTTCCTCTACTCCATGGCTTTTAGATCTGGTGATTAAGTCAGCCCATGAACTTGGTTACGGGAAACATATAGCGACACTTCCCAAGGCAATGACCGATGACCACATCCCGTTTGTCCGAGACGGGATTCCGGCCGTTGACCTGATTGATTATAGTTACGGGTTCGATAATCTTTATTGGCATAGCAGCAACGATACCCTGGATAAAGTAAGTCCTGAAAGCCTTAAGATCACTGGGGAAATAGTTCTAAAAACCCTGGATAAACTTGGAGCCAAATAGAGAATCTTGGAGAAAATGAAGGACGGGAAAATCAGGGACAGACTGCTTGATGAATGACTCCGGTTCGGCATCTACTGCTTCCGGCTCAAAACGAGAGGATCCGCAATATAACCCACTTGTTACTCATCCTGTTGCGTAACCTTCCTTCAGGTTCTCCGGCTCTCCCAAAGCAGATCGTCTCTTGCTAGCCGAGATCCGCTGCAGCAATTCATCGCGTGTCATGTTCTTTCTCCTTTCCAGGAAGTTCCAATCCGAGCAGCTGCCTGTGTCTCTCGCCAAGACGCCAAGAACGCAAAGGGCCGACTGTTTTCAGAAGGAGTGTCTTTTTTAATCCTGGCGTCCTTTGCGTCTTTGCGAGAAAATTTTCTGTCAATCCTCATGCCAGGCCGTGGGCGATGGTCAGGGCTTCTTTAGCGGGTTAAGCCATGTCATCCAGGTTTGAGGGCGGGTCATGGACCTTGGCTACGAGAACTTGTGCTGGCCGCAGTACCTTTCCTTCCCACAAATACCCCTTTTGAACTTCTTTGGTGATGCTTCCTTCCGGGAAACGATGGCTAGTGTCCGTTCCTACGGCCTCATGAAGACTGGGATCGAATGGGTATCCGACACTTTCAAAACCGATCACCTGGTGTTGTTCCAAAAGTTGCAACAATTGTTTGTAAATTGCCACCATGCCCTTGTAGACGGGCCTGTCGGCCTTTAATGCTTCCGATTGAAACGCTCTTTCAAAGCTATCGGCAATAGTCAATAGCCCCAGCAGCAACTCCCTTTTTCCAGCTTTGCCGATGTCATCCAGTTCCTTACCAAGCCGCTTGCGGTAGTTATCGAATTCAGCCAGAGTTCGAAGAAGCTGATCTTCCTTCTCCTTGAGCGCTTGCTTCAGATCCTCGACCTCTGTTCTTTCTACCAGCTCAACGCTCGTCGTTCTTTCTTCGACGTTAGATTTGGATGTTGTAGGGCTTCTCTTTCTTTTCTCCATGGTTACTCGGGAGTTGTAACCTTAAACTGCTTACTTAATAAAATCCATGAACTCGCTGCGGGTTTTGCTGTCACTTTTGAAATGACCCAGCATGCAGCTAGTTATGGTGTTACTATTTTGCTTCTGCACTCCACGCATCATCATACAAAGGTGATAGGCCTCAATCACCACGCCGGTTCCCTTGGGTTCCAAGTGTTTCTCAAGGGCATAAGCAATTTCAGTGGTGAGCCTCTCCTGCACCTGCAGTCGGCGGCTGAAGACATCGACGATGCGGGGAATCTTACTTAACCCGATAATCTTTTTGTTAGGAAGGTAGGCGATATGGCATTTGCCGTAAAATGGCAGAAGATGGTGTTCGCAGAGACTATAGACTTCTATGTCTTTGACGATAACCATTTCATCATACTCTGCCTCAAACACAGCGCCATTGATGATCTTTTCGATGTCAAGCTTATATCCCTTGGTGAGATACTTCAAACTGGCTTCGACCCGTTCCGGTGTTCGTTTCAGACCGTCGCGATCGACATCTTCTCCTAACTCGACGAGGATACCTTCGACGAGGTGAGAAATTTTCTCTTTCAGCTCGGTTGATTTTTTATTCATGCTAAAATAATTTTTCCTCCCAACTTTCCAGCTTTACCTTGATACTGGCCATGAACTGATCGGCGACGGCGCCGTCAATTAATCGATGATCAAAGGTCAGAGTCAAATAAACCATCGATCGGATCGCGATGGCATCGTTGATGACGACCGGGCGCTTGGTGATGGCTCCGATGCAAAGAATCGCGACCTGAGGTTGATTGATAATGGGGGCTCCCAGAAGGCTCCCAAACACTCCCGGATTAGTGATGGTGAAGGTCCCATTCTGTACGTCTTCAGGAGTCAGGCGCTTTTTGCGTGCGCGTTCCGCCAGGTCAACCGAGGCTCTGGCCAAGCCCAGAAAGCTTTTCTCATCAGCGTTCTTGATCACAGGCACAATTAATCCCCAGTCCAGGGCAACGGCTACTCCGATATTTATGTCCTTCTTGTAGACAATGTTTGTATCCTGGATAGAGGCATTTACCACCGGGAACTCTTTCAAGCCAGCGGAGACCGTTTTGATGAAAAAAGGCATGTAGGATAGTTTTATTCCCTCTTGGCTTAAGAACTCTTGCGCATACTGATTCTTAAGACTAACAATTCGTGTCATGTCGGCTTCAAACACCGTCGTCACATGGGCGGCGGTGCGACGACTTGCCACCATATGCTCGGCGATGCTTTTACGCATGACCGACATGGGGACCACTTCGATGCGGTCTGTTTCTATCCCGTCGGTACCGGCCATTTCCTCCGCTGCCTGTTGCACGATGGGACGAGTGACTTCAGCGACTCTTTCCCTCTCTTCCAGGTAACCAAGGATATCTTTTTTGGTAATTCTTCCACCCAGCCCGGTCCCTTCCAGTTCTGACAGGTTCACATTCTCGACCTTCGCGATTCGTCTCACCAGAGGAGAGGACCGAACCCCTTGGGTTGCTTCGACCTTATCGGTCTTAGCACGGGACGGTGCCTCCGACTTTGCAATGTGAGGACCCTCCGCTTTTTCTGTAGGCGGCGGGGCCTGTGCTCGACCTTGTTCATCGATGACTGCAACCACCGTATTGATCTGAACCGTTTCTCCTTCTTTGACTCGGATCTCAGAGAGAACTCCAGAGGCCGGTGCCGGAATTTCAGAATCCACCTTGTCCGTAGAAATTTCAAACAACGGCTCATCTCGTTTCACGGAGTCACCCACTTTTTTTAGCCACCTGGTAATTGTACCCTCGAAAATGCTTTCGCCCATTTGAGGCATAATCACATTTGCCGCCATGGATTTCTCCTCTTTTGAGAAATTTCAATATGCCGCTAGTTGTTTGGCGACCCGAACAATATCCGAGGTTTTTGGGAGGAAAAATTCTTCCAGCACCGGACTGTAGGGCACTGGGGTATCCGGAGCCGTAATCCGCATAATAGGACCATCCAGATACTCG
>QHZQ01000327.1:0-2828 GCA_003224725.1 Acidobacteriota bacterium | reverse complement strand
CCGCGATCCCTCCAGTCCGGACGTCTTCGTGCAGCAGAATCACCTTACTGGTTTTCTTTACTGACTCCAGGACCTTTTCCTTGTCCAGAGGCACTAGAGTTCTCAAATCCAGAACTTCCAAATCGATTCCGTCTTCAGCCAGCAGAGTGGCTGCTTCCAGGGCGTTGTGGAGCATGGCTCCATAGGTGATCACGGAGATATCGTTCCCGCGCCGCTTGAAGTCTGCTTTGCCGATGGGGACTAAGTACTCTTCTTCGGGAAGTTCCTCCTTAATGCGGCGATACAGATACTTGTGCTCGAAATAGATCACAGGATCCTCATCGCGAATGGCAGATTTGATCAGACCTTTGGCGTCATAGGCTGTAGATGGGGCGACGACTTTCAGACCTGGTGTGTGAACATAATACATTTCCGGGTTCTGGGAATGAAAGGGTCCTCCATGAATGCCTCCTCCGGAAGGAGCTCTGATCACCATCGGGACTCCGGCACCCCAACGATACCGGCATTTGGCCGCAAAGTTGGTGATCTGGTCGAAACAGCAAGAGATGAAATCGGCAAACTGCATTTCGGCAATCGGTCTCATTCCCATCAAGGCTGCTCCAATGGCAGCGCCTACAATAGCCGATTCGGATATCGGAGTATCAATCACTCGATCTTCTCCAAAACGGTCGAGCAGCCCCTCTGTTAGCTTGAAGGCGCCGCCATAAACACCTACGTCTTCGCCCAAGATGAAGACATTTGGGTCACGCTCCATCTCTTCCCAAATGCCCTGTCGGATTGCCTCCAAATAGGTGATGGGTGCCATCGTGTTTGCCTCTTACTTTCTTTGCGGAAAGAATGCGTCGGCAATGCTTAAGGGAGGTTTAATCACCTGGTCCGCATAGACACCTTCCAGAGCTTCATGCGGTTCTGGGAAGGGGTCATTTTCAGCTAAAGCTATGGCTTCATCCACCTCTCTTGCAATTCGTGCCGCCAACCGCTTGACATCCTCCTCGGTGGCGATCTTATCCCGCATCAGCGAAGTTTCCAGGCGAAGAATCGGATCCTTCTTCTCCCATTCATCAAAAAGGTGCTGGGGCACATATTTTACATCGTCGTGTGCAGAGTGGCCTGTCATGCGAAATGTCTTGCATTCAATCAAGCTAGGCCCGCCTCCCAGACGCGCGTGGCCGATAGCAGTCTTGGTGGCCTCGTAAACTGCTACGACATCATTGCCATCAACCGTACGGCCGGGCATGGCATAAGCCTGGGCGCGAACTGCGATATCCTTAACCGCCATTTGCTTCTCGATTGGAGTCGAATAGGCGTATTGATTGTTGTTGCAGATAAAGATAGCGGGAACCTTTTGAACAGAGGCCAGGTTCAAACCTTCATGCCAGTCTCCTCGGCTGGTCGCGCCATCGCCGAAGAAGCAGAGGACCACCTGCTTCTGTTTTCGCATTTTGAAGGAAAGTCCGATCCCTGCTGCTACTGGGACCGTGTCAGCCAGCATGCTCACAAAAGCCACAATGTTCTTGCTCATGTCGCCCATGTGCATATTTGCATCCTTGCCCCTCGTAGCTCCTGTTTTCCTGCCCATATACTGAGCGAAAATGACTCGTGGGGACATTCCGCGAATCAAGTAGGCTCCCATGTCGCGATGAGACGGGCATATGCAATCATCCTTTTCCAGTAGAATGGTAGAACCGACCGCGATAGCTTCCTGACCACGGCCCACGTAAACTCCCCCAACAATCTTCCCCTGTCGATAAAGCTTTCGTTCAATTCGAGTCTCAATCTCCCGAGTCAACTTCATGTAGTACAACATGTCGAGCAGAGTCTTCTTGGTTAAGTCCATTGGCCTAGAACTCCTTTGGTTGAGTCTGCTGTGAAAGTCGGATGATTGAACCGTGATCCATGGGTTGTCGCCCCACAAAATTAGATATCTTCACAGGGGTCAAAAAAGCTCCCAACCCAAGGAGGCGACGAGACTGGAGTTCTTTCAAAAATTTTTCCAAAGTGAAGGCAAAACCGCTCCTTTACCTGACTGATTTGTACTTCTATGCCCAATAATTTCGACATGGAAGTCACCCTCTTGGAGTCGAGACCACAGGGGACGATCAAGCTGAAATAACTCAAATCTGTGGAGACATTCAGGGCCAGTCCGTGCGAACAGATCCATTGACTGGTTCTGATTCCGATCGCGGCAATCTTCTCTTCTCCCACCCAGACACCTGTTGCCCCTGGAATGCGTCGTGCCAAAATTCCAAAATCTTTCAGAGTGGTCATGATACAGCTTTCCAGGTTCCTCAGGTAATGGCCAATATCTTTGCCTCGATTTCTTAGGTCCAGCACAGGATAGGCTACTAGCTGTCCGGGTCCATGATAAGTGATGTCCCCACCCCGATTGGCAGGAAAGAACCCCACTCCGTTTGTCCTTAGTTCCAATTCAGAAACAAGCAGGTGGTCCATCTTTCCCGTCCTGCCCAGTGTAATGACAGGTGGATACTCTACAAAGAGCAAGCAATCAGGAATCTCATTCCTCTTGCGGCGTTCCACTATTTGGTCCTGGGCAGCCAGGCTTCTTAAATAATCCAAGTGCCCTAAATCTACAACATAACACAGGTTGGCCAACCTGTGTTCGCCACACTGGGTTTGCTGGATTTCTGGACCGGAGCCGAACGGCATGGAATTGTCCCACATGGCTATGGTTTTCCCTGTAAGCTCCAAGGGAAACAACAATTATTCTAATCTAGTCAGAACATCGGTTCAAATGAAACCAACGCCAGTCGCAATGAAAGCCAGGTTCACTCTATATATCTGGCGAAGACTCAGATAACGCTCCGGCA
>QHZQ01000312.1:2107-9031 GCA_003224725.1 Acidobacteriota bacterium | reverse complement strand
GAAGACTGGTGCTTCTGGCGCACTCCTTTGGTAGAGCTAGACGGCAAGAATTTAGGAGTCATCGGTTTTGGTAGGATAGGGCGCCAAGTTGCAAAGATTGGGGATGCTATGGGCATGCATATCCTTGCCTCCGCTCCCCGTCGCGCGAATTTTGCAACTCCTTTCCCACTACGTTGGGTGAGCCACGAAGAATTATTGTCGCAATCAGATGTGATTTCTCTGCACTGTCCTCTTCTCCCCGAAACCGAAGGATTGATCAATGCCCAGAGCTTGGAGCTGATGAAGCCCGCCGCACTCTTGATCAATACTTCTCGAGGTGCTCTGGTAGTGGATCAGGATCTGGCAGATGCCTTAAACGCTGGGCGGATCGCGGGAGCGGGATTGGACGTGTTATCTATCGAGCCACCGGTTAAGGACAATCCCCTCTTCACGGCGAGGAACTGTCTTATCACTCCGCACATCGCTTGGGCAACCAAGGAGGCCCGAAGCCGGCTGCTGGAAACTGCCATCATGAATGTGGCTGCTTTCATACGAGGAACTCCGAAGAATGTTGTCAGCTCCTGAATTATGAGCGAGCGAGGAAAAAACAATGAACCGCAGAGACGCCGAGACGCGGAGAAGAGCATCACTGAGAAAGTGGCGGAAGTGGCTCCAGAAAATTGCGGGTTGGAAGCCTGACATTGGCTGAAGCATGGGTTGCCTGTAACCTTGTGCTTGAGCTGTCTTTTTGTCTGGGAGGAGTTTCGGTCCTGGAACCCTTATCCGATTCCCCTGGTCTTCTTTGCGTCTCTGCGGTGAAATAATCTGTAGACGAGAAGGAAACTCTATTTTCTGGTGACCGCTACGGGGTAAGATGGGGAAACTGGGATTCACGCAACGAGGCACAGACTGAAGCTAATGAAAACGCAAAAACAGAATTGTATTCTTTACGCTATTCTTGCGTGCGTGGTGGCGTCCGTCGTGGGTCCATTACTTGCTCAAGATGAGGAGATTTATTGGCTGGAGAACTATAGTGAAGCCATTCGGGAGGCAAAGCGGACTCAGAAGCCCATCTTCATCGAGTTCCGCTGCGAGCCTTGAATGGCCGGACGCGATTTTGACGCACAGGTTGTGCTGTCACCCAAAAATTCTCCACGGGGCAATCTACTGAGTCAGTATGTGTGCGCGCGAATCACGAGGATGAACGACGTCGATATCGGCTTGTTCGATCGGGATTGGAATAACACGATCTACTTCTTCATCATGAACTCGGATGAGCAGATCTACATGAGGTACGGCGGGCGAGAGGCGAAGTCGCCGGACACCTATCTCAATCTCAGCAGTCTCGAACTCGCACTGGAGAAGGGGCTGGAATTGCATCGCCGGTACCGGCGAGGCGAGCTGAAGAAGGTGGAACGTCCCAAGCCCCTGTTTCCGGCCCAGATTCCACTATTGGTGGAGCGAACGATCGCGCGCAACGCCTGCGTCGAGTGTCATCTGATTGGAGACTATCAGAACATTCAGCGGGAACAGGATGGCAAGCTCGACAAGTTGACACACCTCTACCGTTCACCCGACATCAAGACACTGGGCATCCACCTGGACGTACCGAAGGGGCTTGTTGTGAAAGAGGTTCGTGACGGGTCTGAGGCGGCTGGCATGAAATCAGGCGATCTTATTACGAGATTAAACGGAACGCCGGTGTGGACGTTTGGCGACCTTCAGTATCTCTACGACAAAGTCCCCCGCAACGCCCCGCGGATTCAGATCACGGTCGAAAGGGGCCGAGAGCCTGTCAATCTCTCGATGGCACTGCCCAAACGCTGGTGGTGGACCGATCTCACCTTCCGTCAATGGACTGTCGAGCCACGGGTATACTTCGAATCCGTTGCCCTGTCGGACTCGGAAAAACGTGAGCATAGCCTGGTCGAGCAGGACGGGTTTGCGAGCCGGGTGAAGCGAGTCGACATGTTTGCTGAGATGATGAAGAGTCATGAGCTCAGAGTCGGTGACATCATCTTCGGTGTGGACGGTGTTGAGCATGACGAACTGGCGAATACGGCGGAGCTGTTCATCAAGCTTCGAAAAACCGCTGGGGAAACTGTCACACTGGATGTGATTCGTGACGGCAAACGGATGCAAATGCCACTCAAAAGCTACCGGATGAGCTTTCGCAAATGATCACACCAACCAGGTGGACTGTCGTGAGGGCCATGATTATCTTCGGCGTGGCATGCACACAGGTAATTCGCGCAGGTGACTGGACGGACCCGGTCGAGGTACGTCACGAGTTGAAACGCTGCGTTTCATACCAGGCTAGAGTGAACGGTCAGTTTCTGGTCGTCCAGGCGACGCACGAGGCAGGCTGGCACACCTACGCGATGGACAACAAACAGCGGGCGCAGGAGAAACTCGCGGGCAGGCGATCTCTAGGGATCGAGCGTTCTACAGAAATCGAGGTGACCGAGGGGCTGGAGCTGGCAGGACCGTGGTACCAATCTCCGCCGAAAGACCTGTCCAAGCCCGAGTTGCGCTGGTTCACCTGGGGTTTTGAGGGACAGGTTTTGTTTGTGGCGAAAGTCCGGCGTTCGGGAGCAGGACCGGCGCGAATCGCTGTTCGCGGCCAGGCGTGCACCGAGGCGACCTGTAAGAATATTGACGTCGTAATTTCAGTCCCGCTCAACGGCATCAACACGGACGCCGCTACCTCGGCCATCGACTTCAAAGCCCTGATTCAGGTTCGCTAATTTCGCATGGGTGCGGCCCTCTGTGGCTGCCCCTCACCCGGCCTGCGGCCACCCTCTCCCCATGGGAGAGGGAGTAATAAATTATTGTTTACTCGCCCCTCGCCCCCATCGGGGGAAGAGGATGAAGGCTTGATAAGCCTTCATGGGTGAGGGGGATCGCCTCAGTTGTGCATAATTTGGGTAACACGCCTAAAGTACGACGATGAACCCAAGTCGATCCTGATATTTGAAATCAAAGGTGTTCATTTGTTGATTGCATCTATGCGGTTCGGGGGACCACTCTTATGGCTACCAGCCGAAGAAGGCTACTGAAATCATTCAGCCTGGCATCGTTTTTGCGCTACTGCTCAGCCCCAGCAGAAGCGGCAGCCAGCGCGAGGTCGGACAACATTTACCAATTGCTGGGTGTCCGCCCTCTAATCAATTTCCGGGGCACGCACACTGCCATTGGCGCCTCTAAGC
Organism: Acidobacteriota bacterium; assembly: GCA_003224725.1. Classification (GTDB taxonomy): domain Bacteria; phylum Acidobacteriota; class Terriglobia; order Versatilivoradales; family Versatilivoraceae; genus QHZQ01. The sequence continues at coordinate 5,843 of QHZQ01000312.1, read as the reverse complement.
AGTGGCCCGAGTTGCATGAAGCGATGGCGGAAGCCGCCCGCTATTACGTCGATCTCGATGAATTACAGGATAAGATCGGCGCCCGACTGGCTGGCCTGATTGGCAGTGAGAGTGCCATGGTTACAACGGGTGCGGCGGGAGCCATCACACTGGGCATCTGTGCCTGCCTGACTGGCGGAGATGAGCAGAAGATCCGCCAATTACCCGATCTCACCGGCATGAAAAGCGAAGTGGTGATGCAGAAGGTCCACCGCAACAGCTATGACCACGCCGTCAGGAATGCCGGCGTTAGAATTATCGAAGTGGAAAATACTGCCCAGCTCTTGGACGCGGTTGGCGCGCAGACAGCCATGATGTACTTCCTGGGTGGCACAACTGGAGACTGGGCCTGGGAGACGCCTGTTCCTCTCGAAGAGTGCCTGGCGCTGGGCAAGAAGGTTGGGTTTCCGCTCCTGGTCGACGCGGCCAACATGCTACCGCCCTGGCAGAACGTTTGCCGGTTAGCGGCTCTTGGAACTGACTTAATCTGTATCAGCGGAGGCAAGCACATGCGAGGTCCCCAATGCTCCGGTATCCTGGCAGGCAGAAAAGATTTGATTCTTGCTGCTCGCTTGAATTCGAACCCCCACTCCGACGCCCTGGGTCGCCCCATGAAAGTAGGGCGCGAGGAAATGATTGGCCTGTGGCTCGCTGCCGAGAAGTACGCCAAACTCGACTTTGCCGTGTTGGATCGCCAGTCTTTCGAGCAGGCGGAATACTTGAAGGCTGGGCTGAGAAAAATTCCTGGGTTGGAGGTGAGTTACCTTCCCCATGACAGGACTCGTCGTGTCCACCGCCTGTTGGTGAGTTGGGATGAGCAGGAGGTTGGGCTTACTGGCGCAGAATGCGAGCAGCAATTGCTAGGCGGGGATCCCCGGATTGCTGTATTGAGAAACGAACCTCAGGGAATCGTGTTTACCGTGTTCATGAATGATCCCGGGGATGAAAGGCTGTTGCTGACGCGTATGAAGGAAATCTTCTCGGCCCGCCGCCGAAAGGCGGGAGGATAGCCGAGGCCATGTTCCATGAAGTGTCTGGACACTCTCCCGCCTTTTTTTACAAAAAGCATCACGGCAGGTGGTTCGGCTGGCTTCGCACTCCCGTTCGTCGCGGTTTCGGGGTCCGATGAGGTCATATGTGAGGATTATAAGTCCGATGGAACGCCAAAATACTCCGCAATCCCCAAGGAAATGGCGCCCACCAGACTTGGCTTCTCTCGGAACGACGTCGGAACAACGCGAACGGGCTCATGCCCGAAACCATGCAACCGCTGCTGCATCTGGGCCTCGATCTCTCGAATCAGCAGTGCCCAGGCACGGGTGATCGCTCCCGCGATCACGACGAATTCCGGACTGAGGCCGACGATAATGTTCTGGATGCCCAAGGCGAGGTACCTGGCAGTCTGGGTGAGTGCAGTGCGCGCCTCCTTTTGCCCCTCCAATGCGAGCTGCACGTTTCAATGGATGCAGGGTTTGACACACCAGCACCTCCCGGCTTGAAGGAAGGCGCCTGGGCAAGATAGCGCTGGACCGTAGCGCGATCATCCGCCAGAGTCTCCCAGCAGCCACGGTTCCCGCACTGGCAGGTGGGACCATCCGGCTGGATGATCATATGGCCGAACTCGGCAGCAAGGCTGTTGAAGCCCCGATATACCACTCCGCTGATTACGATTCCCGTCCCGATGCCCTCCTTGACGTTGACGAACAACAGGTCCGGACAGGACCGATTGGAAAAGTCGCCGTGCCAGATCTCGGCCAAGGCCGACAGATTGGCCTCGTTGTCGACCAGGACGCTGGCCCCGAGCCGCCGCTGCAGGCGCTGCCCCAGAGGAAAATTGGTCCAACCGAGATTAGAGGCCAGCAACACTGTTCCGGCGTCGTGGTCAACCAACCCCGAGACGGCAATCCCCACGCTGCGCAGGGATTTCCAGCCGACTGGGGCCACCAGCCGACCCACACACTCGGCCAGCGGCGCAATCGCCTCACCTGGCTTAGCAGGCGTGGCAAAGACCTCCCGATCAACAATGTTACCCATGAGGTCGGCCAACGCCACTGTCGTTTGGCTAACCTCAATATCGACACCAATCGTATAGTCCTTTCCCACGTTAATCGATAGCAATCTGGGCACGCCGCCACGTCGCAGTGACGTGGCCCGCCGCTCCAATACGAACCCACGGCGGATGAGTTCATCAACGATTAATGATACGGTGCTCCTCTGCAGGCCCGTTCGCTTGGAGATCTCGACCCTGGAGATGGGCTGGTGAGAGCGGATGAAGTTCAACACGATGGCTCTGTTGGTGGAGCGCAAGCTCTGGTGATTGGCCGTTCTGAACCTCTCGAAATTGATCTTTCGCATGTTCTATCGTTTCTGGGTGACTTGACTGAAAGGACTCAAGGGCGCGACTTGGCTGAACCTGAAGGCTTAGCCAAGTGTACTCATATTGATAACATAATTTAGTTCTAACTTCGAACGAAATATTCAGACCGGGAAAGCACACTCGCCTGGCGCCGCTGGCACCCTTTAGAATAGTACCGACCGCCTCCTGAACAATATCCTGCCTCGTCTTTGTTTCACGTTGTGCGTACGTTTTTGAAAAGAATAGCTGGGTGCTAAAAATCTCTTGACATTAACCGAAGGTTTATTTAAAAGTCAGTTTCAATTGCGAACTGAATGGTTGGGGAGAAAGTGGTCAGTGATCCTGGGGATCGCCACGAGTCGTGAAAAAATTGGGAGGGCGACCCTCCTGGCGAGCCATCGCCCAGCAAGTCCTTGTCCGGCGGGAGCCTCGCCCTCCCGATCTAGGCGGTTTTGAATTCTTTCACAGCTTCAGGGGTGCAGAGGTGTGCCGAACCGGAAAGACCCACCCCGAAGGCTGACGTCTTCTGTTCCTCCTCCCAGGAGGGGAATTTCAGGAGAGTCACCCATAACGCCTGAGGTGCCGCGAAGAGATCAAATATAACGTGACCGTGCTCGTTCTCGTCGTCGTTCTCGGTTTTTCAACAGCCACGCACGAAGGCGAGGACGACAAGGTCGATTTTCAGAGGAGCCTCTCATGCCGCCCTCAGGCGGCGCCACGTTCGATGAAAGTTGTCGTCGTCGTTCTCATCGTCGTACTCGGCTTCTGATCGAGGACGAGAACGAGGACGACGAGGAGAACGATTTTCACAGGAGATCGACAATGTATAAACCACCAGACTCAAACCCACCTCGAATGAATCGCCGTGCCTTACTCAAAGGGGCTGCCGGAGCCGGACTCGGGATGACCGTGGGCCCGCTGGCCCGCTCCATACTGGCAGAATCAGCCCCTGCCCGGCGCAACCTGATTCGAACCGAGAATGAGAAGCAGGGTACTACCGATTGGATGCTTTCCAATACGCGGGTAGATCCGAGAGCGAAATACCGCTGCCCCTGGATCGAGGGGTATTGCCCGCGAAACAGTGTGCGAGCAGGCGAGCCGCTGGAGATCATGGTCAGCACCAATCCCCCTTCGTCTTTCGTCATCGACCTTTATCGGATGGGCTACTACGGCGGCAAGGGTGGGCGGCATCTAACGCAGCTCGGACCATTCAAGGGAACGGTCCAGCCCGATCCGCAGATAGGCGAGGAACGGCTCCGTGAATGCCGGTGGGAACCTGCCACAAAGATTGTTATCCCGTCAGACTGCCCCAGCGGGGTCTATCTCGGTAAGCTGACAGCG
>QHZQ01000312.1:0-2097 GCA_003224725.1 Acidobacteriota bacterium | reverse complement strand
TTGTCCGCGACGATCGAGCCTGCGACTTTCTTTTCCAGTCGAGCGACACTACCTGGTCAGCCTACAACCGCTGGCCCAGCACCTGGTCGATGTATGACGATGGGACTAAGGATGTGCAGGGTTGGTACGTCGGCCCGGGTGTGCGAGTCAGTTGGGACCGGCCCTATGGCAAATATCGCCAAGTCCTCGATCAGCCCCTCTCTCAGGGATCAGGCTCGTTTCTGTTATGGGAGTTTCCCCTGTCCTATTGGATGGAAAGAGAGGGGTATGACGTTTCCTATATCAGCAATGTCGATACGCACGCGGATGGGAAGGGATTACTGCGCGCCAAGGCCTGGCTGTCGGTAGGCCACGATGAGTACTGGTCACTCGATATGTTTGACAACGTGAAAGCAGCCGTGGCCGCCGGTGTCAATGCTGCCTTCTTCAGTGGTGACATCTGCTGGGGGGTCATCCCGTTTCTTCCGAGTGGCACAGGGGCACCCCACCGCGTCATTTCTCGGATCGGGATGTTTGGCCCGATCGACGAGCGAGATCTCGAGAATTGGCCTGAGCTGCTGAAATTCAAGCTCCACGCTCCGACCGAAGCGACCTTGATCGGAGCGCGCAACATCTACCCCTACAACGGTACCGCTGATTGGATCTGTACCGATGAAGGCCATTGGATCTATGAAGGAACGGGCATGAGGAACGGCGATACCATCCCCGGGCTGGTCGGTTTTGAATGGATGGGCAACCCCGCTGACATTCCAGGACTTCGCGTAGTGGCCCGGGGCATGGTTCGCAGCGGCAGCGCTGAAGGGCAATACACGGCCACCATCTACCCCGGCCCGAAGGAAAACTTCGTGTTCAACGCAGCCTCGATTTGGTGGTCCGATGGACTCAGTGCTCCTCCGGGATACATCCGACCTTCCAAGCGGCTCCAAGGTCCTGACCGGAGGGTGGAGAGGATCACGGCCAACTTGCTCAATCGGTTTCGGGGATGACCGGGAGTGGTAGCGGGCTTTGGTAGCCACGACGAATTTGCTTTTCTAATTCGTCGTGGGTTCGTCAATCCGCGCGGAAAAGCTCCTGGCTACCAAGACCGCAGCCATCAACGGCCCCCCCGTAACTAATCTATTTCGGTCAGCCCCAAAAAAAGCCTTGACATCGACAAAACCTTCGCTCAAAAATTCATTCGATTTTCGAACCAGCATCCTGTTCCAAAAGGAATGTGAGTCTCGCTGATTCTTTCCCCATATCTTCGGTTGGACATAGGGGTGAGTGACCTCGAAGAGCGAGAATTCTCTATATGGCGGTGATACGCCTGGACCCTGAGGCGCCACAAAAAACTTTTGACATTTTTGTCAACCTTGTGGAGTTTGGACATGCGGCATGTATCGGGATCCTCTTAGTCCCTCGATTTCTTTCAAGGCCCGTACCTTGGTGCACCCGTAAGGAACCCGCGCCGCGTCAGCGGCGCTTGAATCTCGCACCCTGTTGGGGTTTGCCTTCTCATCCGTCGCTCCGCGACGGGTTATGGGGTTGGGTTGCCGAGACCGGCCTTGAAAGGCCGGCCTATCCTCAGATGCCGCTAGGCGGCAATGAAAATGTCCAAACTTGAGAGGGTTGGCGGCGAAGCCGCTACCCTGGGCTGGATTATTGATCCCCTTTGGGAAATAAAAAATGTCCAAAGTGTTTCGGTCTCCGGCACGTGGTCTTCGCTTAATGATGAAATTTTTTTCCGGATGCAATCATGACTCGTCGTGAAGTCCTTTTCTGTTTAAGAGGGCTCGGAGGGGCAGCCCTACTCACGAGAGAGAGTTTTGCTGGCAGGACGGACCTGCTCCCATCCTTCTGGAAAAGTCGCCTGGCGGATGTAGACCGAGCCATGAAACAGGCCAAGAAAGGCCACGTTCGGTTATTGGCCAAATCTGCTGGACAACGTGATATCTACCTCGTGACCTATGGACAAAAAGATAATCTTGCATCAACCGCCAACTACAATTCTGCTTGTGGCGGTAAGGACCCTGCTTCGTATCGCCGGAAAGATGGCAAACAAAAGCCCGTGGTGTTCCTGCTAGGTCCGGTACATGGGCAGGAAATCGAAGGGGTCGT
>QHZQ01000311.1:7292-14808 GCA_003224725.1 Acidobacteriota bacterium | reverse complement strand
CTTACCCAAACCGGTTATGTGGCATCACATCGATGTTTATCCTGCTTTTGACGTTTGGGGTTATTCGGTGACCACTGATCGTCATCGCCCCGGGTTTACGGCCTTGGAGAATGTGACCCCATACGGGTTTCGCAGTAGCGTCCGAGAATGGCTGTGGGAGGGGCAATGTATGCCGTCTGTCCGCTTGAGTATCGCTACAGATAACCTTTACATCAAGGATAAGGACTATGAGATTGTGGATGTCAACCGCCGCACTCGGGAAACTCGATTCATAAGACAGAAAGCGGATAACAACGGGCGGTTGCATCTAGAACTCGACGGCGATTGGCACGAAGTGGGGATCACCACGGTGAATGCGTCTCCAGTGTTGACAATGGCGGGATTTGCCATTCAAAACACTGACTGGGCAATTGCGGGCGAGGGGGTCTCTTTCAAAATAGATCTCTTGAACAAAGGGACTGCACTGGCCAAGAACGTCATCGCAACACTCAGATCCTCCAATCCTGGCGTCACCATCAGCCGGAATCAGATCGCCTTAGGGCAAGTCGCTCCAGGCGAAATACTGTCCCCCGAGACACCTCTACTCTTCCACGTGGAGGACTCGACTCGGGAAATTGTGCAATTTGAGCTGGACCTCAAGGACGAAGCCAATCGAGAGTGGGAGGTTCCGTTCGAGGTAAGACTGTTCCCGAACGTTCCAGAACTTCGGAACGTGCAAATTGCCGATGGGCGCAGGTTTCGAGTGCAAGTGGGCGGCAACCAGACAGAAGAACGGTTTCTCGGTATCGGCAACGGAGATGGGATAGTGAATCCCGGGGAGTCATTTCTGGTGTTACCGAAAGATCAGGGCGAGTTTCATCTGACCTGTCTGTATACGGGGGATCCTTATGTGAATCCTGCCGGTTTGAACCTGCGCTATTCTGATTACTGGGGAAAGTATGACCATGTGGGTGGCTCCGCCAAATATTCAATGCCAACCGTTGCAGCCAATTGTCCGCCGGGCCACGAGCTTGTATTCTTTGCCGAATACTGGCTTCCCAATGCGCCCGAACACACTATCAGGCGCAGTCTGGTAAGAGCTCGGGTTCAGGGAAAGGATCAGACAGCCCCCCAAGCTCGATGGGCGCAGGTTTCACCAGGAAATCTGCTGGAAGCGCAGCTGATTGAGGGGGCCTCAGTCAAGATTGCCAAAGCCATACTCACTCGCATCGATAAGCCCGCGTTTCGCGTGGAGATTGAACTCAATGACGAAGGAAAAGACGGAGACAGAGCTGCTGGAGATCGCATTTTCAGCGGAACCCTGCCTTATCCGCCAGACGGCACCTACCATGTCCACATTGAAGCTGTCGATGAGTCTGGAAACCAGGGTTCGTCAACCTTCGAGTTGCACAATAACTAGCAACTGGCCCTATATTCATTCATAACCTTCAATCTACCAGCAAACCCATGGGCGAAACCGAGCGAGAATTTTGTTCTGGCATCACGATGGGTTTATTGTGAGCGTGAGCCAGAGCAGTTGGCGTGAAGAGGTAACTTGTTCGTTACCGTCGTCCCTATGGCTTTCTACCTTGTTGCCTAGCTACCGGCGTTTTTGAAGGGATTTTTCCTTGACAAAGTACAGACAAATGTCTATATTGACTTTTGTCTGTATTGACCGAGCAATATTGACGTGCTGGTTTCTTAAAACTTTGTCTGGAGGAGCGAAATGGAGCTCACTGAAAAACAACGAGAAGTCCTCCAATTCATTCAACGCTATTTTGCCAATCAGGGCATTATCCCATCAGTTCGGGAAATTGCCATAGCCTTGGGGAAGTCGGCCCAGGCCATTCAACAGCACATCGAGAGTTTGCGCGCTAAAGGTTATCTGCAGCACCAACCCTCAAAATCGAGAGCCAATGTGCCGGTGCAGTCCACAATTTTCACTTCGGAGCAAATCAACCGAGTTCCCATCCTGGGCCGAGTGCAAGCAGGATTACCGGTACTGGCAGAAGAAAATTTGGAAGGCACGCTGCCGCTACCTCGCGAATGGGCCAAAGATGACCTGGTATTCATCCTGCGGGTCAAAGGAGACAGCATGAAAGAAGCCCACATTTTGCCGGGAGATCTGGCCGTCGTGAGGCAGCAGGCCGACGCGGAGAATGGGGAAATTGTGGTAGCCCGAGTTCACAAAGCAGAGGCGACATTGAAGCGGTTTTACCGACGCGCCAATAAGGTTATCCTGAAAGCGGAGAACCCCAAGTATGATCCCATTGAAGTCGCTGCCGAGGAGGCGGAGGTCATTGGTAAGTTGATTGGGGTGTATCGAAGGTTTGCTTGACTTTGGTTGGTCTGGGATCAACGGCTTTCACGATCGCGTATGACGTATCGGGTTCTTAAACACAACAGGTCAGGTTCTAATAAAATGCCAAATTATCGATCCGGAGGAATCTCATGGCTCTTTTACCGGTGGAAGCGCCCGGCTGGTTAGACCATTTCAAAGCTCAAATCGTTCTGGAAAGTTCAATCATCCGAAAACTGATTCAGTGGGGGTTCACCGAGTCTGCCTTCGACATCTACAAGAAAATTGAGGAGCGATTTAATGATGCCCTGGAATCCCAAACGTATCGAAGGTCTTCGTTGGATTTCTATTTGCCCGAAGAGGATAAAATCCGGATCCGGGAAGTTCTGAGGCAGTACTACGTCAAAACACGCGAGATCCCGCGTCGCCGGGGCTGCCGGGAATTATTGCAAAACGGGTTGCTGACTGGATTCGAAGAGTTAAGTGCGCAATTGGTGCAGCTTTATGAGCAACATCTCCAGGATCCGGCCCTGATGCAGGACACTGAAAAAGTGGCTAAGCCTTGCAGTTCTTCGCGCCAGCCCCCAGACCAGGCTTCTGCCGGCGTTGTCGCTCCCGGCAAGACCCCTGGCTCCGTCAATGTACAGGCGACTTTAAACTACCTGCAGCGAGGGCTCCAACATGTTGAGCTTTTCAATTCTCTTTAAAGATCTTTTGTTGTCTTTCGTGGTAATGAAAATAATTCCTCCGAGAGCCAAAACCACAGAACAGGAGCCAACCATGAGAGGAGAGAGATATGGGCGCAAGTCGGGAAATGATTGATGCCGTGAAGTCAGGTGACGTGGCCAAGGTGAAAGCGCTGCTTGAGACGGATGCCGCCCTGGTCAATGCTCAGGCTGAGAGCGGCGAGTCAGCCATCCTCCTAGCGACCTACTACGGCCGCAAGGAGGTGGCGGAGGTGCTACTTGCAACCGGGGCGGAGTTGGATATCTTTGAAGCCTCAGCCGTTGGCCATGCGGGCCGCATCACGGTGCTTTTGAGAGACCATCTTGCGCGGGTAAACTCGTATGCGTCTGACGGCTGGACTCCCTTGCATCTAGCGGCCTTTTTCGGTCATGCTGAGGCTGCAAAAATTCTGGTGGCCCAGGGCGCCAATGTCGAAGCGCTGTCCAGGAACAGTACCGCTAATACGCCCCTCCATGCAGCCGTGGCCGGCCGTAAAACAGATCTAGTAAAGCTTTTGCTTGACAGTGGAGCCAATGTCAACGCCCAGACCGGGAATGGCTGGAGGCCACTACATCTGGCCGCCCATGGAGGTCACAAAGAGTTGACGGAAACGCTTCTGGGCAAAAGCGCCGAAGTGAACGCCAAGAATGGCGAAGGACAAACACCGCTGACCATCGCTATAGAAAAGAGCTACGAAGGGGTTGCCGATTTGCTTCGCCAGCATGCCGGGACAACTTAGATCTTGCGTCTGTTTAGGGTTTCCCAAGTCGCTAGATGCTGCAAGAGGGTTAAGCTGGAAGAAACAAATGAATGTCAGGCAATTCTCAAAAAGCTGGAATCTTTATCGGATCCGCGCGCAGTGGCAGGCGTGGTACAGTTCGGAATTAACCCCAGCAACACCTATGGAGTTTCTATTCCCAAGTTGAGAGAGCTGGCCCGGCAAATCGGCCGCAATCATCGGCTGGCTCAACGACTCTGGTCTTCGGGCGTCCACGAAGCACGGATGCTGGCCGCCTTGATTGATTCTCCCGAAAGAGTCACCGAGCAGCAAATGGAAAGTTGGGTCAAAGATTTTGACTCCTGGGATGTTTGCGACGGATGCTGCGGGAATCTCTTCGACAAAACGGAGTTTGCCTATTCGAAGGCAGTTGCCTGGAGCAAGCGTCCCGAAGAATTTGTCAAAAGAGCCGGGTTTGTCTTGATGGCTCAGTTGGCTGTTCATGATAAAGAGGCGAATGACAGGAAATTCGACAATTTTTTTTCGATCATTCGAAGAGAGGCAACGGATCATCGCAACTTCGTAAAAAAAGCGGTAAATTGGGCTCTGAGGCAAATTGGAAAACGGAACCGCCATCTGAACCAATTGGCCGTTGAAACAGCCAAGGAAATTCGAAACATTGATTCGAAAGCTGCGAAGTGGATCGCAGCAGATGCGCTGCGGGAGTTAACCAGTGCGGCGGTTCAAATGAGACTCCGTGGGCGAGATTCTCTACCATAGGCCACTGGCAGTTTCTTATTGCCTACTGCTTTTTTGCCTCGGTTATCCTGGGATCAAGGCCACCAGGCGATTTCAATAGCCCGGCTTGGATCAGATGCTGAAAATCTTCAAGCAAGGGTTTCTGCCAAGGCCTCCGCCCATGATGACAAGGTCGGCGATTTATCTTCCTGGCCCCCTCTTGCTCGCCATTACTTTCTTCGCATTCTGATACAGAGCCTTCGCTTGAGGAAGGACTTCCAGCGCCTTGGCGACCTGTGGGTCGCCTTCTAAAAGCACCTTTTGAGCCTCTTCCTGCGTGAATCGGGCTAGAAAGTATTCGTACCTGATCTGACGTTTTATGAAGTCGAGGTTTTCGCTGAATTCTGTTTCCCGGTATGCGACCTCATTAGAATTAAGGAAGTGCCTAAAATCATTGAGGAGGGTATCATTCACTTCAAACCCTTTGTCCAAAGGTGAATGACTGACATTGTAATTGCGAACAAAGGTAAAGATATAAGACTTACTTAAGAGCAAGGTTTGAAACTTGTTGAGTTTGGGAACTTCGATTTTTACGTCGGGAGCGATCCCACCGCCTCCGAAAACTTCACGTCCACTGTCGGTGTACCTAATCTCCGTCGGAGTCGTTTCTCTTCCTTTATTGTAATAATAGTCGTAATAAGACTTATGGGCATAATCCCTTTGTATAAGCCGGCCGCTAGGCGTATACCATTTGGCTGTGGTCAAGGAAACCCCAGCACCCTGACTTAGAGGAAAAACAGTTTGTACCAGACCTTTCCCAAAGCTAGTCTCCCCGACAATCAAGCCACGATCGTGGTCTTGAATTGCCCCCGCCACAATTTCAGAAGCGCTGGCACTCCCGCTATTGATGAGCACAACCATGGGAACATAGGGTCCTTCTGTTCCCTTGGTGGCCGGATACCGATGATTGGCGCTCGAAATGCGGCCCTTGGTGATTAATACGTCCTGACCATTCTTGAGAAATTTGTCGGCCACCGCGATGGCTGCCTGCAAATAGCCGCCAGGATTGCTTCGCAAGTCCAGAATCAAACCTTCCAAGTCCGAGCCGAGTTTTCTCAAACCATCCGCGATTTCTTTCTCGGTAGTTTCAGTAAAAGTGTCAACGCGAATATAGCCGATTTTCGGTCGCAGAAAGAAAGTGAAAGGAATACTGTAGTGGGGAATTTCGTCCCGGACGATGGAGAATTCCAATAATTCAGAGATCCCCTCTCGTTGTACCGAAATATTTACAGTGGTTCCTTTCGGCCCACGTAATTTGTCGACGACATCCTGGATAGAAAGGCCATCGGTTGATTTGGCTTCGATTTTGGAAATAATGTCGCCTGAGCGGATACCCAATCGATAGGCGGGAGTACCAGGAATAGGAGAAATCACAGTAGGTTTGCCATTTCGAATCGCAATGGTGATGCCGAGCCCATAAAAGTTTCCGCGCTGGTCTTCGCGAAATTGACTGAAGCTCTTGGGATCAAAAAAATTTGAATGCGGATCCAAAGTTTTTAACATGCCCCGAATTGAATCATAAACCGTTTTCTGTGGATCAACATCATCTGCGTAGTTCTCCTCTGCCAGACTGAGAACTTCAGAGTAGGTTTTTAACAGCTCGTTAATATCTTCTGAAGATTTTGAAGTGGCCTGGACCCGATTCCCCCAGAATCCACCGACCAGAGAAGCCAAAACGATGACCGCTAATATATAGGTTAAAGAATGATATCTTTTCACAGATCTCTCCCGCTGAAAGTTCAAGCCGGAAAAACTATAACATCCGAAAATGGCAAAGTAAATTGAAAACTGACAACACCAGTACGCCTCAGGACCCCATAGTCATAGACTCCTAGCAGCTCGACCCTGCCTGATCGCTTGACTTTGGGTTGGGTCTCAATTAATATGCGATTATCCTTAGGAGGATCAAGATGGGTTCAATTGGAGTTCCCGAGTTAATCATTATCTTCGTTGTGGCTTTAATCGTCTTCGGACCGCGTAAACTTCCAGAGCTAGGTAAATCTTTGGGAAGAGGTTTGGCCGAATTTCGCAGGGCCTCAAATGAGCTGAAAGCCACGTTAGAAGAGGAAGTTCGTGCCATTGAATCAGAACCCCCTTCGACTTTCCATACCGAGACCGAGTCTAAATCCAGCTCAGAATCTACTGCTGAAATGAATGTGGATGGGCATTGATGACGAGGATGAGCTAGAGACATCCGCTAAGATGTCCTTTCTCGATCACCTCGAGGAACTTCGACACCGACTCATCGTTTCCCTCTCGGCGGTGGGAATTGGGTTTTTGGTTTGCTGGGCCTATTCCGGGCAAATCTATAATTTCCTGGCTGTCCCCATCACTCAGCACTTAAACGGTCGAAAACTAGTTTTCACAAATCCTACCGACCCCTTTACCATATACATGAAGGTCGCCCTCATCGCAGGGATATTCCTCACCTCACCCATCATTTTGTGGCAGGTATGGCTCTTTATCTCTCCGGGATTGTATGCCCGCGAAAAGAAGTTTGCCTTGCCCTTCATTTTCTCTTCCAGCTTCCTTTTCCTGCTGGGTGGAGCCTTCGCCTACAAGATTGCATTTCCTATGAGCCTGAAATTTCTCCTGAGTGTTGGCCAATCGTTTGAAGCCATGGTCACAATCAATGAGTATTTGGATCTGGCATTGGCGGTGATTTTGGGCTGTGGGATAATTTTCGAGATTCCGATTGTCATTTTTTTTCTTTCGATTTTCGGCATTGTCAGCGCTCGTTTCCTGCTGAAGAACCTCCGTTACGCCATACTAGTTATTTTTATTGTGGCCGCCGTCATAACGCCAACAACCGACATCCCAAACATGATGGTTTTCGCCATGCCCATGTTATTGCTGTACATAGTTGGCATCGTGATCGCCTGGATTTTTGGAAAGAAGCGTTAGGCCGATGAAAATTAGACTCCCCCAACCAAGTAAAATTCCTCAATCCTAAGATTCGTGATCACTTTGGGGTTTCAATTCTCTTGCAAACCTGA
>QHZQ01000311.1:0-7245 GCA_003224725.1 Acidobacteriota bacterium | reverse complement strand
TATCCAATGAGAAAAATCAGCTTTCTTGTAGTGACGGTAATGTTACTTCTCGCCAGTGTGAAATTCTTGGAGGCTTCCAAGGTAGGGATCGCGCCTGAACGAATTCAATTGATAAAGGAAATTCAAAGTAGACTGAATGTATCCTTCCAGTGCGAATTTTCGGTCTCTATCGGTCAAACGAGAAAGTATGCGATGGCCAATAGTTCCGGGATTATTATTGTTGACAGCTCATTCCTCCAAACCGCCGACAGGAGCAGTATCTTTTTCGCTATAGCTCATGAGTATGCTCACGCCTATTTACAACACGATGTTCGCATGCTCGAACAGTTACTGGCGACCAATCATTCCCAGTCAGGCTCAAGTAAGTTGCTTGAAGTGAGACGACAGTTCGAAAAGGAAGCTGATGGGATTGCCGCGCGAAAAGCCAAACAAATGGGCTTTGCAATTGAGGCCTTGGTCGATTTTATTCTCGCCGGCCCCGACCCGGAAAAGGGGATTCCCCCTGAAAATCGCGTCTATTCCAAACCTCGGGAACGGGCCGACTATATTCTGGCAGTCTACCAGTCTAGTTAACCAGCGGCACTTTATCGCTTCATCCGTCTTTGGGTTCCTGGTCACTAAGCATCTCAGCCCTATCCCAATCCCACCGTATTTCCAAAACGACTAATGCAGGGCTTCGAAAATCAGGGGCCTTTTCGTTTGAACCAGATGAAAAAATTCTCACCAACCCTGTAATTTTTTTCTAGTTACAGCACCATCTAGCTTTTCAACTCCACGGCTAGCTCCCCGAACGTTGTTCATTATCTATAGATTGGACGGAGATGAGCGGGAACCGGAATTTGGCAGGGGCCGTGCTCGATGGGGCAGACAGACAGCACGAGTTGTTGAGCATTCAAGGGCTAGAGCATGAAATTCTCGCTCCGTCTCTAAAAATTTCGATTAACTATCCAACCAAAGGAGGGGGACTATGTCACCCAAAATCAAAGGGAGTTTGCTACTCAGTGTCACTATGGCACTGGCCTTGTTTCTTGAGACCGGTTGCGCCACCAAGAAGTATGTTAAACAGCAGATTGATCCTGTGAGTGGTAGAGTTGACGAGCTCACAGAGGTCAGCAAGAGGAATGAGAACTCAATCAAGGATGTCGACAGCAGGGCCCAGTCCGGAATTCAATCCGTTCAGGCCAAAGCCAATGAAGTGGATCAGAAAGCTGCTGCCGCTGATCAGAAGGCCCTAGAGGCTCAGCAGATGGCGAAGAATGCCGACTCCAAAATCGGAACAGTAGAAACCAATCTTAATCAAAAGATCGGCAACATTGATAGCTACAAACCTGTTGAGAATGCCAGTGTCAAGTTCAAATTCAATCATGCCGATTTGAGTGACGAGGCCAAGGCGACCCTGGACCAGCTAGCCGCCAAGGTCAAGGATTCCAAAGGATATGTCCTGGAAATTCAGGGCTTCACAGACAAAATAGGCTCGGAAGACTATAACCTGTCACTAAGCCAGAAACGATCTGAGAGTGTGCTGCGTTATCTTTCCGAGAACCATCAGATCCCCTTATTCCGGATGTTCATTTTGGGATTGGGTGAGTCTAAACCAGCAGACGACAATAAAACTCGAGCTGGACGAGAAGCCAATCGACGGGTTGAGATTACTTTGCTTAAGAGCGAAGTCGAAAGCATGGGTGCGAAGTAACACGAGTCTTTGCCTTGTTTAATTTGTAAAGCCGTTCAGAAAGCTAGGCGGGTCGCCGGTAAGGAGGCCCGCCTATTTTTTTCTCCAAAGGTGCTCCTTTTTGCTCTTCATATTGGTAAAACTCACTCCAATGGTGGTGATTCGTTTCTTTCCCCTATTTTTTCTCAGGCCGCTCCAGATTATGCCGTACTTTCCTAAATGGCCATTGATCTGAAGAGCTTACAAGACAAAGACCTTCCCTTGATCCCTTCGACTTGTATACTGGCGTCCAAAGATGCCTCAGCCTCAACGCAACAGCCTTAAAGGTCAAACTGGCAGCGCGGGCCAGGATAGGGAGCTTCCGAATTAGCTCGTTGGAATCCAGTCAATTTTGTTCTAAGATTTTCTAGATGAAGGGGGTAGCAGCGCTCTATGGGTGTAGTCTCGGCCAAAAAACCCGGAGGTTTCAAACCATGGTGAACAGAGCACGGGTGAAAGAGGACCTCAATCTCAACAATATTGTGTCTCATCAGTTTGACAAGGCAGCACAACACCTGAGAATTCACGAGGGACTGCTTCGCCAAATCAAAGCCTGCAATGCAGTTTATTTTATCCAGTTTCCAGTGAGGTTTGGGAATCGCTATGAAGTTTTCTACGGGTGGAGAGCAGAACACAGCCATCACCGCAAACCGGTAAAAGGGGGTATTCGCTACAGTGAAATGGTGAACCAGGATGAGATTATGGCTTTGGCGGCCCTCATGACTTATAAATGTGCCATTGTGGATGTTCCTTTTGGGGGAGCCAAAGGTGGAATCCACTTCAATCCAAAGCAATATACAGAAGAAGAAGTTGAAAAAATTACCCGTCGATACACGGCTGAATTGATTCACAAAGGGTTCATAGGTCCGGGAGTGGATGTACCGGCCCCTGATGTCGGTACGGGAGAGCGAGAGATGGCTTGGATCGCTGATACCTACGACGCTTCCAGGTGGAATTGATAATTTGGCCTGCGTCACCGGTAAACCAGTGACTCAAGGAGGCATTCACGGACGCAAAGAAGCTACCGGGCGTGGGGTTTTCTATGGAGTTCGAGAGGCCCTCGGCTACGGAGAGGATTTAGAGGGTTTAGGGCTCAGCTCTGGATTGAGGGGGAAAAAAGTTGTCGTTCAGGGTTTGGGGAATGTTGGTTATCATACGGCCAAATTCCTTTCAGAAGAGGGCGGGTGCAAAATCGTTGGGGTCAGCGAGGTGAATGCAGCAATCTATGATCCAAACGGATTAGACATCACAAAGCTCGTACAGCACCGCAAGCGCAAAGGGACGCTTCTCAACTTTAGAGGCACTCAAAATCTTTCCCGGCCCGAGGATGTCTTAGAGTTAGACTGTGACATCCTGGTGCCGGCTGCGCTAGAAAACCAGATAACTCTGGGCAATGCCAAGAGAATCAAAGCAAGGATTATTGCTGAGGCAGCCAACGGTCCAACAACTCCCAAGGCAGAACAAATCTTGCTGAAGAAAGGGGTATTCATTATTCCAGATATCTTTCTCAATGCCGGGGGCGTAACTGTTTCATATTTCGAATGGGGAAAAAATCTGTCCCATATGCGATATGGGCGTATGCAGAAACGACTGGAGGAAATTCACACCGAGAATTTGTTGCATTCCACTGAAAATCTTATCAACCGCAGGTTTTCGGAAAGAGAGCTCCATCAGTTGGCAAGGGGGCCGGAGGAAATTGATATTGTCAACTCGGGCTTAGAAGGGACTATGATTGCAGCTTATCGCGAAATCCGTGAGACCTTGAAGCGTCACAAAAGAATTCACGATCTGAGAACAGCCGCTTATGTGGTCGCCATCCAAAAGGTTGCCAGGACATACATGGAGCTAGGGGTCTTTCCGTGATAAAGCCCACCTATAGACCGCTGGATCATGAAAGAAAAGAATTTCTCACTTAACCAGATTGTTAAAGGTCAGCCGATTTTTAAGCGTCACCTTTATATTAGTTCAGCTCTCTTTGTAGTGATTATCCTCATCACGACATTCATTCTCATCCAGTTGTCCTTGGACTCTCTGAGGGATCGGATCAACGCCGAAATGAGTACGATTAGCGAAGTTAACGCTCAAAAAATTGGTGACCGGATTCAATCGGCCAATTTGCGATCAGCCGTGTTGGAAAAAGGCGCTGATCTGCAGTGGAACGACGAGATCAAAGCCTATATGGACACCCTTGTGGCCGACCAAGAGGAGATAGTCTATATCTTCATTCAAAATCTCCGCGGCGAGATTTTGTGGAAAAGCTTTAAACGCGGGATGGAGCTGGAACAGAATCATTTTTCTAAGGCACTTTTCTTGCCCAAGAATCCTCGCCCGCCCACAATCGAGCTGATCTCCCTGAGCAACCCTCAAAATCACTACTTCGATGTGATCGAACCCATTCTTTTTAATGACCAACCTCAACTCTTCGTTCATTTAGGTCTTGATAATAACGTAATTGAGAGGCGATTCGCTCAGCTTCGAGGCAATATTCTGGGGCGAATCCTGTTAGCTTCCTCAGTCATCGTAGGAATCTTAAGCCTGGCCCTTCTCTATGTGTTATGGCTACTAAAGCGGGCTCAAGTGGTAGAAGCCGAAGCCCACGTGGCAGACCGGTTAGCCTATTTGGGTACCTTAGCTAGTGGACTGGCTCACGAAATTCGAAATCCACTAAGTGCCATGAACCTCAATCTGCAGATGATCGAAGAAGACATTAACCACGGTGAAACGGATATCAATGAGTTAGGGACTTTATTGAAAGGGACTAAGCAGGAAATCAAAAGGTTGGATCGTTTGGCCGCCAATTTTTTGTTTTATGCAAAACCCTTGGGACTGGAGAAACAGAATATTCCTGTTTCAGAAATCCTCGACGATGTCGTCCTTTTAGTCTCACAAGAATGTGAACGAGCAGGGATCACGCTCTTCAGGCAGGATGGCATGGGTCAATTGATGATCAAAGCAGACCGAGATCTGCTAAAGCAAGCTATCTTGAATTTGATGGTCAATGCCCAGGATGCTGTGAGTTCTAAACCTGTAGGTGAGCGCAACATCACGCTGGGTGCATTTCAGGAGGGCGATCAAATTGTAATTCGAGTGCGTGACAGCGGCCCAGGGATTGGATCCGAGGAAGCCCGCAATCTGTTCAAGCTCTTTTATTCCAGCAAGCGTGGAGGCACCGGACTAGGCTTACCCATCGCCCAAAGAATTGTTGAGAGCCACGGCGGGAAGATCGAATGGAAAAATCATAACTTGGGAGGAGCCGAATTCTCCATCTGGTTGAGTCAATGAGCCCCCAAAGACGAGAAGGTCACGCGAGAAAACTCGAGTGACCCTTTCAACCTGCAAGCACTAGGAGCCTTTCGGAGCAATGCCGTTTGGAGCTTGTGGTACAGGCATCCTTGCGTGCAACTCCTTGAAAAATCGTGAAGCCAGTGCAGCCAAGGATGGCTGCACCACAATTCTCCGACAAGCTCCTGGGCGTGTTTATAGCTAGCTTAGCCCGTTATGCGCGGCGAAACGAGAATTTTGTTCTCGTTTTCTCGGCGGATCGGTTGTTGTGAAGAGTGACATTTTTGGTTTTCCTCCTGGTTCAAGGATTGGGCAATCTCAAGCCGCCCTCAGTCCCACGGCCTGGACCAACTGGTCCAAGGCCGTGACGACGCGCTGGTAGAGCCGGTCGAGCTGGGCGATTCGTTCTGGAGGCAGTGCTCGATCGCCGCCGAAAGGCGCCAGTAGTCCTGCTGTCAGTGGGGCGTAGATCTTTTCAAACAGTTGCAGGTAGACCAGACAGAGGCGATACCCAGTCGCTGGCAATCGGTAGCGGTGGGAGTGAGGCACCTTCTCGACCAGTCCTTTGGCGCGCAGCTTCCAGAGATCGTAGCGGAGCGAGCTGAGTTGGTATTCCGAGGGCACCAATCCCAGGGCTTCCCGCACGTGGGGATAGATCTCGGGGGTCGCGAAGGTGCTGCTGGCGGCGATGTGGGCAAAGCGCACCAAGGCGTGCATGACAGCCAGCTGCCGGGGGTGATCGAGTTTCAGCCCCGGGATGCGTTTGCCGTTGGCCAAGACGGTGGGCTGGCTGAGTTGGCGCAACTGGCCTCGGTCGACAAAGGTTTCTAGGATGTCTTGTTGCACCTCCTGGTAGCGGTCGGTGATGGCATGCATCTTCTGCCGCAGTTCCGGCAGGTGTTCCACCGCTTTGCCCACGCTGTAGTCGGTAACATCGTTGGTGGCGGCCTCGGTCCGCAACAGCAGGTGGTCGCGGACATACTGCTTGATGAAGCCGTGCTTGTAGTGACTCCGTTCGACGGGGTTGGGCAGATCAAGGTCTTCAATGACAGTCTGAAGCTGACCGGGAGAGCGCGGGGTGATTTTGCGGCCGAAGATGACGGTGAGCTTGTTGGGCTGGCCAATGGTCCGGTTGGCATCCAGCAACCGTTCTCCCAACTGGTCCAGGGCGGCACGCCGCCGGAAGATGAGATTGTCGCAGTACTCGACTTGAGAGAAGAACAAGCGGTGTTGGCAGCCGGCTTGTTTGCGTTCTTTCTCGGTGAAGAACGGCGTCAGATAGGCCAACCACTTCTGTCCGCACTGGACCAGGTCGCGGGCGGTCAGGGAGTCGGCCAGTTTCTGCAGGGCTTCGGGATCGCTACAGCTGAGGAAAGCATTGCTGCACTGGCGGAAGCCGATGCCTTGTTCTCGCAGACGCAGCGCCAGCCAGTGATGCTGATTCAAACAAACTCGAGCTGAGAACGGAAAATACGGGCAGATGCGCACGAACATCCGGCCCCAGCGGGCGTCGTGGAGGTAGAAGTTGTATTGGTCGACCCAGCGCTGCTTCAGTTCCAGGTGCCAACGGTTTTCCTTGGCATTGCCGACACTGGTGAGGATGCGAGCCGGTTCTCGGGCCTTCAAAATCACCACGATCTGATCGGGTTGGGCGCGGCGAAAGTAAGGTTCGACAAACTCATCTCGACGGCCTTCGGGAGCGGCCAGGATGGATACCTTCCATTGCTCGGAGCGCTGCTGGACCCACTGATGGTACTGGCTGGAGATCTGGCGCAGCAGGTCTCGGCTGACGGGATAGAGTTTGCGGTAGCTATTAAAGAACCCCACGACCCGTTCCGGCTGTTGAAAGGGTTGAATCAAGCCGTTCAGCAACAGGCGATCGAAGCAACGATATTGCATGCGAATGTTATCCTGATGGTGTTGGCAAAAGGCATTCATGGCATCCTCCAGTGTGGTGAGATACCTGGAAGCATACGCCAGGAATGTCTTTGCCAGCATCTTCTTCCCGGGATCCGAGCCCATGGCCGTAGAACGAGAGGCTGCCAAGACCTTTCAAGATCTGATTGTTTGGCGCAAAGCTCATGAGTTTGTGCTCGCGGTTTATCGCCTGACGGAAAGTTTTCCCCAACGGGAGATCTATGGCTTATCGCACCAGATGCGGCGTGCCGCCGTCTCGATTCCGGCCAACATCGCCGAAGGGTTTCGCAAACGCGGCCCGGCCGACAAAACGCGCTTCATGAACATTGCCGAAG
>QHZQ01000310.1:543-5358 GCA_003224725.1 Acidobacteriota bacterium | reverse complement strand
TATTCATCTTCCGCCTGGGTTCCCTCCGAGTATTGGGGGACTCTCGACCAGGAGCCCGAGCTTACCAAGCAGCCCGTCATCAGAAAGGCAAAAGCCCGTTCCCGAAGAGATGCGACCCATCGCAGATATAGGTCAAGGCGGATAAAAGCTTAAGCAGCAGCGGTCTTTAGCCTCTGGCCCATAACCCATTCCGTTTAAATTCCACGCACATAGTTTCGATTCCCTTTCTTCGACAAACTAACTAGACAAGGGCTTCGCCCTTGATATCCCTGGTGGAACGCGCGCTCCGTCGCGCGTTTTCCAGCGTGCGCAGAGCGCCCGCTCCACCACAAGCGGGCCAAACGAGAACAAAATTCTCGTTTCGATCCACATAACGGGCTAAACCAGCCGGGTTTCGAGAAAGCTTTTTATCTCTGAAAAGGAATGGGCGATCCAATCGGCAGCAATAAGAACTTCCGCGGGAAAGCTGGTGGTAATTCCTATGGCAAACGCACCGGACCCCTTGGCTGCTTGTAACCCTGGCACGGAATCTTCGATGACGGCACATTCAAAAGGGGCGACTTGCAGATTTTCCGCTGATTTCAGATAAATCTCCGGATGCGGCTTGGGAGAGCTTACGTCCTCTATCGATAGAACGGACTGAAATAGTTTCTGGAGTTGGATACACTCGATAACCGCCTCGACGTTTTTCCTGATGGCGGAAGAGGCGATCGCCAATTTTCCAAAGGAAATTCCAAAACCGTCCAAAATCTGTTGCCATGCTTTTTGATGGAGTGGTTCTGAATCTACTAAGACCCCGTCCATATCGAAGATCACTGCTTTGAATTTCATACTTGATAGTCCAGATTCCGTTCCTCCATCGGTGGCCAACATAAGTCTCCGGGATTTCGTCAAGGTTAAGGTTATGTTGGGTGGCACGAGAATTTTGTTCTCGTTTGGTCAAGAGCGAAGCTCTTGCCTGGTTAGTGATGTTGGTGGAAGAAAGTTTCAGGGGGCTTCCGCCGTGGACTGATGACAATTTTTCGAAGAAGGCGGACTATTGGTGAATTGGCGTTGAGACTCTACAATTAGAGCCGGCTTCTGGTCTTGAGAAAGTTTATTGGTGCCTATTCCGGGGGACGCAAATTCATCTCTTCCCGGCGGCGAACCCGGTAACACCTCCGCGAGATTACTCATTTTTGATTCGTATAGCAAGAAGCTAACTAAAGGATTCGGATCTTGACTGAATTGAAGGTTGTTCCCTGATGGTCTTTTGGCAGATTCTCGCAGGCATTCTGGGATGCTTTCTTTTGGGTTGGAGCATCAACTTGAGGCGGATGTCTGTGGCCCAACGCCCTCGTTTTTCCCGTCAGCCCAGTTTTCGTTTCAGTGCCCCCCTGCTAGGCGGGGGCCTCGGTTTGGCAGGATTTGGCCTGGCAATCCAACGCAGCCTGCTTTGGGGAGGATTAAGTTGCGCCATCAGTTTCATTCTATGCTGGTTGCTGCTAAAGCACGATCGGTATTCAGCCGTGATCAGGATCTTGTACGATGATTACTTGACGCTCAAGAAACAGAATCCTCAGTCCAAAGAATTTGACCGCCTGTTTTCCATAGTGAAGTCGCGCTACCCGCGCTGGAGTGAAGATCGCATGATGGAAATCTGCGCTGGGAAGGACATCAGGCAATTGGTTTTGCTTTTATTGTTGATCGAGTATGAGATTCATCCCCTCAACGACATGCGGTTGTACGAGAAACTCAAAGCCAGGGTAGACGAGCTGTATCCGCAAAGGTAGGAGTCCTGAGGCGACGGCAGAAAGCATCGGCAGGTGGAAGCCAGAGGGGCCGCTAAGGTTATTTTTCCTACTCCTCAAACCAATCTCGAGTCAAACCTAGCCACATCACCAGCCCACACCAGCGACCCTAGCGTTGATATTTCCTGGCCATGGCTTTATTGCTGGCCTTCTTGCTAGGGTATACTTCTGCCGACACCAACTATCCAGAGCCAGAAAGTCATAACGGTCTATGAGCTTTAAGAGATGTCCGGCCGCATGGCCTCCAATGCCCTTGACTAAGAGCAATACGAGTAAGATCTTTCCTGCCTTGGTCAAACACAGATCCAAATTCAATTCCCGTTGGCGACTTGGTTTGCCAAGTGGATAAGATGAGAGCTGCAACATCCTGCACGAATCTTCCGGACATTTTACGGATGGCCCATTTTATTTTGATATGTCTTGCTCCCTTCTTTCCGATAACTACAGTTAAACACTTCGGGATTTGGATGCAGGCAATCAGAGTCCAGCTCGATCCAAAAAAGGAACGCATGGCGCTCCGGCTCTTCTTAACAGAACTCAAGGCATTGACTCTGGCTGAGATCATTCACATTCAGGGTTTCATGCAATTGGTGATGAAGCCGCGCAACGGCATGCCTTGGTCTGCCGAGGACAGAGCAGCAATCCTGGCCCACTTGAAACATCTGGGCAAATCACTTCCATTGTTAGCTATCTTTACTCTTCCCGGAGGCGGCTTGCTGCTTCCGTTACTTCCCTGGTTCCTGGAACGCCGGAAGAAGGGGAGCAAGCTCCCAATTACTTCAGCCAGCGCCGCTGGACCGGCCAATCCCTCAACTGAAGCGACACAGCAACCGGTTCAATGATCCAACAGGTCCAAGGGACATGAATTTCGGTCCAGAAAGAGCGTTCCTTCAATGGTGCTCAAGATTGAAGCGGGAACGGAAACCGTTGGGGCGGGTGACGAGAATACTTTCGTCAAAATGCTTCGTTTGAGACCCAGCGGCACCATAGTATAAACATGCGGGGCCGAGAGCATGGCTGGGAGAGTCATGGTAATCCCTTTAGCCGGAATGTAGCCAAGAGCTTTGAAATTCGGGTCTTCGAGGAGTTGACGTTTGGACTGCTCAGCGATGTCCACAACTTTCACCCAGGCGGAATCGTCGAAATCCGTTTGAAACGGTTCGTTCAAGGCCAGATGCCCGGAGGTCCCAATTCCTTGACACAGGATGTCCAAGGGGCCAGCCGTACGCAAAAGGGACTCAAAACGCCGCGCTTCTTGGTAAGGATCCGGCGCATTGAATCGCACCAGATGATACTGCTTCGGACGAACCTTGTCGTAAAGCTGAGTCCGCGTCTGGTAGCCACAGGTGTATCGCTCAGGAATACGAACATCCCAGAAGTCATCCATGTTGAAACATACCACTCGGCCCCAGGCAACCTCAGGCTCTCGAGCCAAGGCGTCTAGAAAGGTGTTCTGGCTTTCACCAGCGGCCAGGATCATACGAATCTCATTCCGCTGCTTCAACAGTTCTCTCATCTTGCCGGCAACAGCCGCCGCTGCTTGCCCGCCCAGATCTTTCTCATCTTTACAGAGGATAATTTTGGTTTTTCCGTAATTCATTTGATTTATTGTCGAGCCAACTTCAGATTTTGTTCGTCCCAGCGCCACAGGCTGTGGTTATTCACAGAGATGAACCCCTCCTGCCAAAGGTCTATTCCATGGATCTCGACGAAATCACCTTTGCCCGCTGAAACCTCTTTCCCTTTTTCACTTATATGAAAGGAAGCCCGGACATCCAACTGGGACATGGGACCTTGCTTCAACTCGTCTTGAGAATTTGCTGAAAGAAGCAGCTGGGGGGCTCCCACTAACCTTTTCAGATCACACCAAAACTGTCCATCAAAACTCATCAAAAAGGGAAGCGAATTCCCTAAAACCGGCGGAGACAACTCAATACACTATTATAAACGACCTCCACGCATGCCGTACTAACTACCCAAGGGCTTCCCGCTTGATATCCCCGCACATCGTGCTCGTCGTCGTCCCCAAATCAAAAGCCGAACACGACGACGAGGACCAGAACGGCGACGATTCCAGAAACGGGAACGAAAACTCTCGTTCCAATCTGGCTAACGGGCTAGTTAGTTTAGTTACTCAGCGGTTACTCTCGGACCGCCGAGACCACAACACCTAACACGGCCACGGCACTGGCAACGAGGAAACCGGCATGGATCCCGTCAAACAGCGCCAATCCCCGGCCCGTCGCCTGACCATGAGACAGAATCGTGGTGAAGATAGCGCCTGCCAGGCCGACCCCCAGTACCATTCCGACGAGGCGCGCCGTCGCCAGAATGCCTGCGGCAACACCCCGTTGCTGGGTGGGTGCCGAACCCATAAGGGCACTGCTGTTGGGAGAGACGAAGACTCCGGTTCCCAGGCCCGTGATGGCCAAAGCCACTGTCACCTCCGCGAGGGGTGACTGGGGATCGAGCCGAGACAGCAAGAATAGTCCGGCGGCTAAAATCCCCATGCCCAGCGTTGTAGGTAATCGCGACCCGATCCGGTCGGATATTGCACCACTTAGTGGGGCTACGACGGCCATGATAAGCGGCTGCGCGGTGAGCAACAGGCCCGCTTGGGCAGGTCCGAGGCCGCGGCCGCGGATGAGATAGAACGGTAGCAGAAACACATTGCTGTAGACGCAAATGTAATTGAGCACGGCACTCGCAGCGGCGGCTGAGAAGAGGCGATGTTGGAACAAACTCAGGTCGAGCATGGGATTGGAAACGCGCTGTTCGATGAGTACAAAGGCACACAACAGTACCACGGCCAAGACGAGCGAGAGCAGGATGGCCGGCGAGGTCCAGCCCCAATCATGTCCCTTGTTCAGTCCCAAGAGAAGTCCGACCAGCCCGCCAACGAAAGTTATCGCGCCGGCGAGGTCAAATCGTTTTGTCCCTTCAACCGGGGAGTCGCCTGGGATAAAGTGAAGACTAAGCGATAACGCCAGCAATCCAATCGGGACGTTGACATAGAAGACCGTCC
>QHZQ01000310.1:0-504 GCA_003224725.1 Acidobacteriota bacterium | reverse complement strand
TAGGTCATGGTCGCTTGCAAGCCCAGGGCCCGACCACGCTGTTCGGCCGGAAAGTTCCGGGTTAGAATGGCGGGAGAGTTGGCAAAGAGCATGGCGGCGCCCAGCGCCTGCAGCGATCGAAAGCAGATGAGCGCTGTTACCGTAGGCGCCATCCCACACAGCACTGAACCGAACACAAACATTCCGAAGCCTGAGCAATAGACTGGTTTATGGCCATGCAGATCGCCCAGACGGCCGAAGCTGAGCAGCATTCCACTGACCACCAACAAGTAAACGGTGATAACCCACTCAATAGTAGCCACGCTGCTGCCGAAGGAGTGATTAATCACGGGCAGAACCGTGTTGACGATGCTGCCATCCAGGGCCGACATAAAGGTACCAACACCAACGGCCAGTAGCACCCACCATTTGCCGGGCCTTCCGGTGTTACCAGATCCCAATCCTTCGGCTGTCGTTTGAGACATTGAAGAGGGTTTCATAGAGCACCATGGATTGTTACCTGTG
>QHZQ01000145.1:15835-19270 GCA_003224725.1 Acidobacteriota bacterium | reverse complement strand
GTTGATACCAAGCCGATCTTGCAAACGCCGTTAAACATGATCGCTCCTTTCATCGAAGGCTTTCATTGACAGCCAGGAATCTACAGCGGCCAATCAGCGCTGGCCGGCGCGAGTTTCGATCATTTTCAGAGACTTCCGGATGTCAGCGTCGCGCGGCTTGAGCTCAAGTGCCTGGCGAAGTCGCGTCTCGCCGTTTCTGAGGTCGCCTGCCTGGCAGTAGGTCAAGCCCAGTCTCTTAAGCAAGTCACCCCGCAGGGGGCAGTCTCCACACAAATCGAGCGCTTCCTGCAACTGCTTAATGGCCTGCTGTAGCTTCCCCTCTTTGGCGGAACTCGCCGCCAGAACGGAGAGCATCTTGGCGCGGTCTGTGCTCTGCCCCTTCTTCTTTACCGTCTGGACCCGCTCGCGGTAGGCCTTGGCGGCCTGCGGATCCTGCCCGATGAGCATTTGCGAGAGATGGTAGAGGGCTTCGGGGTGTTCTGGGTCAAGGTCCACCGTCGTTTTCCATTGGGCAACAGCCTCTTTTGTCCTTCCAAAGTACTGCAGATCCTGGCCAAGCAGATAGTGGCCCTCAGCGTCTCGGGGATCGATCTCAATCAGTTTCCGAAACAGTTCCATGGAGCGGTTCCGATGGCCGAGTTCTTTTTCGCTGATTCCCAGAAGGTAAAGGGCGGACGTGTCCCGGGGTGCAAGACGCCATGCCGTCTCGAGTTCCGGTCGAGCCTCCCCATAACGGCGAAGCTCAAACAGCACACGACCGCGGTTGTAGCGCATCTTGGCGGAGTGAGGCTCCAGGCGAACCGCCTCCGAGAAGGCTGTCAGAGCTTCTTCAAAGTTCGACTGGTCGGCTAGAGCAATGCCGAGGTTGAAGTGCGCTTCGCCCGAGAGCGGCTCGAGCGCGATGGCTTTGTGAAACGCTTCGAGTGCTTCTGGAGTGCGGCGCAAACGCGTGAGGACCTTGCCGAGCGCCGTATAGATGCGGGGGTCGGCCGGCGAAAGGCGCAACGCACTGCGAAGTTCCGGTTCCGCTTCCGCGAAACGGTCTTCCGCAGCAATCGTCAGTCCCAAATTGAAATGCGCTTTGGCGCATTGCAGGTCGCTTTCCACCGCCTGGCGGAAGAGCTTTTCTGCTTCCAGGTTGTTTCCCTGCTGGCTCGCCTGCAGGGCCGCTTGGTACTGAGTCTCCGCAGGTCCGCGACACGGTTTCAGGGCCAATGAAGCAGCCAATAAA
Organism: Acidobacteriota bacterium; assembly: GCA_003224725.1. Taxonomy (GTDB): domain Bacteria; phylum Acidobacteriota; class Terriglobia; order Versatilivoradales; family Versatilivoraceae; genus QHZQ01. The sequence goes on along the minus strand of QHZQ01000145.1, from coordinate 18,039 downwards.
AAGAACGTTACCACTCAAGTGCCCTCACGGTTCCTGCGCGACCTTTTGATAACCCTTGAGCCTGCTGAAAACTGCGTCTTCCTGCCTTGCCAGATCCTTCCGCCCAGCCAAACGGTACAGCCGGCTCAGGCGGTAGTGAATCGTTGGGCTCTCCGGATAATGCAGCATCGCCTGGCGAAGGTAGCGAATGGCGTCGTCCAGCCGCCCAAGTTCTTTTTCCGCTGAGGCTGCATCCAGAAGGGCCCATTCCGGTGGTTCCTTGGCCATAGTGATAGGTTTGAGGTGTTGTTTCAATGCCTCGAAGCGTCCGAGTCGCAGCAGACATTCGCTGATGCCTACAGCAGCACGCTCATCTTCCGGAGCTGCGCGCTGTTCCAGTTCGAACTCACGGAGGGCCTTATCCCACGCGGCCGTCTTGCGGTACAGCATGGCAAGATCGTGGTGTGCTCCCGCGGGGGTCGAGGATGAGCGGATCAGCTCTTCGTACTCCGCAACCGCCTCTGTGTGGCGTCCTCGCGAAGCGAGAATTTCCGCATGCAGCCGCCGCACTGCAACTGAACGCGCATAGCGGCTTTGGCAGAGCCTAAAATTCTGCATGGCCTCCTCGCCGCACACCACGCCCAGCACGTACAGCAGCGCTGGGTCATTGGGATGCTTCAGCAGCAATTGGCCCAGCTCTTCGACTCCGGTGTCGAGGCTTAGATAGGGGGCATTGCGAAGCGCAACGGTGAAGGCTCCACGCGCGTCCGGAGAAGAGTTTTGTCGTGCTGCCTCGATTGCCAGCATGTACTCCTTGTTGCCCGGAGCGTTCTCGAGCAGGCTCAGAAAATACTTAGAAGCCCGGAAGTTCGCTCGGGCTAGATTGACCATGTTTTCATCCGCAGGCGGGACATCGCGCCTTACCAGTTCCTTGTAAACCAGGACCGCATCGAGAGGCTCGCCGGCATCCAGATAGCAGGGTCCAAGCACGGACAGGACGCTCGAATCGGCGAAGTAGCGCTTAGCGCTCTGCAAGATTGGCGCAGCATCATCAAACTGACGTAGTTTGCAATAGCTCAGACCTAGCAGCGCAAGTGTGCCGGGCATTTCCTTTAGACGCAGGGCCCGCCGGAACACCGCGATAGCTTCTGACGACTTTCCCTGTAAATGAAGTGTAATGCCGAGATTGCTGAGAAGTTCCGGCGAGGACAGTCCCGAGCCCAAGAGAGCGCGATAAAGCTCTTCGGCCCTCTTGTAGTCTCCCAGGTCAAGAGCCCTTTGAGCAGCCGATGGGTCGGATGTCTGACCCATCTGGTGCGTCGCGAGGACAAACGTGAGAATAAAAACCTGCCAGGCTCGTCGCTCAATCGCAGAACCCGGCAGGGCTAACCGGAGATCCATTTAGAACGACCCTCCAATGGGACTATACGCAGCGTCGTTAGTTTTGTCACTCCCTCACCCGGCCTCCGCGACCGCCGTTGCTTCGGCCACCCTCTCCCCCAGTGGGGGCGAGGGAGTTAACTCATTCATTTCTGTCCCCTCGCCCCCATCGGGGGAGAGGGGACAGGGGTGAGGGGGCAGAGGGTCGCACCCATGCGAAATTAATTATGTCGTCATGTCTAGTAATAACGAGCGATCTGACACAGCCAAGAGGGGAATTGCTTTCCATCGAGGCCCCTCACGCTCTGACTCCCTCTCCCCGATTTGCGGGGCGAGGGAGAACAGAAATTTAACCGATTTGTGAACTTGGTGGTGACCAAGCGAGACTAGTCTACCAGATCAGCTTTGTCCCATACTGAATAATCCTCGCGGGGCGGGCGCTATCGATCACGCCGAAGGTCGGCGAATTCACATTGGCGTCCGGATAGCCGAACTGCGTGTGGTTAAACGCGTTGAATGCTTCTAAGCGGATCTGCCAGCGGAGGCGCTCGGTCAGTCTGATGTTCTTGAAAGCAGACAGGTCAAAGTTGGAGATCCCGGGCGCCTGTACCAGGTTCCGGCTGGAATTACCGAATCCGTCCAGGCCTGGGCCATCAATAGTTGGCTGGCTAAATACGGACGTATTGAACCACTCGGTGCGCGATTTGTCGAATCCCTGGGTGGGGTCGCCGCTAACGTTGGCGCGGTTGCCGAAGGTTTGGTTGACGCCACCCGGATCGCTGGCATTGACCGAGAACGGGAATCCTGTTTGATAGGTCACGATGCCATTGACCTGCCAACCGCCC
>QHZQ01000145.1:0-15757 GCA_003224725.1 Acidobacteriota bacterium | reverse complement strand
ATAATCGCGCCGGTAGTCGCGGGGATTCATGACGCCGACCCAGCCGGCCGAATCACCGGCCACTCCCGCCGCCGCTGACTTGACGTCCATGTTCTTTGACCAGGTATAGCCGGCGAGCAAGGTCATATCGTTTGCCGAGCGTTCGATCTTTACGTTCATGGCGTTATAGTGGGAGTAATGGTGCCAAATGTGGTTCATCACAAGACCTGCTCGCGGATACTGGGTCCTCTCCAACACCGATAACGGGTGGGAAGAATCATAGGGGTACGGCTGGTTAATGTTCTCGCGTCCCAGCAGACGCACCCCGTGCGTGCCGAGATAGTTGATGTCGATTTTCGTGTTCGAAGCCAGCTCCCGCTGAATCGAGAAACTCCACTGCTCGACGTAAGGATTAAGTCTCTTGGCTGGCTGGGTCCACAGGAACCCGAGTTGGCCAGCAGCCGTGGCGGGCGAGGCCGGCGGTTGAGGCGCGAACGGTTGGGAAAGATCGATGTAAATCCCATCGGCCGGCTTCGCAGTGTACCCCGTGCCGCCGCCGCCCGGATAGCTGAACCCGGTAGCCTGTTCTTTTACTTCAGCTTGATCGTAGAAGATACCCGCGCCGACGCGGATGACCGTCTTGTTGTTATTAAACGGGCGGAATGCGAGTCCGAGCCGAGGCGCGAAGACGTTCTTGGGAACGGTGCCATAGGTGCGACCACCGGCATAGGTAAGTACGTCGCCTTCGAGATGCTTATCAAAGATCGTCTTGTCCGCGACGATGAGTCCGCCGCCACGGGCCTCATCCCACCAGCCCTGGTGATTCTGTTCTTCCAGCGGATGGAAATTGTAGTCATACCGCACACCCATTGTTACGGTGAGCCGCGGACTGACTTTCCACTCGTCCTGGAAATAGGGAGCAAGCCCTCGGTAGATGAAATTCGTATAACCGCCGTTCTTTTCGCAGTCGGAACACTGTCGGGTGATGAACCCGCTGGAGGAGTAACCGATCAGAAAATCCGCCAGGGCTTCGCCCGTTGTTGTGCCGTCGAACCTGTAGGATCCCGAGCTGAAGGCGCTGCTGTAGCTGGTGTAATGGCGGAAATTGAAGCCCATGCTGAAAGTGTGAGCGCCCCGAGTAATCGACAGGCCGTCAGACATTTCCCAGGAGGGCGCGGGGGCGAAGAACGGAACGTTATTGGCGCCACCGACGGAGTCGATTCCATTACCGAAACTGATATTTGGAAAGGCGGCGTCAGGCAGCCACTGTGCAATACCCGTCACTCCAAGAGACTCAATGGGGCGGCTGGCTGGACTGCCCACGATGTTGGCCTCTGGTTTTAGCCATCCCAACCGGAACTGGTTCACCACGTTGGGGCTGAACGTATGAGTGTAGTGGCCCGAGATGTTGCGATTCTTCTGCACCTGGTGCGATTGACCCTCCTCGGTGTGCGGCGAGCCGCCCTGGATCTGGGAGGCGGTATAGATGGTCTGACTATAACGGACGAAGAAGCTGTCCTTGGTTCCAAAGTTCTGGTCAACCCGGTAGTGTTGCTGGTGGGCGTCAATCGGGTTAGGGATTGAAAAAAAGTGATTCCCCTGGGGGGTACTGGCGTTAATAGGTTGAAAGAACGGCAGCGCCGCCTTGGCGAAGGTGGAGATGCGGTCCGGCGGAACCGTGTTGTTTGGAAATGGTTGCCCCGTACGGGGATCGATGATCGTCGTGCTGAACCTGCCCGCTAACTCTTCCGGATTGGGAACCGTCACATAACCGCTGTTGCCCTGGCGCGTGATCTGTTGTTCGTAGTCCGCGAAAAAGAAAGTCCGGTTGCGTCCGTCGTACAGCTTTGGAATCCACACGGGACCGCCGAGCGTGTAACCAAACTGGTTTTGATTCAGAGGTGTTATCTTGGACGGGTCGAAGAAGTTTCGAGCCGCGAGCGCACTGTTACGGCCGAAGTAGAACCCGGTGCCGTGCAAGTCGTTGGTGCCGGACTTGAAGTTGATGTTGATCTGGTTTGCCGCGCCGCCAAACTCAGCCGAATAGGTGCTGGTCTGTACTTTGAATTCTTGAAGGGCATCGAGCGAGGGTACGATCGCCGGCGTTTGGTAATACGGGTCCATGTTAATCAAGCCATCGATTAGGAAGGAATTGGAGGCTGTCCGTGAACCACCCAGACTGAAGGCGTTGCCGACTCCCGCGCGGAACTCGCCTTGTTCCCCACCAGTAATGATCGAGTTCGACGAAAGCAGCAGGAGTTGTGTAAAGTTGCGGCCGTTGAGCGGCAGGTCGACCACTTGCTTGTTGCCGATGACCTGTCCGATGGTGGTGCTGTCGGTATCGAGCGCCACACTAGCGGCTGTGACGTCAATGACCTCCGTAACCTCACCCACAGCCAGAACAAAATCGACGCGCGCCACCTGTTCTACATCCAGTTTGATTCCTGATTTACTGGCGGCCTTGAAGCCCGCCAGTTTTGCGGTAACCCGATAGTCACCCGGCAGCAAAAACACCACGGAGTAATTGCCTTCTTCGTTTGAGCGAGTTTCTCTATTGACTCCCGAAGCTATGTTGGTCACGGTGATCTCAGCGCCTTGAATGACGGCGTGACTGGAGTCGGTAACCCTGCCTGTAATTTTAGCTGTGCTGGTCTGAGCAAGTGAAATGGCTCCGGGGGCTGACCATAAGACAGCCAATAGCAACGCTGTATATCGATGTGCTTTTTTCATTTTATTCTCCTCTATAGCAGCTTTTCAACTTCGAGAGTGGCAGCGATTCCACCCTATTTGCCGAAAGCGAATTCTCTCTTGGGACGTCGCAGGAAAGGACAAAGAGCTCCTCCCAGTCAGAGGCCGTACGTCACGAAAGCATTTCAAGCCGTCAGCTCCACCCTCCAAGATTGCGCTACCAGCCAAAAGGGATTTACATCCCAGTCGGCGCATCCTTGTGTCGGTTATCTTTTATCGGAAAAGAAAACGCCTAGATCCTAATGCCTGTACGGGAGGGAAGTCAACGAGAAAATATAGTGGGGGAGTGGGGTAGTTTTTCTTGGGATGAGCGGGGCGTCATCCTACGGAGCCATTTCTTTTGGGCCTCTGAACTATAAATATTTTGCCTCTACGAGGCTCATTGCTTCTGTCATTAGAGTCTTCGGCACCCCTACTTGTTTTTGTGATAGGCTTGTGTATCACTCTGTCGAGGCCAGTAGTCTTCTATCTCAACAGTCTGTTCGTGAACAGACTCTCTCGGTCTGCCTGATGGATGCAAGGCTTCTTTGCAAAGTTTCTTAATGATACAGATATATCTGGAGCGCCGGACAACATCCATGCTTCTGATGTTCGTGGCATGGCTGCTTTCTTCCATGGCGGGCTCAGCCCTGGCCCGTTCATCAGATACCCCTCTGGAAGCCTTAATTCGCCAGGTTCGGTCCGAAGTCAAGCCGGATCAGGCCATGCAGTACATGCGCCACGTCTATGCGACCGATCGATGGTTCACGTTTCCCAAGTTTCAAGAAACCGCCGAGTATCTGGCGAGAACGATGAAGGAACTTGGACTTGAGCAGGTTCAGGTCCTGGACGCCCCGGCAGACGGAGTGAGTCAATTTGGTTACTGGACTATGCCTTTGGCTTGGGATGTCAAGCAGGCACGGCTGGAGGTTGTGGGTCGGGGCGTGCCAGCGGAGTTTCGTGTGCTAGCCGATTACGAAAGGGTACCCACCTCGCTGGGAATGTGGAGTGGCGCGACACCACCCGGCGGCGTGACAGCGGACTTAGTCGAACTCAAAGACACATCACCGGCCGCCGTCGAGAGACTCGACTTGAAGGAGAAAATGGTTCTGATCCATGAGAACCCTACCAACATCAAGTGGTTGCTGGCTAAGAAGGGAGCGCTGGGAGCGATCAATACTTTCACCGAGAATCCGGCGCTGGAAAACGGTCGCCAATGGATCAACGCCTGGGGAGATAACGGGTGGGCCTTTATTCGGAACAGCTCAAAACTGCTTTGCTTCTCCATCTCACCTCGTCAGACGGCCTTCCTCAAGCGCCTCATGGAGAGGCGTGGGGCGGTACGCGTCAAAGCGATGGTCGATAGCCGTTACTATTCCGGAATTTACCCTTATGTGACGGGTGTGATCGCCGGCACTTCGCCTGAAGAAGAAGTTCTTACATTAGGACACACCTCGGAGCAAGGCGCCCACGACAATGCCACCGGCGTGGCCGCCATGGTGGAGTCGCTGGCAACTCTGAATCGGCTCATCAGTGCCGGAAAATTGCCGAGGCCACAACGGGGCATCCGCATTCTGGCCATGGGTGAGCTTTATGGATCGATGCATTACCTTGCCACCGATCCGGATAGGGCCCGCCACACCGTGGCGGCCCTGTGCCTCGATACTCCAGCCGGCTTTTATCATCTGGCTGGAACCGAATACACCTTCTACTTGAATCCCCATGTTTCCAAATCCTATGTCGACGCCTTCACGCTGCGGGTCGCGAGAGCCTATTTCTCCGAGTTGTCACCTCCGCGACCGTGGCATTGGCGGGAGTATGATAGCGGCACGGATAACTACCTGGGGGATCCAACCATTGGGATTGCCACCACGTGGCCTTACAGCGGCACGGGCGTTCACACCCACCACAACAGCGAAGACACTCCGGAAACTGTTGATCCTCGATCGTTGCGTGATCTGACAGTTCTGGATGCCGTCTACCTGTACTACTTGGCGTCAGCCGGAGAATCGGAGGCGCTCTGGTTGGCCGAGGTAGCGCTGAGCCGGGGCTACGAGCAGGTCGCACATTCTTATTCACGCATCCTGGACCGCATCCTGACAGGAGGAGATCATGAGCCTCTGGACCAGCTACTGCGCCAAGGGCTGGATCATATCGCGTATTCGGTAGATCGCGAAAAACAGGCGGTTCTTTCCGTTTTGAGACTGATTCCCGAAAGCGGGCACGAAAAAACAAAACTTAGCTTGTCTCCGCTCCTGCAAAGCCTGGAAAGCTTCAGTCAGACACAGGCGGAGCGATTGCGGGTTGCGGTGAACCGAAGAGCCAGTCAACTCGGAATCGCAACCCCTGTCGAGCCGGCCGTGGCGGCGGCGAACGCTCAACTGGCAGCGGCAAGCGGAATCGTGGTCAAGCGTAAAAGGATCGGGACCCTTCCGCTCGATGACTTGCCTGTGGACCAACGCGAAGGCTATCCAGCCGCGGGATTCTCAGGAACGCCAGTGACGGCTCTGTATTGGTGTGACGGCCACAGAACCTTAGCTGAAGTGATTCGTCTGACTCGTCTTGAACTAGGGCCGTCGGACTTCGATTTTGTTGGATATTTCCACTTTCTGGAAAGACACGGCTACGTGGAATTTGTGAAAGGATCTCAAGAGGTGCGCTGAGCGCTTTCGGTGACGATTCATAAACTCTCAACCACAAAGAACACAAAGATCACATAGGCAATGGGCCTGACCTGATCGCAGAGAGCGCTGATATCTTTCATGGGTATTCCCCTTTGTGCCCTTTGCGTTCTTTGCGGTCGTTTGCCCCTCCGTCCAAACAAACTTGCGAATTTCAAACTTGTAAGAACCAAAGTTGATGAGCAGCCCATGCTCAAGACGTGACGACTTAAGGTACCCGAGAATCTGGGCTTCATGCTCAGGCCCCAGGGCTTTCGCCGCTTTAATTTCGATGATCAGTATCCCTTCGATCAAAAGGTCGGCAACATACTCCCCGATCAACGTTCCGTCCTCATCGTGTACCTTGAGTGGAAACTGTTGCTTCACGTCCAGACCCGCTTTGCGAAGGCGATGGGCGACGGCATTCTCGTAGACTTTCTCCAGGTGCCCATGACCGTGATAGACATGAATGTCATAAGCAATTTGTCGAACCAGATCACACAATTGCATGATGTCTTTCACGACATCCCTTCCTACCACAAAGAACACAAGGAGCACAAAGAGGGGCGTCCAACTCAAGGCTCTGTCTCGCAGCTAGCTGTCAGAACAATATGTGGAAGCATCCATTCCGCTGATGGAACGCGACTGCCAACACGTTCATACCTAATCAGTAGTTGGCAGAGGTCTTCGTGCTCTTTGCGGTTAAATCGGCTTCTGGCTTTTAGTTTGCGTTGGCGTATTTTAGCGCTAGTACAGCATAAGCCGTCGCCGCGTCACTCATGAAACGTCCGATGTCAGAAGACAGGTCTCGTTCTTTGTTCAGCGAATAGGCCAGCCAGCGGCCTTCCCTCTTGTCCTGATGTAGCCTTAGCCAGGCCAGGCCCCGCTTCAACTGGGGCTGATCGCGCGCCACGCCGGCCTGCTGCAGCACGAAAGTGACGACCCCGGTGGCATAACCATCACTCTGGGTCTCCAGGGGGGTATTGTCTCTCCGCTTCCACGCTCCGATGAACGAAGACAGGCTAAAGCCTCCGTCCGCCTGCTGCTGGCTGAGTGCTTGATCAATGATGGACTGTTGTTGCGCACGCGTTAGTAGTCCAGGGACCTTCGTCGACGCCCAGAGAAGCATCACGCGATCGATCAGGATTTGCGAGGCGAGCTGCTGCACAAGATATTCGCGGAGCCATGTCAAACCCTCTTGAATTTCAGGGGCAGAGCGATAGTTGGCGGGCGCAGTGCCCACAGCGATCGCCGCGAGCGTCGCTCCGTAATACTGAGAGTCACCTTCCCACGGCGAGTTGTGAAACTGCAGCCAGGACCACGCCCCCTTGGCTTCTCCGGTCTTCAACTGTTGCGCCCACATATGGTCAAGCGCCAGCCGAGTGTCAGGACTTAAATTACCCGTAAGCCCATCATAGCCTGCCAGGATCAGAGCATTGAGAATGGACTCAGTCCCACGCGATTCGGCGGTCTTGGGGACACCCCTCGTCCGGTCGGGATAGAAGGGCTCAACTTCCTTCCACATCCGGACGCGCTTGGTGACGTTGTTCAGAAGCTTGCGTTCGATTGCAGAGGGGGCTTGCTCTGCAAGAGCCGCTCGAAGGGCGGGCCGAGCCATGGCGTAGGGCACCACTGTGTGACAGGAGACGCAGAACGTTTCGTGATCGCGGGCAGCCACCGACCAGCCCATCCACCAATCTAGCCGCCCATCGAGGTAGGCGGCAGCCGCCTGGTCGCGCCAGGACGCAGAGTCTGCGTTCGAGGAGGCCGTCTCCTGGGCGAGCAGGCTCGTTGCCAACCAAGCGGCCAAAATGCAGGTTTTCAATGTCTCGAATTTAGACATTTTAATAGCGTCTCTGTCTTATGGGCCGCTCGATTTATCGAGGGGCTTTAGAGATTGGCATTTTGCGACTTCAGCGGAAAAAGTTGGTAGCGACAGGCATTCCTGCCTGTCAAACTCGTCTCTGCAGCAGCTCAAGACAGGCAAGAATGCCTGTCGCTACTTGAAATGTCCAATCTCCAGAGTCCCTCGATTTATCGAGGGGTTGCCGTATTACGGTGTTATCGAAAAGTGGCACCAAGCACCATTGATGAGACGGGGCATAGGTGTAGGCCCAGAGACTATGCATGGCCTTTATGGGCCTGCACGGCGGCGATCCGTGTTTGCATCTCGCGCGTTAGGTGCGGCACAATGCCCAGCTGGCGCTCCATCAACATGAGCTGCCCGCGGTGGTGCATCTCGTGCTCCTTGAGGCTCATCAACATTTCGAACCGGGATTTGCTGGGCGGCATCATCCCCTGCGGATACGCAACACGCTGGCTCAAGAAGTCTTCCGATAATCCCTCCAGCAATTGGGTGAACTTGTCGCCCTCTGCACGCAGCATACCGAGTATCTCTGCCTTCGGCCGCACCACCTGTTCCTCGGTTCTCAGTGCACCCATCAAACCGAAGAAATCGAACCCCTCGAGTGTGGTTCGCCGTTCGATGAGGTGAATTTGCTCGCCCAAACGGGGCATCAGCGCGATATGCACCAGCATCTGCCCCACGGTTCGTGTCTCGGGTGCAGCCCGGAAGCCGTAGTGCTGCTCGGGAATATCCTCCGCTATAACGATGGTGTTCTTCCGCACCGTACGAAAGCTGTCAGCGAGGTCTTTCGATCCGTAGTAAATCATGGTCGTGATCCTCCAATGGGTTTCAGCGCCACTTTAGCTGCCGGCCAACGGTATTGTCAAGTTGAGGCGATCACGAAGGGAAAACTGTTGGTTTAGACCCTTAGGGCCCAAACTTAAAAAAATGTTTTTCAAGTTGTAAATCTGACAAGGAATCAATTAGTTAGAGTGGCACACATGGAAAATGGCAAATCCAACCCTGTTTGTTCAGAAACGCCGTCACCGTTGGCTGGAGGCCTTTTGTTTTGTGCTGCCCGAAGGGCCACGTTTTCGGCGCCCCGTCGCCGACAACGCCTAGGCCGTTATTTGCATCGGAACGAGAATTCTGTTCTCGTTTGGCCGGCTTGTGGTGGAGCGGGCGCTCTGCGCACGCTGGAAAACGCGCGACGGAGCGCGCGTTCCACCAGGGATATCAAGGGCGAAGCCCTTGTCTAGTTTGCAACATCATAATTGGCCGACCGCGGTCGGCCCGGAGAGATTTGTGCGGGTGAGCATAGCGCGCCACTATGCGACGAACCGCAGGTTTCGGCAACGCCCGGTCCTACTGATTATCTAAACGGCGTATTTTGGACAGGAATGGCGGGGCCGACGGGACTCGAACCCGCGACCTCTGACGTGACAGGCCAGCGTTCTAGCCAACTGAACTACGACCCCGCTAATTTGAAGAGCCATGGTGGGCGGTGCTGGGATCGAACCAGCGACCTCATCCTTGTAAGGGATACGCTCTCCCACCTGAGCTAACCGCCCGAACGAGCGACAGACCTACAGAAAGCGAGTGCGACTATACATCGCTTCATTTCGCGATGTCAAGGATAAAGGCCATCAACAATGCCTTTGCAGAAGGCCCATTCAGCTTCTTACCCAACCGAAAGACGATTCAAACAATCAAATAAACCATTCAACAACCTTTCGTATACCTCTTCTCTTTTTACCTATACAATATTTCCTGATTCTCTGGGAGTGTGTGATTCATTCGCCAGGAATGGGACTCTCAAGCTGACATTGACCCAACCTATTCAGGGTGCTAAGAGAACATCTTAAGTTGTAGTGAGCAACCTCAGACCGCCGAGCGTTGCGTCTCCGTTGCAGACTCACCCCTCACCCGACCTTCCGCCACCCTCTCCCAATGGGAGAGGGCTGGGGGTGAGGGGACGGCAGGTTAACAAACTTGACCAGAATTTGAACTTCTTCGCTACCAAGGAACCCTAGCGTAACTGGGTAAGGACGGTCCCCTTGATATCCCGGCGCGATGCATTGTCGGGCTGGTGGGGTGCCTTCGGGAAAAACGAAAACAAAGTTCTCGTTTCATCGCCCATAACGCTCTGAAAAACCATTCGATATCAGTTGAGCCTTGTGACAACATCCGCTTCTTCACGAGTTCTTCCCCAACTGTCCACTTGTCCGGACCCATTGCGTCGTGGTGTACCCATCCGTTTCCGAGAACGGTTCTTCCCCTTAGGTACGGTTGTCCAAGTGGAAAGCAACGACGAAGCCGTTGTAACAGCTTCAAGGCAAAGTTTTGGTTCATATGGGGCACCACCCCCCACTGAGGAGCCTGAATTCCTGATTCAGATATGCGTTGATGCGGATCAGCATGATGATGCTCCTCCACCTATTCCCTGCTATCGCTCCCTTAAACACATTTTCCACATCGCCTGCAATGATCGCAATTTTGCGGCTGCCGATTTAGCCTCCGGATGTGCCGTCGGGTTTGTGACCCCAGAAATCGCGGGAAATACAGCTTTTTTCCGCTATACATTTTTGGAATGCTTGTTTCATGTATTAGTGGTCCATCGCAGCCATACCCCTGTTCACTGTTCCGGGGTTGCCTTCAATGACTATGGTGTTTTGATCTGCGGCACGGCAGGAGCAGGAAAGAGTAGCCTGGCTTATGCATGCGCGAAGTCCGGGATGCAGATCTTAACTGATGATGTCGCTCACCTGCGCATTGATCCTGCCAGCAAAAGATTGTTACTTTGGGGAAATCCCTGGTGTCTGCGTTTGCTGCCCAATGCGGTTCAACTCTTTCCGGAACTAGCTGATGAAAAAGTCACTCTAAGAAGAGAACATGACTGGTACCTGGAAATTGATACATCACGTCGGTTTCCGGGTAGCCCCCTGGCCTCTTGTCAGCCAGTGGGCTTGGTTTTTCTCGAGCGTGAAGATGGTGCCGTGCCAAGGCTTTCGCCAATGCGCCCAGAGAAAGCCTTGGAACGCCTCTGCCAAGACATTGTTTTGGATGAAGAGGTGGTGATTGCACGGCATTATTCAGTGTTAGAGCAATTAGTCGGAATTGGCACTTACACTTTAAAGTACTCAGGGGGGCCCTCGACTGCCGTCGAGGCCATTAAGAGCCTTCTGCAAAAGGAGCTCCGGAGATAATAACGCTCGAGTGGAACCGCGGGACGATGGGAGAGCCTGAAGGTGTAAAGAAATTGAGAATCTCGCTGCTTCCTCACGGTCGCGGTACAGTAACTGCAGGGTGATCAGTACCGCGCGCATGAGCAAGCGGTCAAATCGCACCTGAAAAATCAAATCTCGCCGCGCCCTCACGGTCGCGGTACAGTGGTGATCAGTCCCGCGCGCGTGAGCAAGCGGCACCGAATTACCCAGGAGGTCTATTTTCATGTTTTTGCCGTCGATGTTGGTAACAATTGTACTCGTTTTATCAACTTTTCATTCCAATACTTGGGCACAGGCTCCTTCGGATTATCCTGCCCAGCCTTCAATTTCGAGCGACCTGGGCGCAATCCAAGCTTTGAAGACATCTCGCCTTTCGCCGATTTCCAGGTTAGAAGGTATCCAGTTTGTCAATAATTCAACCTCTCAAATCTTGCTGGAAAGAGACGGGAAGAAGTACTTGATCGATACCCAAACTAAAACGATCCACGAGGTCATCGCGGAAACGACCGGCACTACAGAAAAAGCTTCCTCTGGTTCAAGCGACGAAGCAGCCCAAGAGTCCAAGGAAAAGAAGGAGGAAAAGGAAGTCTATTACACTGAAGATATCAATCTGTGGACACTGCCCACCACCCATCATTTGGAGAAAAAGGCGCTTATTGTAGACTTCACACATCGTTTCGCCTTCGACGATGGCAGGGCTTTCAAAGGGCAAGCAATGAACAACCTTTTTGGATTGGATGGATATTCGTTTTCTTCCTTCGGACTGACTTACGGAATCACAGACACATTCTTTGTTGGGGCATATCGCGTTCCCACTGGTTTAGGTAGAATCATTGAGCTTTATGGCGGCGCCCAACTCTTGCAAGAAGCTAAAGGCCATCCCTTTTCCAGCACCTTTCGGGTTGCGGTGGAGGGAGCCAACCACTTTCGTGAGAATTACGTCACCAGCCTGGAGTTGGCGCTCGCTCGAAGCATCAAGAAACGAGCCCAGGTTTATCTTGTGCCGTCGCTTTCCTTTAATGCTCGTCCTCTGGTCACGGCCTTTGACCAGCCTCCTCCAAAAGTCGACGGAGAAAACACAATGGCCATTGGAGCAGGAATTTCTATTGATTTCCGCCCCACAGTCGCCTTCATTGCTGAAGGAATCATAAGGACGGGCGGCCTCTTGGAAGAGCCGCGACACCCTGCGTTTATGTTTGGTGTGCAGAAGAAAATTTACCGACACAGCTTTACTTTAGGGGTCTCGAACTCGCCTGGAACCACCGTATCGCTTCGTTCCGCCACTCGTACCTCGCTGGGTCTTGACAGCTCGATTAGCAACCTAACCATCGGCTTTAATCTTTCCCGCAGGCTATTTTGACATTCATAGATTTGTAATGTATTTTTGCAAGAGTAAGATGGCTTACAGATAGGTCTGGGCCTACTCGAAGGCGCAATTCAAACGTCTTGTGAGTGAGTCCCCCATTTCTCCGGGGATGCAGCGCCGATGAAAATGTTGTAGCGGCGGAGACCCCGGCTGGCCACGAGCCTCTTCAAGAAGAGCCATTCTTCCCGGGGCGGTGATACCCAGGATGAAAATGTGGGATGGACACTCTGCGCGGCGACTGATCATGCTGCCACAGAAGTCGCCGCTGAGGACAGCGCCTCCCACTTTCAATACTTTTTCAGCAGACAGGGCGACATGGATTTCGTCGAGAGAGAGTATACGTTTTGGGATTTGTGGACGATCTTCCGAAAACGGAAAAACTTGATACTATTGTCTACCGCCACTGCAGCCCTTGGCGCCTTTGTGTTCAGCTTCGTGCTACCCAAAACCTTCAGTGCCACAGCCACTTTGCTCATTTCCGAATCGCCAGTGGCTGGCGCTGACACAAGAATGTTTAATTTTGTCTATTACGATCTGCTGCGCTCATACGAAACTTTCGGTACTAACGATTATCTGATCCAAAAGAGCATTGAGAATTTCGGACTCCAAAATCCGCCTTACAAGTTGAGCGTTGACAAATTTAAACGTCAACGGTTTCTGCAAGTCCAACTTCCCAAGAATACGCGACTTTTGAACGTGAGCGTCGAATTCCCCGATGCCCGTCTGGCTTCCGACATCGCCAATTTCTTCGCAACTAATATTATTTCCTTAGATGAAGAAGCGAATGCCAAAGACACCCAGACAACCCGTCTGCTCATCAAGAAACAATTGGACCGAGCAGCCGAAGAATTGGAATCTTCCCGACAAACTCTCATGGAATTCAGCCGGAATTCAAAGCTGGAAGAGTTGCGTGAAGCCGTTCGGGACCTGCTGGAAGAAAAATCGAAAAATGAAGCCGAGTTGAGCCGGTTGGATAGCTCGTTGGTGCGTCACACCACCAAACGCGAGTGGCTCCTTTCGCAGCTAAACCGGCAAGACGCTGAATTGAATCCCCGCCTCAACTCAGATTCTGCTTATCCCGAAGCGCGAAATACCTCCACTGGAGACAAACCCAAATTCCCACCTAATACCCCCATCAAAGAAGAAGGGGCAGACCTCCTTCACCAGCAAATTCAGGGGCAGCTCCTGGAAGCTGACTCGGAAATTCTTGGGATAAAGGCGGAAATACAGATGTTACAGAAGAAGTTTGAATCCATTAAGCAGAAACTGGCTCTGTTACTTCCGGAGAAAATCGCCAAGGAAAACACTTTTGATCGGCTTTCTCTTCAAGCTAAGCTTGCAAGCGATACCTATGTATCGTTCAACAAAAAATACCAGGAGGCCGCCTTGAATGTAGGTCCGACCACCTATCTGAAACTGATCGCTCCCGCGCTTCCTCCCGACAGACCGATTAAACCCCGCATTCCATTGAATGTCGTTTTGGGAGCATGTTTTGGATTTTTGGGTTCAACACTTTTAGCTTTCTTGCTTCAAAATTTAGATCTGGCAAAGCCAAGATCCAAACGAGAAGCGTTGGACGACGAAAAGGTCAGAGAAATTAAGCGGAGTGGAACGGGATTGTAGCCACTCTCACCATGATTCAAGCTTCTTGTGATCTGAGCAGCAAAGCGCCAGTTATGGCGGGTAGATTGTTGTGAGTAGGTTCTGCTTGGGTTCTGCTTGGGCTCTTCTCGCCGTGAGCGCTTCACCGAGGGCCACAGAAGACCACGACGAATTAGAAAGGCAATTCGTCGTGGCTACCAATGCAGCATGATTCCCGGCTTAAGTAGTGCATTTCATAATTACACTCATTGCACGAGCGAATCCTGGACAAGAGAAGGGGTCCAAAACGCCGCGCTGAAGCGCGGGGTCTGGAGATTGGACATTTGTGGCACCGAAAAACGCGGTTGACCCTCACCCGTCGCTTCGCGCCACCCTCTCCCAGGAGGAGAGGGAGAACCATGAGTGGGGGTGTTTGAGCATTCTTTAAACTTTAAAAAGGCCAGAGTTTTTCTTGATCTCGTCATGATAATGACAACCGTGTCTCCTCAAACCAGAATTCTCTCTTTGACCGGTCATTCTTACGAGTCCCTGCTCCATCTAATGATCGCCCTAGTTTCGAGCTTCATGGTAGTCTTCCTGCCATCTCCCTCCCTGCTCTTTTCCTTTGTCCTCATTGGACTCCTGGCCCTTTGTGTGGTTTGGGAAAAATCAGCGCAAGGTTTTCTCTATCTATTTTGCTTATCGGTGCTGGTCGTCCCACCTTTCTACCCATCGGCATTGGGCGGAGGATTACCTGTATACCTTTCCAATTTCTTGTTCTTGAGTTTGGTTTTGGCGCTCGTCGTAAGACAGGAAATTCAACGCCTGAAGTGGGATTCTATTGGTGAAGCAGGACTCCTCTTTCTAATGGCTACAGCGGTTTCTTTACCCTTTGCTTATTGGCTTTCAGGTCCATGGCTTGGGCTCCAATCGAGTCTTCGCTTTCTTCTCATAGTGCAACCGTTTTTTATCTACTTCTGGATCCGTAATACCAGTCTAATTCGCGAAGAGGCTCACTTTTCCGCTTTTGTTCAATTTCTACTGGCTGTGGGGGCTTTGACAGCCACGTACGGCATCGTTGATTTCTATGTACCGCTCTCAATTCCGCACCCTTTTGCTGAACAATTTATTTCCTTACATGGGGAAAAAATCCGCCGAGCTCAAGGAATGTTCTATGAAGCCAGTAGCTTCGGCAACATCTGTGCTTTTTTTTTATCCCTTTCTCTCATAAACCGACACTCCCTATCAAAGGGTGCCTCGATGATCAGTCGTGCCTGGCCATATCTACTCATCGGGATTTTTTCTACGGCACTCTTTCTCTCATACTCACGAGGATCCTGGATGAATGTTCTGGTGACCGTAGGGGTTTTCTTGATGTTTCAACAAAAGCGTCGACTTCGCTTTGCAACGCGTGTCATCCTCCTGATAGGAAGCTTTGTATTTCTAATTTATCTGGTCTCTCCGGAAATCGTACTGAACTTTTTTCAGTGGAGGCTAGGAACCCTTTTAGAACTTTGGAGTGATCCCAATTTTGCCACCAGTGGCCGTTGGGAAACCTGGATGAAGCTATTGGGATTCTTTGCCGATCATCCCTGGTTTCTGCTTTTCGGAATCGGTTACAAAACGCTTCCCCATACGAATCTATTTGGCACAACACTTATTCCGGATAATGGTTTTCTAAGTCTGGCCTTTGAAACAGGGATTCTTGGACTCGTTGCCTTCCTCATCCTCAGTCTCACCGTCCTCAGATCACTTCATAAAACCAGCCAGCAACAAAATTCAACCATTCGCACTTATAGTGCCTTTTTATTTGCCTTCTGGTGTGGTCAAATGGTTCAGATGCTCACAGGAGATATCTTCACGTACTGGCGAAATCTGGTTATCTATTTTCTCTTTATGGGAGCCGTTCAGAAAGTTGGTCGATTGTCACCATCCTCGCTTGACAAGCAGTGAACGGATTTCTTCTTTGTAGTGACAGATTTTACTCTCCGTACTAGGGTTACTTGGTGGCGAGGAAGTTTGAACTTTGGTCAAATTTTGTTAACCTTCCACCCCTTACCCAGGGAGCTTTCTCAAAGCTCCCATGCCTCTCCCCAGGGAGGAGAGGGTGGACGGAGGCCGGGTGAGGGGTCCGTGGCCGATAGAGCCGGAATTCTCGCGGTCTGAGGATGCTCGTCAGGGACTTAGATTTGCAATGCCATACAAACTTCTTTTTCTGGACCAGTTTGGAACCATAGGCGGAGGACAGCGGGTATTGCTGGATGCTCTAGAAGCATTGGATCCCTATAAATTCACTCCAACCGTCGCCCTCCATGGTAAAAGAGATTTCCGAGAGGAACTGAAGTCCTCAGGAAGGACACTGTTGAATCTT
>QHZQ01000309.1 GCA_003224725.1 Acidobacteriota bacterium | reverse complement strand
AAGAGCGGACCGTCCAGCGCGAACCGCCGCCTACCGAGTAGCTTTCAATGTGCTGCATGGGCGTCGCAAAGAATTTCAGCAACCCTCGGCTAGGACCGTGCACAGAAGTGATAAACAGCGGCCGCTCATCTTGATTCACAAAAAAACCGTTTTGGATGGAAAGGTTTCGCAGACGAGGATAGGGCGGTACCGGCGGCGGGCTAACCTGTGTGTCATCACGCTCAGGTAGCCGAACTTCGCCTGTAAGTAGTTTCTCCAAACGCTGCCGCTCTCGCCGGCAGGCCTCAGCTGCGTATCCAAACATCCGTTCCTTCTCGCGATCGTTGTTGAACCAGGCCAGCGTCGGGCGAAAGTACAAACCCAACTCAGCCACAACCAACTCCGCCTGAGAGTAAATCGTGTCGAGACCCATATGCTCAGAGCTCTCGATCGTGGACTTGAGCGCTTGGTATTCGAGCTGAGCTTCGTTCCGGAGACCCCGAACTGTGGCACTCTCTGGTATCTTGTCCCGGGGTCCCACTTGAAGAATGGTCACCCAGCGACCCTCCAACCGGGTCGTAATATCCTGCGGGGCCTGGGCTGAGAGTGTCGAATCCCCTTCAGCCCCGGTAACGAGACGCAAATTATCAAAGAAGAGAGTCAGAGGATGAGACCCGGTGTCGGCCATAATCGTCAGTCGTCGAACCTGATCGAGGGCTATTGAACGCAGTTCGGAGCTCGTATCAAGATCCCTGAGAACTACTTCGATGTGAGTCCATCCAGAACCGAGAAAGAGTTTCCGGTCCGCCCGGTATAGATCGTGAGGTGCCACATTCGGGCCGTCTCCGCCTACAGCATCATAGAGACGCAGTGAGAGAATAATGGGTGTGGCCTCAGGGTTGTAGACATCAAAGAGGAGACGCTCGTAGCCAGTCCAATTTCCTTCTTGAAACGCGGTAGTGAGAATCCCAGAATGAGAGTCGAACCGAACCTCCAGGCAGTTTCTCCCATGAGCTGGATGAGCCGTTGAGATTTTTACAGAACCTTGCCAACGAGTGAGGGAAGCGTCTGTTTCAAAGTCGTCCAAAACCTTCACCTGGGGCGTCGGTCGAGACAAGGTTGATGTCGACACCAGCATAACGCCGAAGGCGACTGCCGCGAGGACGAAGCCGCCGTATTTCCGCCATGTGAAGGCCGCGCGTGTTTCTAAGACTGCCTCATTCCGTTTCTCGGGAGATTTCACGTTACTCCTTGCCCAGACGATTGAGTCCAAATCATGCAATCAACGATAGAATAGAACCTTCAAATTCCTTGCTGCATCGGCAATCCGCCCTCTGCCGCGCGATCAAAACGTGGAAACCAAATTATGCACTTGGGCTGAGAATTCGCCTTGACTCGGCGAGCTTGAAATGCCGCCAGCTCCGCTAGGAGCGAAATATTTATAGCTAACCAGCCCCTCCCATTCCTCTAGCTCCGTCAGGAGCGCCATAGCGAACCGGACGTCGGTGCCGCTCCTAACGGAGCTGGGAGAGTTCAACAGGAAGCTCTTCTCTATAAATATTTCGCTCCTAGCGGAGCTGGCGGGCATTCCCCGCCACAGCGGGTAGAGAGCCAGGGATGCGGGAGAACATTTCCTCCGTGCATGACCGGACTGTACCCATAGGCCCAATCGATCTCAAATTCCCGGAAACCACTTCACCGCATTTTCGTAGTAGATCTTCTTGAGTATTGACGCCGGAAGGGCCAGCCCACGCACCTTGAAGTTGGCTTTAATTTCAGGAATTTCGATTTCCTGGTCCGTGGCGAAATAGCGATAGTCCCTGCGGTACACCTCTTCGCAGCGCAGCAGCTCCGATTGCAGATCCGCTTTTCTTTCTCCTACGTCGTTGTCAGTGCCATAGAGCAGTCTGTCCTGGTATTTTATGATAAATTTGCTAACCTTCTTCTGGTCCTGTACTTGAAAATGGACGATCCGAGCCGCCATATCAACAGCCAAATTAGGATAGCGGTCCAAGCGTTTGGCCAGTTCGTCAACATCAAATTCCAGGCTTCCCAGGTGACAGCCAACCATCCGGAGACGAGGATGTTTTGCCAGGACATGGTCGCGCGCTTCGATTTGCTGCCAGTAACCCGGAACTTCAGGGTGCAAATATCCATGATACTGGGGATGGTCCCTGAAGTAGTGGCGGTCACCGTCGACCGTCATCGAATCTAAGGGAAGCCAGCAATTATAGGGTTCCCCGATGTGAGCTATGGCAGTCTTGCCGCTCTTTTGAATTAGATCAAGGAGGGGATCAAATCGCGAGTCGTCAAACATCACATAATGGCCATTCGGGTCCTTCACGACCATGCCGATCTCTTTCCAGAATTTCACTGCCACTGCACCCTCTGCAAATCCTTGCTCAAGCGTAGCCAGAGCCGATTTCTCCCAATCCGGGTTTCCCCAGTTGGTCAAATTAAAGGAAGTCGCCCAGGCAATGCGCTGAGGGTAAGCTTTGTGAAACTTCTCGGCTAAAGCGATTTTCCTTTGCAGTCTCTCCCATTCTGTTCCGACCACACAAATATCTAACCATTTGAAATTATGTTTTTTCAGTAAGCCGATGAATTGTTCCGCGCCGGTGTCTCCAAAGTCCGAGATATGGGCATGGACATCAATCTTGGGTATCTTTTCAAGTTCTTCCACCGACATCGGCCCATCCTCGGCAGACATTGCCGGTTGCCTCGAACAACTGGCCAGGCCGAAAGCCAGCAACATTCCGGCAACCAGGCGGCCGGCACGCTCCCAGCGAGGCAATTCACTCTGGTTTGGTTCCATAATCACCTCCTGTGATAATCCAGACCGGGAGGGCGAGGCTCCCGCCGAGCCTCATGGGGCAAGGACTTCTGGGGCGAGGGCTCGCCAGGAGGCTCGCCCTCCCAATTCTTTCAGGCTGGTCCTTCCGGTGCGGAACAACCCACCCCTGCAATCCTCCCGAGAGGAGGACTGATTTTGATGCTCGTGGAGATCTCCGGGATCAGGATGCGCCTTACCTGAGAGTCGTCCCTCGTTGTGTCCTCGCACTCGTCCCCGGCTGCTAAAACCGAGGAAGACGACGTGAACGAGAACGATCGACTCATATAGTCATCTCTTCCTGGTGCGCCCTTCACCCACAGGTGTTAAGTCAAAAAGGTGAGACGCGCGCTCTGTTGCGGGTTGGACCCGTATCGAGAGCGCCCGCTCCACCTGTCGCAACTCAGGGTGACTGTCCGTCCTTTGCGATTCAGTGCTAATCATGTTATTTTTGTAGGGTCCAAGACTACTCTCGCACGTGAATCGAGGTTTTCATTTGAAACCGAAAAAAGAGCATCTAGTCAGCCTCCTGTCCATGCTTTTCCTTTTGTTATCCAACATTGGTCCCAACATTGGCCTTTCGCAAGGCTCAACCCAGACACTCGAACGCTTCCTTTCCACAGCCAGAGAACTTGAAAAACGTGAAGACTACGCAGGAGCGGAAAGGACGTATCAGCAGGCTCTGTCGGCGTTCCCCAATCAGGTGGAAGTCCTCAAGCGATTGGGCATTGTTTACCAGACCGAGCTGAAGTTTCAGGATTCCATTGACGTTTTTCAGAAAGTACTGCAGCAGAATCCCCGGTACCCAGAAGTGAACTTTTACCTCGGGCACTCTTATTTTGGCCTTAACCAGTTTGAAAGGGCTCTCGACTGCTTTGACAAGGAGCTTAAAGTCGATCCGGAGTATCGCCGCGCTCACTTTTATTCAGCCAAGGTTTTGCGAGCCCTCAACCGCGACCCGGAGGCCACCCAGCATCTAGAGATACTCGTTAGAAACGACCCTAAAGATTCCAGGGTCTGGTACGAATTAGCCTTGCTTTATAAATCCCTGGGTTTGCGCGCCTTCAATCATCTTGATCCCGACTCCGTGTTCTTCCACGCTTTGAGAGGCCAGTCCTACGCCGAAGGTTCTTACTTCGCTGAGGCCATCAAGGAATTCCAGGAAGTTCTAAAACAAAAGCCTGGTTTCCCGGGAACCCATTTTTCTCTTGGGGAAGCTTACTATAAGGTCGCCAACTACCCCGAATCAGAGCTGGAACTCAAGAAGGCACTGCAAGAAGACCCAAACCACCCTCTGGCCAACTACTATTTGGCTGAGATCCTTTTGAAGACCGAAAAAGCCAAGGAGGCTATTCCTTTCCTTCGAGCAGCGGTGGCGGCCGATCCGAGGCTAAAGATGGCGCACGTGCAGCTCGGCCGATCTTACCTGATTTTGGAAAATGCCGAAGAAGCGCTACCCGTATTGTCAAAAGCTTTGGAATTAGATCCCAATTTCAAGGAGACCCATTTCCAGCTTGCCCGGGTTTACACCCGGCTCAAAGACGAGGAAAAGCGGAAGCATCACCTGGCTATTTTCGAGAGGCTAGCTAAAGAGGAACAGGAAAAGGATAGAAACCAGAAGGACGCTGGAGAAACCATGCGTGAAGAAACTAAACCTTCACGGGACCAACCCTCCTCCGGTTCGCAACCAACTCCCGCTGCCAAATAGAGGGTTGATTTCCAGGTAGCCGCTTTTCCGAACGATTTTCGGTAAGACTGCCGCAAGAGATACCAGGTACCACTGGCCAGGCACTTCGGAAACAAGAAAAGGCTGGGTTGATCTGCTGACCCAGCTTGCCTTGAGGCATTCCACCTTGCGTTACCTTAAACTCGATTCCTTAATAATCGATTCGCAGGCCGAACAGCATGGCCCTTCCACTCTCGGCGGCGCCCACCAGCGCGAAGTCTCCGCCGCTGATATTGGTGCTCGGAGTCCAGGAATTCGCGATGAAATTCGCGCGGTTGAATGCATTAAACATATC
>QHZQ01000144.1 GCA_003224725.1 Acidobacteriota bacterium | reverse complement strand
CTGACATGTGGGTGGTGATGCGACGCCCTTCAGCCACCTCCATCTGCGACAGTCCCGTACCGCAACGGCCGCACCACGGCATGACGTCGTGCCCGCGGTAGATGAAACCCTGGTTGTGGCACTTCTTGAGGAACGCCCAGATCGTATAGTTGTTTTCGTCGGAGAAGGTAAAGTAGCTGCCGCCATACTCCGGGCTACCCAGCTTCCGGATTATCTCGCTCGCTCGCGCTGTTTCGGTCCGCCCGCTGGGCAGTTTGGCCGTGACCACCCGATCTCCGTCAGCCAGCGCGTCGCGCAACGCGAGCAGCAGTTTGGGGTCATCCCAATCGCACCAGTAGCCCAGGCGTATTGATTGCTCGGTCTGCCGCGCAGCGTAGGTCAGCACGCGCTCCTTGCAGGTCCGAACGAACTTCTCAATGCCGAAGTGGCGAATATCACGCTTGGTCTGGAGTCCGAGGCTTTTTTCGACCTCGACTTCCACCCACAATCCTTGGCAGTCGAACCCGTTCTGGTACCGCAACGCGTGACCGTTCATCGCGTGGTAGCGCTGGTACATGTCTTTCAGCGACCGACCCCAGGCGTGATGCACGCCCATGGGATTATTCGCTGTGATCGGTCCGTCGAGAAACGACCATGGCGAACCATTTGCAGTCTGCTCGCGCAGCTTGTCGAAAATACGGTTCTCCTCCCAAAAGCGCAAGACCTGGCGCTCCAGGGTAGGGAAATCAGGCACTCTGAGCACGGGTCGATACATAGTCATTAACAATATAATATCGCCTAAGTCTCTTGTCTGTCACATCTGCTGCGGACGGATCACCCACGCTTTAAACCTCGCGCTTGGCTGCCGGGAAAACGTCGCCTGCTGGATCGAGTGTCCGGATCTTGGAAGGCTGGTTACTGACCGAACTCGGGTAACCATCAACTCACGGGGTGCCTGAGGTCTCAGGCTTTCATCTACTCTCTTAACCCACCTATGATGGAATTGAGCTTAAAGATCCCTTTCCGTCTGCAGTAAGCGGCGAGCCCCTCAATAATCTTGATGGGAGCTTCGGGATCCAAAAAGTTTGCCGTTCCGACCTCAACCGCCTTCGCACCCACCAGCAGATACTCGAGGGCATCTTCGGCCGTGGAGATGCCGCCAATCCCAATCACCGGGATTCTTACCGACTTGACCACTTGATAAACCATCCTTACAGCCACTGGTTTTATGGCCGGCCCCGAGAGTCCGCCGGTAAGATTGCCCAATCTTGGCCTATGGGTGTCCACATCGATCGCCATACCCAATAAGGTGTTGATCAGAGAGAGTGCATCCGCACCCGCATCTTCTGCCGCCTTGGCTATAACCGTAATATCTGTGACGTTGGGCGAAAGCTTTACAATGACTGGAATCTTTGCCACCGACTTAATCGCTTTTACCACTTCATAGGTCGCTTCAGGATCAACGCCATAGACGATACCGCCTTTTTTTACATTGGGACAGGAAATATTGATCTCATATCCTGCCAAACCCTCTGCCGCATTCAGAATCTCAATGACCTTGACGTATTCTTCGGTAGTGTATCCAAAGACATTGGCAAAAATTCGGGTCTGGTATTGTCGGAGTCTTGATAACTTCTCTGCCACAAATCTTTGGGCACCCACATTCTGTAGACCGATAGCATTCAACATCCCTGCAGCGGTCTCGTGCAAGCGGGGCTGGGAAGCGCCCTGCATGGGTTCGAGCGAAAGCCCCTTGACCACAAATCCACCCAGCTGATTTAGATCGATCATCTGGCTGAACTCTTCGCCATAACCGAAAGTGCCACTAGCCGTGAGGACGGGGTTTTTTAAGTGGATGCCTGCAACTTCAGTGCTGAGATCAATCATGTCCATTGCGGATTGCGGACTTCGGATTGCGAATTCGACTGCTGCCTTCAATGCGTAGTCCGAGGCCAGTAGAGACCGAAGCATACTAACAAATCGAGGAGCAGACGGGTAAACTTAATCCGCAATTCGAAATCAACAATCCGCAATTGAAGTGCTATACTTTTTCGGGAATCGCCTCGATGTCACACATCCACCAACTCATGGCTGCTGGAGCCATTGATATTTTGCGAAGTACCATTCAAGACGCCGGAGGAAACGAAGTTTTCTTTCTGGCTGGCACCGATGAGCGAGGCATCATCCAGGAAGTAACACCTCTGGCACGCGGTAACGACTCTGCCGTGCCGGCCTTGATGCAAGTCGCTGCTCAAAGTGACGTTATCATTCACAATCATCCTTCCGGCCATTTGACCCCTTCCCAGGCAGACGTTGGGATTGCTTCAGAATACGGGAACCAGGGCGTAGGGTTTTACATCATTAACAATGGCGTGGATCAAGTCTATGTCGTGGTGAAGGCCTTCCAAAAGGAGAAACTGGTCCCGCTCAAAATCCCACAGATTTTAGAAATGATCTCTCCGGAAGGCGCGATTGCTTCAAAACTAGGCGGCTATGAGTCACGCCCGGAGCAATTGCGCATGACAGAGGCTGTTGGGACTGCCTTCAACCGCTCCCAACTGGCTTTAATTGAGGCAGGCACGGGCACTGGAAAAAGTCTCTCGTATCTGCTCTCGGCCATTTTCTGGTCTGTCCAAAACAAACAACGGGTCGTCGTTTCGACCAACACCATCAACCTCCAGGAGCAGCTCATCAATAAAGATCTTCCTTTCCTGAGGAGTGTCCTTTCCCCACAGTTCAAAGCAATTCTCATCAAAGGTCGGAACAACTACGTCTGCCTGAGTAAGATCGACTCGCTGGAAAAAGAAGGGGAACACCTCATTGAGTCGGAGGACCGCGCAGAGTTAAAGGCACTGATTCAGTGGGCGCACAAGACCTCCGATGGTAGTCGATCGGACTTGAGTATTCTTCCCGCCCCAGCAGTCTGGGAGAAGGTGGCATGTGAAAGCGACAACTGTGGAAGGATCAAATGCCCGTTTTACAGCCGCTGCTTTTTCTACAGAGCACGCCGCGAAGCTTCCTCGGCAGATGTGCTTGTAGTCAACCATCATCTGCTCTTCTCCGATCTAGCCTTGCGAGGGGACACGGGAAGATACTCCGACGTCGCCATCTTGCCAGGATACTCTCGAATCATTCTGGACGAAGCACACAATGTGGAGGATGTGGCCACTGACTACTTTGGGGCCCAGATTTCCAAGTTCGGCCTGTTGCGTCTGCTGGGCCGATTTTACAGTATTCGGGAGAAAGAACGAATACGGGAAAAGGGGCTCATCCCATTTTTGCTCGCCAGGCTGCGCTTTCTGGAGAAGCAAATCGATGTAAAACTTTATACCCGTATTTTCGAACATGTCCAAACCAAACTAATTCCGCAACGAGAAAATCTAGCCTTTGTGTTGACCAGTGTCTTTGATGATTTGGCAGCATACTTCGAGGGGCTATCCAAGGATGAAACAGCAGAAGTAAAGGTTCGCGATTCTTGCTCTGGTTCAGCAACTTCTCCACGAGCTGCGTGAATTTCATCAACAGTTGCTGGTATTGGAGAGGCTGCTGGAAGCGTTGCCTGATGCTGTTGGAGAAAACCTTTTGGCGCAGACCGTAGAACTTACCGCTTTGACTGATCGCATTGAAGTAGCAGCGACCACCTTGGGAGAAATTTTTGATACCGGCGACACAAACAAAGTCAGTTGGATCGAGATACGCCCCAGCAAAGCTAGAAAATTGATCACCCTGAGACAAGCACCCCTCAATGTCTCGGAATTACTCCAAGAGCGCCTCTTTGGGAAATTCGAAACCGTAGTGATGACGAGCGCCACCCTGACTACCGAGGATAAGTTTGATTATGTCAAAGGGCGGTTGGGGCTGGATGGGGTTGCCCCGTCCCGATTGCTAGAGCTGGTTCTCCCGTCTTCCTTCAACTACCAGGAACAGGTGATCCTGGGCATTCCCAAGGATATTCCCCTGCCAGATCATCCTAGTTTTAGAAGAGAACTGAGTAAGCTGATTTTCAAATCGATCATCATCTCGGAAGGGCGGGCTTTGGTCTTGTTCACTTCGTACTCTCTGCTTCGCCAGGCTTATCAAGAATTGCAGGAGCCTCTGCAGGCCCTGGGCATTCGAGCCCTTAAGCAAGGAGATGCTCCGCGCCATCGCCTGACAGAGATTTTTAAGAATGATAAAACCAGCGTCCTCTTCGCCACCGATAGTTTCTGGGAAGGAGTGGATGTGGCAGGGGAAGCTTTGGAAAATGTCATTCTCACCAAGCTGCCCTTCAGTGTCCCCAGAGAACCCGTAATCGAAGCCCGGGTGGAGGCCCTTGCCGAGAAGGGTCGCAACCCCTTCCTGGAATACACCGTTCCTCAGGCTGTCATAAAGTTCAAGCAGGGGTTTGGCCGCTTGATTCGTAGCAAAGCCGACCGGGGATCTATCATGATCTTCGATCGCAGAATTCTGGAAAAGCATTATGGTAAGGTGTTTTTGCGCTCCTTACCGGAATGTCAGTTGGTGTGTGGAAAACAAGACGTAGTTTTTGAGGCGGTCAAACAATTCTTTCAGGCCCGAAGGGCGAGGAAAGAAGAGTGAGGGGTGAAGAACAAAGAGTGAGTTACAGGAAGCATGTAACCTCGATGGTCCTCCAAACAGAAACAAGGTAGGGTAAGAAAGAAATGCCCTGTCGCCTTGCTTGACCTGCTTCACTCTCTAGAACTGCACAGCGCTGTGATGCAATTCGATCAATTCGTTGAGGACCTTTTGCATTTCTCCGATTTGAAAGGGCTTTGCCACCACCACATCAACCCCCTTCTTCCGGGCTTTATCCTTATCCAGGGTAATTCCCCAGCCTGTCATGAGAATGACCGAAGTAGAGGGGTTGACGGCTTTCACCGTGGTTGCCACATCCCAGCCGCTGATCTCTGGCATACCGAGGTCTGTAATCACCAAGTCGGGCATCTCATCCTTAAAAATTTCCAAGCCCTCTTTCCCTCCGGAAGCAGTAAAAACCTTATGACCTTGCTGAACCAGCATTTCCGCTAACAAATCACGTATAGGTGCTTCATCGTCTATGATCAGCACCCGGCCCATTTTCTTTTGGGGGGGTATAGCTGCCTCCGGATCTTGGCGTGCCGCATGTAAATTGACGGGCAGCGTTACCTTGATTGTGGTTCCCTTGCCGTATGCACTCTCAACCTCGATTTCACCTTTATGCCGTATGATGATGCCGTAAGCCACGCTCATGCCCAGGCCATTTCCCTTGACGCCTTTGGTCGTAAAGAAAGGATCAAAGACTCTTTTTTTTACCTCTTCTGTCATGCCCCGTCCCGTATCCGTAATGTGGGCGACCACACGGTTTTCGTCTGTTCCGACATGGATATGAATCTTCCCGCCACCCGGCATTGCGTCCAGGGCATTGAAAATGATATTGGTGAACACTTCCCTCAACTCCGAGGTGTCACCCGCAACGGGCAAGATAGGCTCATATTGGGTCGTGATCGAATACTGGATGCCGCTGACATGAGCGCTATCTTCCCAACGAGTGCGAGTCATCGAAAGGGTGTCCTCAATCACCTGGATAAGGTCCACATGGCCGAAAACCTGATCAGTCCGTTTGCGGGTGAAATCCTGCAGTCGCCTTACCGTAGAGGCTCCGTCAATAGCGGCTTTTTCAATGATGTCCAGGCCGCGAATAATGGCAGGGTCATCCACTCGCGTTTTCATTAATTGCGCCCGGCCCAAGATAGCTCCCAGGATGTTATTGAAGTCATGGGCCACCCCCGCCGACATTTCTCCAAGGGCTCTCAGTTTTTCAGACTTAATCAACTGTTCCTGGGTATTCTGCAATTCTGAATAAGATTGTTCCAGGGCGGAATAAAGCCGGGCATTCTTCAGCGCTGTCCCCAGACTGTTGGCAATGGTGACGAGGAGATCGATCTGTTCATTGGCAAAACCATCCTCTTTCATACTCCCCAGGTTCAAAGTGCCTATGCAGATATCCTCAGAAATGATGGGAATGGAGACCGCCGATTGTATACCTTGAGTTATGAGGTAAGGAGAGCTGTTGGAGATGATTTGATCGAGGCTGCGGGTATAGTAGGGCTTCTTGGTGTCGTAGGCAATTTTCATGACCGTTTCACGCCCCGGAATTTGCATCCCTTTGTAAAAGCCCGTCGTAATGTTTTCTCCGTACACATTTACCAGAGAAAAAGTATCATTTTCTGATTGGTAAATCGCGATACTACTCTTTTCAAACGAGACAACGCGTTTAAGTTGGGTGTTGATCTTCTCGAAAAGCTTGTCGACTTCCAGATTTAAGCTGGCTTCTCGGGTGATTTCGTTGACCACGGCCAATCGGGTGGCGCGATCCTGGGCTTCGCGGAAAAGGCGCGCATTCGAAATTGCCACTGCCGCCTGGTCGGCAATTGTTGAGAGGAAGCTGAGGTCGTCGCTGTCATAGGCCTGGCGAATTCTAAAGTTTTGCAAGACAATGACCCCTAGAGACTGTTCTCCCAGGATTAAGGGCACTCCCAGCCAGGATTGAGCCACACGATGAGGGGTGCGTCCTGTTATGGTTTCATAGATCTTCTCGAAGTTATCTTTAACCAGGAAGGGTGTTCGGGTCTGCATGACGTAACCAATCAGGCCGTCATGAGACAAGGAACTCAGATAAAATCTTCTTTTGCCATCTATCACTTCAAATTTAACCTCTAGCCGATTCGTTCCTTTCTCATAAAGCGCGATCAAGAAGTGTTCGCTGGCCAATACCTGACCCACCTGGCGAAAAACCAGTTCAAATAGATTATTGATGTTGAGTTCCGAACTGATGGCTTTACCAATGCTGTTCAATGTTTGCAAGGCATTGGCCTTGCGACCGATATCAGTGTAGAGATTGGCGTTGTTGACCCAGGTGGCCAGGTAATCACTCAAGGTTTCAAGAACGGTGATGTCTTCCTCATCAAAAGCCTGATACTTTTCACTCTCAATATTGATCACACCCATTGTCCTGGAAGAATAGCAGAAGGGGACACAAAGCTGCGATTTCGTCCCGGGATGAAACGCACCTTCGAGCCGATTTTCCTCGTCCGTAACTCCCTGGAGTAAGGTCTTCCTCAGAGTTTGAGATCGGCTTACATTGACTTCGTCTGTGGTCAAGAGATCATCGGGAGCTTTGCAGTCGGCATTCTGATCCATAAGGGCGCTTAAGACCAACCGATTTCGATCGTCAAGGCTGTAAATACTGACATGGTCATAGACAAAGTTCCTCTGCAGTAGACTGGCAAATTCTTTGAAGACAGTATTGAAGTCCAAGATCGAAGAGATTGCGCGGCTGATGTTATGGATGACCAAAAGCTGTGAAGTCCGCTTCTGCTCCCTTTCAAAGAGTCGAGCTTTTTCCAAAGCCGCCGAGATAGGTTCAGAAAGATTGACTAACAATTGAAACTTATCCTCAGGTATATTTCTCTGAGAATATCCATAATCGACCAGGAGGATATTTGACGTCTCTCCCTTCTCTTTGAGAGGAAGAGCAGCCAGACTGCGGGTTTGCAGCACCTCCAGAAGCCGGTTTTCCATCAGATCCGCTGCCTCGCCGGTCTCTGGGTTTGCAGAAGGGACAGTGCCAGATGTCGAAAGGTAGATGGCCTCGCCTCTAAGAAGAGTTTCCGAAAATCTTGAGGGATCGCGGAGAGATAGGCACAACCCCTGTAATTTCTCTTTGAAATCTATATCTCCTTCCTCGATTACAGTTAATAACTGTTTGTGTCTGTCCAGGTAAAGACAAGCGGCACGTTCGAACCCGAAATTCTCTTTAATCAGCTTCAACACATACAGGATGACACTCCTCCCGTCCAGGCTGGAGTTAATGAGGTTACCCAAATTGGAAAAGAGCAATGTTTTTTCCTGGTCCAGCAGCCTCAGTCTTTCGTTCTTGAGGGCTAGTTGGTAACGCGAACGAAACTCTCTGTAGCGCAGCCGCCGACTATAAAAGGAGCTAGTCAACGCTATGACGATAGTGCCTAACAGAAAGAAATTGTTGTTAATAAA
Organism: Acidobacteriota bacterium; assembly: GCA_003224725.1. GTDB lineage: Bacteria > Acidobacteriota > Terriglobia > Versatilivoradales > Versatilivoraceae > QHZQ01. The sequence continues at coordinate 11,410 of QHZQ01000144.1, read as the reverse complement.
AATATCCGGCCGGACAATTCTATCCAACCAAAGAATTGGGAAAATATAAATTCCATAAATGATGCCGCAGCTGATGGCGGTTTCTTTAATGCTAAAAGGTAGAACCAAGCTCATCCCTAAAATGACCAGATTGAGTCCAGCATAGTATGAGCTTTCGTATCCCCCCAAGAACCGCGTCATGATTGAAATTGAAGCGCCTACAATTGGGGGTCCAATAATGCCCAGTAGGTTAGGAAAACGCTTACCCACGGTTGGATAAGCCATGAATAAAACTAAGAGTAAAATCAATGAGGTACTGAAGCGAATGGTTAAGAAAAAGAGAAACAAATCGAGGGGAGCAAAGATGTAATCCAAGAAGCCGAAAAGAGGAACTAAAATGATACCAAGGTGATAGAGTACCTTAACTCGCTCATAGCACAGACCCTGGATGTGCTCGCGAAAAGCTTGATGCAATTGGATTTTAGGCTGCTGTTGAATATCCATGGCTCACTCTCGGTCCAGTGTGCCAGCACCACACTGCCTCCAGCTAATACAATGACTGGGATCGCCAATTATTCCACGGGACCTGAGATTTAATGGATCCGTTTTGTGAGGGTATTTTTTCGGCCCGAACTCATTCGCAATGGCTTAAAAGTCATTTATCCTTTTTTCATTTCGGCAAATGAAGCGCCTTAATTGAGTCAAATTTCGAAGGCATCTGCTGCTCAAGTTCTAAGCTGACAGTGTTCCGTCCTGCTTGGGCATGCGTTTGAATTTCACAAGGAGCCGCTCATGCCGGCTTGGCCGGCACCACAAAGCATGAATGAAAATGATTCCCCTCCGCTGGAGGGCGGTGAAAAAATTGGGAGGGCGAGGCTCCTGACGAGCCATCGCCCCAGCAAGTCCTTGGACGATGAGGCTCGGCGGGAGCCTCGCCCTCCCAATCGCCGGGTTTTAATTTTTTCAAAGCTTCAGGGGGTGTAGGGGTGGGTTGTTACAGACGGCAAGAACCCACCCCTGAAGGCTGAAGCCTTCTTTTCCCTCCCGAGAGGGGATTTTCACGGGAGGCACACCTGTTTGGCGGGCTGTTATATCAATTGATCATGGGAGATAATTCTATTTTCTTTAAGCGCAACGCACCTGAGGAATTAAAGTTTTCTCTTTGATGAACTTCATAGCTTGGAGGCAGCTCTTCTTCCAACCAGGGCTTAAAGTTATCCCAAAATTCCTGAGTTGAGAGCAAGACGAATCCCCTGCTCGACAACAACAAGTCTTTGATCTCCGTCTTAAATTTTCGATGCGGTTCGGTCTTTATCCACCAATGAACAGGAAGGAGTACAAACGCGCGATTGAGATCTTTGACATAAAAGCTGCGAAGAGGGCTAGAAAGGTACTCAGACAGTTGTGCATCGGAAGCGAAGTTGAGCTGGTTGGATTCGATAAAGGGCGATTGAAACAGGAATACGGAAGCGTGGAAGGCTGGATTCTCAAGCTCGATCAAAGTTTCTCTCCACTCGTTTCCACCCGGCACCCCTTGAGAAAACAGGCCCTTTTGCCAGAAGTAAGTCCCTGGCTCGGACGCTACGTAATAGATCATGTAGACAACCAAAAAAGTTCGGCCGACCTTCTTGCGGAAGGAAGAAAGTGAGATGGCTGAAAGCAGCAGATAGGTCGCGAGGGAGGCGAGAATTAAGTATCTTTCCACAAAAAGATGGATAACCTTCATTCGCGCCAGGCAGAAAAATAGACTCAGGGGAACCAGGTACCACAAGATCACGAACACCAGGGAACGGGTAGGGGCGAGGGACCTGAGGGTTTCCCTCGCTGCGATGTCTGTCCCTGCCTTACCCAGGAGTCCCTTGAGATATAGCCACAGTCCAACGATCATTAGGGTAAGTCCTAGACTGAAAAACAGATGACTTGGGTTCAAAAAGAAAAAGAAATTCTCATAGTGAGGATCGTACTGCGCGATAACGCTCGCCCAATCGAGGGCCTGCCTGTCTCGAAAGATTCTCAAAATCTGAGGAAACAAGGGAGCAAGTATTAGTCCCACACTTAATTGTAAAACGAACCAGCTCTTCCAGGAAACGGGCCGGGGAGACGGCCGTCTTGCTTTGCCTGAACGCCACAGCCAAAGGAGATAGAGGTTTTCTATGATCAACACAGGAAAGAAAACATAATGGGAATATAGAAGCAGGCTGGTGGACAGGACGTAACTGATCTTGCAAAGTCGGGCATCCGTCCGTGTCCACTTCAAGAAGCTGAGCATGGAGGCCCCACTGAGTAACAAACAAACGGCATAAGGACGGGCATTTTGAGCATATACGATCTGGGTTGAGTTAACTGCACAAAGAAGGGCGGCAAAGGTTGCGATTTCATAATCGAAAAGAACTTTGCCGAGGGCAAATACTAAATAAATCGTGATGGTGCTGGAAATGGCGGATAAAAGGCGTAGCGAGATCTCACTCGGACCGAGAATATCCACCAACAGCTTATCCAGCAGGAAATAGAAGGGTGGCATCGGTTGAGGTACTTGGAAGCAGGTTCGGACGAGGTCTGTCAGGGATCGTTTCGAAACAATCATCAAGGTGACGAACTCATCAGACCATAAGCCGTATCCATCCAGATGATAAAAGCGGAGAACACCCCCGAGAATCAGGATCAGCAGGATAGAAATTTTGTGGCGGGATAGAACGGAGAAAGAGAGACGCTTGGCCAGAGTCAGCTTCCTAAAGGCATCGTTCTTCGACATGAGTGACGGGAGTATAACACAGGACTTTGACCTCTCTCCTTTTCGAGTGGGGGCAAGGTGGAACAAACGTGGCTGGACCGATGTCCAGCCCGGCCGCTTCACAATTCTTGTCTTCCCAGACTAAGCTTCTCTGTGATAAAAGAAATTCAAGGAGGCCTGAATATGGAAACACAAAGAACACGCCGTGAGTTTTTGCAAGCAGCCGTAGCTGCCACGACAACGCTAGCGCTGGGCCAGAATATCGTGGCTCAGACCAGGAATTCTGGAACAGGAATTCCCACCCGGGAGTTGGGGAAGACCGGTGTTCAGGTATCAATCCTCTGTTTGGGAGGCTGGCATATTGGCGCGGTTCAAGATAGGAAAGAAGCTATTCGAATAATGCATGCGGCCTTGGATGAAGGTATTACTTTTTTTGACAACGCCTGGGACTACCACGATGGTGGCAGCGAAGAAATCATGGGTGAGGCTCTGGCTGAGGGCGGCAAACGAACCAAGGTTTTCCTGATGACCAAGAATTGCGAACGGGATTATGCTGGTTCAATGCGGGATTTGGAGGAGAGCTTACGTCGCTTGAAGACCGATCACCTGGACCTCTGGCAGTTTCATGAGATGGTTTATGACAACGATCCCGATTGGGTATTTGAAAAAGGTGGCTTGAAAGCTGCGCTGGAAGCGCAAAAGGCAGGCAAAGTGCGCTTCATCGGCTTTACCGGGCATAAAGACCCCCGGATTCATCTTAAGATGCTGCATAAACCGTATGACTGGGATACTGCCCAAATGCCCATCAACGTCATGGATGCCCACTACAGGAGCTTCCAGAATGAAGTGGTCCCTGTGTGTTTAGCCAAGCGGGTCGGAGTGCTGGGAATGAAGACTCTAGGCGGTGGCTCTCCACGCGCTCGCATTCCCACGCAGGCCGGCGTCTCTGCTCAGGACTGTCTCCGTTATGCCCTCTCCTTGCCCGTCTCGACGTTGGTGGTAGGCATTATGTCGATGGAGGACCTTAAGCAAGACATCGCCATCGCCCGGGACTTTAAACCCATGCCAGAAGCGGAGAGAATCACACTTTTAAATCGCATTCGCGAAGAAGCCGCTGATGGCCGCCACGAGCTCTTCAAATCAACCAAAGCTTTCGATGGTCCCCACCATCGCAAGCAACATGGTTTTGATCTTAGTGTCGCATGATCATTTTTCAGATGGAGTCCACGGCCATGCGGATCCCATGCCGACCCGCGGAGGGTGGGGGTCGATGTTCCTCATTGCCGGAGGAGGGACCATCCTACCCCTCCAAAGGCGATTTTCAAAAGTCTGTCGCGGTCCTGCGAGTTTCAGTGCGGGTGAAAATCCCGCCCCGGGAGGGATTCTAAGTTTTTTCAATCGGTTATTCCTGGCTGTGAGCTCGTTTGTTCTGACCTGGCATGATTGAGATCTCCACGGGCTGTTCCAACTCAAAATCAAGCTTGGTTTCCGAGGGTACCTGGACTTGTTTGCCTTTAGTCAGAACCTGCACAGCTGTTCCTGAACCGGCTCCCACACCGGCACCGATAGCCGCTCCCTTACGACCTCCTGCAATTACACCTATAGCTGTCCCAAGGGCAGCGCCAATGGCAGTCTTCTTGACGGTGTCCTTACCTCGGGATTCTCCCGTCTGCTGGTAAGTGCTGCTGTTCAATGTATACGACTTGCCTTGAAACTTCAGGTGGTCCAGTTCAAGCCGAAGTTCGCTCTGGCCGCTCAATTTTCCAGCTGTTCTGGCTGCTGTCAGCCTGACGTAGATATCGGTTCCCTTAGGCACAATCACTTCATCATTCACCACGAGAGGCGCCTGCAGCGATGCGAGAAACTTCTCACCGACGTGGTTGGTGGCCGAGTCTACTGAATCCATCAGCTGGATTCTAATTGGGGTACCCGCCGGCACTGTAACCTTTCTCGCTGCCGGTGCTGGAGGCGGGCTCGGAGGAGGCGTCGATGGAGCTTCTAAAGCTTTTGCCGGCGCAGAAACCGGCGACTGTGGCGGCTCCGATGTTCTGGAATCGGAAGTCGCCGAACGGGGACTGGGCTTTCTTGATCGTTGTGTCTCGACCGGGCGCGTGGGAGGAGTTGAAGGCTCAGGCGGCGCCTCGGCCGGCTGTTCGCTGACCGCGGCGAACGCTGGAGGCTTGACCTGCATCATGTCATTCACCTTTTGTACTCCCGCCGTTTCATCAGCCAGCTTAATGGCCTGCAGGCGGGCGGCATCACTCGAAACTTCACCTTTCAGAGTTACTTCTCCCTTAGCGGTAGAGATCTCCACTCGATCGTTCATGAGTTGAGGGTCTGAATAATACTTGGCCTTAATGGCTTCGCTGATGGATTCGTCTGTTGGACTCTTGGAACACGCCGCAAGCCCCAGTACTGCTATCAAGATGGAAAACCTTGCCAACCACTGTGTCATTCCTTCTTTCATGGGAGTCTCCATTTTTAATTTGATTACTTTACAACTGCCTTCCAAGTTTTAGTCGGTCACTGGGTGATTCATGAAGCGCAAGAAACGAACTACCCAGGATAACTTTTCCGCTGACTTATGGTGACACGCTTCAAGCCTCTCTTTTTAGAAGAGTAAAAAAGGAAAAAGTTTGTCTGCTGCTTTTTGAAAAGTGGAAAAATAGGGCTGGAAGGCGCAATCAGGAAGAAGAGCCCAATTTTAAGAAGGCGTTAGGACATCAACAGCTCAGACCACCCTGAAAGCCCTTGACCCAACTGACAGCTTGGCGATCAGCCCCCGCCAGATATGTCTGTGCCTTTGATGCTTGTTTCAGCGGCTCTCCTTCTTTGGTCAGCCAGCCAAGCAGGATACCCGTCCCGAGCGCGATCAACAGCGCATTAAAAGGGTCTTTGCGGGTGTATTCCAGCACTTTTCCTTTTATCCCTTCCCACATGTGCTCCACAGCCTCGTCCAGGCTATGACCCACAGTTTTAGTGGCCCTGCCAATCCCTTCCGAAACCTGCTTGGCCAGCCTTTCACCTTCAAAGGCGATGACTTGTCCGATTTTCCTGGCTTCTAAGTTCTTCATATCCTCTTCTTCGATCAGGTCGCAATTTGGGCGTGAACAGTCGGTTTAATCAAGGGAGCGCGACCCATCCCCGACCAAAAATATCTATACCGCTCAAGCCATATTATACCGCTGAAGAGTGACAGGATCACCACTTGCCTATGAGAAAATGGACAAACAATCCTGAGCATGAATTACGAAGTTGAATCGGTATTCAGTCCTCGATATGATCTAAAACCCTCACCCCCGGCCCCTCTCCCAAAGGGCGAGGGGAGAGTTAATCCAATTTCTTTGTTCCCCCTCCTCATGCGAGAGGGGTGAGGGGTTGATAAAACTTCACGGATGGGGGAGGGTGGTTATAAATTTGCCAAGGATATTCCACTAAGAGACCTGGACAACCAGCGTTGGTGCGGTCCAGGTGTCGGGCCAAGAGTTCCGGTCTGCCGTCATTTCATCTCGTAGTCGGAAGGCTTGATGCCCTTCTTGAATTTGCCAAAACCAAAAAAGGTGGGATGGTAAACCCCCACGTAGTCGACGTTAGTCCGGGCGAGAATCTGGTCTTCCAGCCCCAGCGCCCAATAACAGGCGTTCACCAACAGACGGCGCAAGCCCTCACTTTCCAAATCGACGGCAGCGCCGATGGTGCTGCAGATGATTCGTGAAGCTTTCCCAGTTTCGCCGCTATAGTTTCGGACCCAGATCAGCGGCATCATTGGATTATTTTTCGCACCACTCACGGGTTTGTCGCTCGGTTTCATGCCCTCCAGCACCTGGCCATACACCAGGACTTGCGCATCCTGCGGCAGGTGAATGACGCTATAAACGTCGCTTGGTCCCCAGATGTGCTCGACGCCCTTAAGGATGGGGTGATGCTTTAATTTTTCATTGATGAGACCCCGAGTACTCTCTTTCCCATGGATGCCATGATGGCTAACCCATGTCTCCCCCAGTACCTGCTGGCCGAAGCCACCGGGCCAATCCTTACTGCGCCAATCATATTTCGCATATGAACTTTGCTTGTTGCGGTCGAAAGCAAAGGCATGCGTGGCCGTGCGGAGTCCCAGGATTGGTCTGCCGGAGTTGACGAAGTCCGCGATGTACTTCATCTGGTCCTCGGCAGGCTCGCGGAAGCGCGCGAAAAGCACCATCATGTCTGCGCCTTTCAGGTTTTCCAACCCGACGATGTTCGTTTGGTTGTTCGGATCGATAGTACCGTCAGCCGGGTTGAGGGAAAACAGCACGGTGCATTTGAAGCCGTGCCGCACAGCCAGGATCTTGGCCAGCATAGGCATCCCTTCTTCGGAGCGGTACTCCTCGTCGCCGTTCACCCAGACGATGTGTTTGCCCATGCCAGGTCCGTTCTTACCTTCGTACACGACCCAGTCCGCGGCGTTGGCTAGGCTGTCCAGCGCCTGTACGAGAATGATCAGCAGCGCCAGGTACCTCATAATTTCTCTTCTCCCCAATGGATTTGGCCCCGTTGCATCCAATATCTACCAAATGATCAAGCAATCTGCAACTCCAGTTGCGATGTAGGGTTTGGGTAGGTTCTTGAGTTCGCAGCTTAAATCAGGCAGATTCTCAGGATTCAAACCCCAGACCCGAAGGGCGGGGTCTACGGCATAAGAATTCCCATTGAAGGCATCCAACAAATCCGTTGACTTGCGGCCCTCAGGAATGATTAGAATGGCGCGACACCGATCATGATTGACGCGTCGAAAGCCAAGACAGCACGCTTCGGCCATGACCAACCACCCTATCACTTCTTCTCCGGGCCCTCGCAAAACTCGCCCTGGCGTTCGGGCACGTCTGATGTTGAGGCTAGCATCGTACAAGCCCGCGGGTCGATTTTGTAACAACTAGACAGCGCCAAAATTTTCCTTCTTGTGCGGCCGGACTATTGGATGCAATGAGAATTGACCTCATGAAGGAGAAAGGAATCAGAGGAATGATCAAATCCATTCGTCAAAAGGTTCGCGAGGGTCGGGTGATAGCCGGAACATTCTTAGATCTCGGCTCCCCAATCACCACTGAGATCGCAGGCCAGGCAGGCTTCGATTGGCTCCTCGTCGATCTGGAACATGCTTCGGGAGACTTCTTAGAGTTAGTGCATCAACTCCAGGCTGCGGGAGGCACTCCCGCAGCTCTGGAGTTTGGACGTTTTTCACGCGAATTCAAACGAATCAACGGGCCTTGCCCATCGAAACAAACGTTTCGTTCCCACAGGATGGAAATGTCAACGAAGCGTCTGTTTCATTACAAGCCGGAAATGAGAGCCTTCGACTGGTAGCCACGATTGCCGCGTATTTCGCGGCAATCGTGGGTTTGTGCGGGAGATCCCCGAAATTGCCCACGATTAAACGCAACTACGCGTTTAATCGTGGCTACCAAAAATGTCCAAACTCTAGGCTGCGGGAGGCACTCCCGCAGCTCCAATCGCAAGAATTGCCTGGAATGAGGCGCCTCGCTTCAAACGAGTCTTGGACCTGGGGAGCCCTTCACTTCAACACTTTTGAGAGTGAATCAATCGAGGTCACAAGCTGGACTCCGAAAACGTTGTCGCCGGTCTCGGAATTGCCTTCGAGTTTCAGCCACTCATAGCCCACCTTCAGCAACTGCCGTCGGTTCAGCCGATAGCCCATAGCGAATTCGTAGGACTGGCGATTGGGCAGGAAAGTTTCGGCGCTTCGGAGACTTAGGTCCTCGACACGATTGTGCGCTTGATAGCCCACACGTAGCGCGCCATACAACCGTGGGTTGATAATCGTCTTGACCTCGGCGTAACCGTAGGAGACAGCAGGTGAGACTTTGAAGAATGGGTAGGTAAATTGAAAGCGTTGCCATTCACCTCGGGCGCTCCATCGTCCTCTCGCCCATTGAACATCGATACCCGTGCCTGTCGCCGGAAAGTCTCTCGCACTCTTACCGTCAGGCAGCCAGGGGCTCACGGCTCGGTCCAAGTAGGGTCCTCGAAAAGTGGAAAACCCGACGCGGAATCCTTGTCGAATGGTATAGCCGGCTCCGGTAGTCCACTGCGCACGTTGGCTGTTGGACAGAAGACTCTGCGGATTGGCGGGGGAACTGTTGGTTATCTGGATTCTGGCATCTAAACGATGTATGGAGAAGTCGGCCTCGGCCCCTGGCAGTCCATACAAAGTGACTGGGGTAATCCCATAACTCTCGGTTACCGCTCCGCCACAATGGAAGTCGACCCCTATTGGATAATTGAGGCCATTGGAGAACTCGCCGGCCCCACACGGGAGCTGATCCGGACGGACCTTCAAATACGATCCATAACTCAGCGGCTGGTCCAGGAGCCAATTTGCCGCGTCGTCGTAATGCAAAGGAAACGCTCCAAACGCTGAAGTTAGCTTCCCCGCCTTCAAACTGATGGACCGCTGCTCCCCCGTTCGTGTGTATCCGATGAAGGCTTGCAGGATCCTGGCTTGGACTTCGCGTTCTGGTTCATAGGAGTCGTGATAGAAAAACGGCGTCGAACTCACCTGAATTGCTGAATAGGCGAACCAATTCGGACCCAGCTTTAAAGAGGGAGAAAACACCGCCCGAAAAGCCGCCGCCGCGGCGCTGGCGTAAGGATCTTCAGTCTTCAACCGTTGTGTCCGCAGAGCCTCTCCAGTCATGGTGAGCGGCATAGCTATGCCGATGTCAGCTTCCTGCGCCATCAACCGATGGTACCAGCTGGAACTGAGAAGTAGAAAGGCACTACCAATTCTAAACAACAGCAAAACTTGCTTCACCGAGTTGCTCCCATTTATGGAGTACGGATAAGAAAACTTCGATAACATTGGGATCAAACTGCGTCCCGGAACCGCTCTCAAGTAACTCTAGCACGCGCTCCACTGACATGGCTTTGCGGTAGGAGCGGTCGCTTGTGATCGCGTCATAAACGTCTGCCACGTGGACAATGCGCGCGTTCAGGGGAATTTCTTCACCCTTTAACCCAAGGGGATATCCACGCCCGTTGTAGTCCTCATGATGAAGTTCCACAATAGGAAGGTAATCCTGGAATCTCCCTACCTTTTCCAATATCTTCTTGCCGATCTGGGGGTGGAGCTTGATAAGCCCAAATTCCTGGTCGGTAAGGCGGCCGGGTTTCTGCAGTACCGCATCTGGGATTCCGATCTTGCCAATATCATGGAGTCGAGCGCCAATATCAATGATTTGAACTTGGTCGGCTGGAAGTCCCATGGCCTGAGCGATCGAGGTCGAATACAGGCTGACACGGGTGCTGTGGCCCGCCGTATAAGGATCACGTGCGTCAAGTGCCTGGGCCATTGTTTCTATAAATTGCAAGTAGGCTTCATCCAGGCGTTTTTGTGACTCACAAACGGCTCGGGCGGCACGGTTGAACGCTTCGGCAAGCAAGTTGACTTCCTTGGCTGAGGAGTTGATGTGGTAATCAGTTCGCAGCCTGCCAGTGCGCTCACTCTCCAGCAGCCGCGCAATCAGGTCCGACAGGGGGCTGGATATTGAACGTGAGGCGATCGCGGCGAGCAGGACCGATACCGCCACACCACACGCTCCAATGACCATAAAGACACGCTCGAGTCGATGAGTGAATTCTCCCATGGCCCTATCGATAGACTGGAGGCTGAGTAGCTTGTATTTCTCACCTAGGTGGGCCCGACCCAATAGAAGAGTCAGATAAGTCTCTCCCTGAAACGATATCTCACATCCGTCCATTTGCTGACCGCATCGTGCCTGAAGTTGCTGCTCAATTTTTCCTACAACCCGGCTGGGAGCAGTCGTCAGAACGACCTTGTTATCCTTCAATAGTGCTGTGTAGCCGAAGCTGTTCAGTGAACCCATGTCGAACTTATTGCCGACCGTCAGGCTGCCCAGGTTTTCGGAATTGAGATTGATAGGCACGGTGGTAGCCTGATAGAGCGTGCCTTCAAGACTTATGAGAGAGGAGGTGGAAGATCCTACCAGGATCGAATCGAGTTGAACCCTTCCCGCGTCCTTGCCTCCAACAGCAGCCACCACCTGGCCATCTGGGTCCGTAATCATCAGGAGATCATAATCCAGCGGATTTCCCAGCTCATGCAGTTGAGCTTCAATGGTCTTTCGGATTTGAAGACGGGCAACCTGGTCTGCAGGGCCCTCCTGGAGAAGCCCTATTCCCGCTTTCAATCCAGCATTTTCGCTGAGGATGGCAATGAGTTGGTTATTGCGTCGGTGGTATTCCGCTTCAGCTTTGTCCTGAACCTTTTCAGCCCGGTGCAGGGTCTCTTTCAGCCCTTCTTTTATTTTCTCTTTAATCACCGCGTTGATCGTAAAGAAAACCATCACCAGAACCAGGCACATGGAAAGGAAAGAAAAAAGAAACGTGCGGGTAGCCAGGGAGAGTGCCGTTTTCATTGGGTCTGCCCCGTCTCTCGGATTGGGATGGTGAAATCGACTATTGTCGATCCCTTCTCGCGCAACTCGATACGCCGTTTGAAGAAACCGGCCGATTTATGCCAGGCGACGATCTGATAAGTTCCGGCCGGAATTCCCGAGAGGGAGAAGCTTCCGTCCTTGCCGGGCCGGGTGTACCAGGCGCTCTGCACCACCAGAATCGCGGCGCTCATATGGGGGTGAAGGTGACAATAGACTTGCACAACTCCAGCTTTGTCGAATTTCA
>QHZQ01000338.1 GCA_003224725.1 Acidobacteriota bacterium | reverse complement strand
TGGAGCACCGTACCACGCTGATCTTCGTCAACACCCGTCGCCTGGCAGAGCGCGTGGCGCGCCATCTCGGAGAACGAATCGGGGATGAGAATGTGACGGCCCATCACGGCAGCCTGGCGCGCCTGCAACGTCTGGCTGCCGAGCAACGTCTCAAAGCTGGGGAGCTGCGCGCGCTGGTGGCTACAGCCTCGCTGGAACTGGGTATTGACATTGGGACGGTCGATTTAGTCTGCCAGCTTGGCTCGACTCGTTCGATTTCCACCTTGCTGCAGCGGGTGGGGAGATCGGGTCATACCCTCGCGGGCTTTCCCAAAGGCCGGCTGTTTCCTCTCACTCGTGATGAGCTGGTGGAATGCGCAGCGCTCCTGGACTCGATCCGGCGTGGAGAGTTAGACTGCCTGGCCATCCCGCAGCAACCTCTCGACATCCTGGCTCAACAAATCGTGGCGGCAGTGGCGTGCGAAGAATGGACCGAGGATGAGCTCTATGCTCTGGTGCGGCGTGCCTATCCCTATGGCCAGCTTGCGCGAAGTGATTTCGACGCCGTGCTGCAAATGTTGGCCGCCGGTTACACGACGCGCTGGGGACGCCGCGGAGCCTACCTTCATCATGACACGGTCAACCGGCGCCTGCGTGGCCGGCGCGGAGCACGCCTGGCGGCAATCACTTCGGGCGGAGCCATTCCCGACACCGCAGATTACGAGGTGATCCTCGAACCTACCGGGACGTTTATCGGCACCGTCAATGAAGATTTCGCCATTGAAAGCCTGGCGGGAGACATCTTCCAGCTTGGGAACACTTCCTGGCGTATCAGACGAGTCGAGCCTGGGCGCGTTCGCGTAGAGGATGCCAAAGGGCAGCCCCCGTCAATCCCCTTCTGGCTCGGCGAGGCTCCGGCTCGCACAACCGAGCTATCGGCAGCCGTCTCGAGGTTAAGGATGGAAGTGGCGCGGCGACTGACTGAAAATCCGCTCGCTGACGGTCGCGGTACTGATCTCGACGCGGCGCTAAGCTGGATGGTGAAGGACGTAGGTGTCGCTCCGGCCGCAGCCGGGCAAATTGTCGAATACCTGGCTGCAGCCCAGGTGGCGCTGGGAGTGATGCCGAGCCAACAAACCCTGGTGATTGAACGCTTTTTTGACGAAAGCGGCGGAATGCAACTGGTGATTCATTCTCCCTTTGGCAGTCGTCTCAACCGGGCCTGGGGTCTAGCTTTGCGCAAGCGCTTCTGCCGAAAATTCAATTTCGAGTTGCAAGCTGCAGCCACTGAAGATGCCATCGTACTTTCGCTAGGACAGTCTCACAGCTTTCCCCTGGAAGATGTTTTTAACTACTTACGCTCAAACTCAGTTCGCGAACTGCTCATCCAGGCGGTGCTCGACGCTCCCATGTTTAACGTTCGCTGGCGTTGGAATGCCACGCGGGCACTGGCGGTTCTACGCTGGCGAAGCGGTAAGAAGGTCCCCCCTCAATTGCAACGGGTCAATGCCGAAGATCTTTTGGCGGCCATCTTTCCCGACCAGTTGGCCTGTGCCGAGAACTTAAGCGGAGAACGCGAAATCCCCGAACATCCGCTAGTAAACCAAACGCTTCGCGACTGCCTTGAGGAAGCGATGGACCTCACGAGTTTCGAGGCTTTATTGACTTCGATGGAACGAGGTGAGAAACAGCTTGTCGCGCGCAATCTCAACGAACCCTCTCCACTAGCTGCAGAAATCCTCACCGCTCGACCTTACGCTTTCTTAGACGACGCCCCTTTGGAAGAGCGGCGGACGCAAGCTGTTCACAGTCGCCGCTGGCTGACCCCTGAAAATGCGTCTGATCTGGGCCACCTGGATATTGCTGCCATCCAGCGTGTTCGGGGCGAGGCCTGGCCACAGGTTGAGAACGCCGATGAACTGCACGAGGCCTTAGTGCAACTGGGTTTCCTAACCGAAGTTGAAGGACAGAGGGGTGAGACGTCCACCGCTTCTTCTCCCGAATCCGGAAATGACGAGACATTATTGAAGGCGGCAGAATACGGTGACAGCCATCCCCTCACGCGACCTACGGCCACCCTCTCCCCCACTGGGAGAGAGGAGCAGGGGGCAGAGAAGATACGTCACTCAATCCCGCAGAGGGCAGTGGGTCTTGGCGAACGCGAAAAAGTGAGTTGGGAGCCGTGGTTCAAACAGTTGATGGCTGAAAACCGTGCCACGCGTCTCGAAGCGAGCAACCAAGGGCCAGCCTTTTGGGTCGCCGCCGAACGCCTGCCCCAGCTTAAGGCTGTTTTCCCCAGTGCAGCTGTCAGTCCACCCATCGCTTCTGCGCCGATTTCAGGAAACAAAGCCAGTCTCTCCGGAGCTGCGGAGGAGGCCCTCGTGGATGTCTTGCGCGGCCGGTTGGAAGGCATTGGACCAGCCACGGCTACTACTCTGGCCGTTTCCTTAGGGGTGTCCTTAAACGCTGTTGAGGTAGCATTGGCTCGACTCGAGGCCGAAGGATTCATCCTGCGAGGTCGCTTTACCCCAGGTGCCGGGGAAACTGAGTGGTGCGTGCGTCATCTGCTGGCTCGAATCCACCGCTATACATTGGATCGCCTGAGACGTGAAATAGAGCCAGTTGCCAGCGCTGACTTCATCCGTTTTCTCTTGGACTGGCAAAAAGTCACACCGAGCCAGCGCTCTGAAGGTCCCGAAAGCCTGGCAGCCGTTCTCGAGCAGCTAGAGGGCTTCGAGGCGCCTGCAGCCGCTTGGGAAGGTGAGATCCTGCCGGCGAGGGTTGCCGGCTACGACCCGGTCTGGCTGGACGCTCACTGTCTTTCGGGCCGATGGATCTGGGCACGCCTGACTCTTCCAAAACAGACGCCGCAGAAAGGAAGCGGCTCGGGACCCATACGTTCCACGCCCATCGCCTTGCTGAACCGAGAAAACTTCTCGCTCTGGGATAAGTTTGTGCCACATTCCACAGCCTGCCTCTCCTTGGCCGCACAGGCGCTGTATGACCACCTGGGCCGGAGCGGCGCATTGTTTTTTGAGGATTTGGTGAAAGCCACAGGACTCTTGCGTACCCAGGCTGAGAATGGACTTGGGGAGTTGGTCACCTGGGGCCTGGTGACTGCCGACAGCTTCACAGGTCTGCGTGCTTTGCTGACATCTTCGAGCAAGCGTCCGCCAGTATCGATCGGAAGGCGCAAGCAATCTGTTGCCGTGTTTGGGATGGAGAACGCGGGGCGCTGGTCCAGATTGTCCAGGGAGCTGAAGGAAGAGGCCTCAGGCACATCCAGACAAGGGTATGACCATCGCCATGCTCGCGATCTTGGGGTGGCTGAGACCCTCTGCCGAACGCTGCTGCGACGTTATGGTGTGGTTTTCCGGCGCTTACTGGAGCGCGAGGGAATGCCGCGGCCATGGCGCGAGTTGTTGAAATCGTTCTGGAGAATGGAGGCCCGCGGCGAAATTCGTGGAGGACGCTTTGTGGCCGGTTTTTCTGGCGAGCAGTTTGCCCTGCCGGAGGCTGTGGGGCTATTACGTTCTATTCGTCGGAGCCCCACGGCAGGCCATTTAGTCTCGGTAAGCGCGGCTGATCCACTCAACCTGATGGGAATCCTTACACCGGGAAGCCGGGTTCCTCCCGTCTCGGCCAACCGTATTCTCTATCGTGATGGTGTCCCCATTGCGATTCGCGAGGCGGGCCAGGTCCGCTTTCTGACAGAAATGGATTCGTCTTCAGAGTGGCAGGTTAGAAACGCTCTGCTGCGCCGCACGGTGCCGCCGCAACTACGAGCCTACCTCGGGCAGCCAGCTTAGTATTCCTTTGTTAAGTGATGACTGCATGGCGCATACGTGGCGCTTTTGGCAATCGGTGTAATTCACGTCGCACACCTGGCAAACCACGCCGTGTGCGCCACCACCGGGAGTATTCGCCACAAAGCTTGAAGCGTTTGAATTAGCAATATTTTAGTTTGTCGATATTTGGATAGCAAAGAAATGCGCCATCTAAGGCTGGTGCCGCTTCTATGGAGTCTGACCCTTTGGGGGTTCTCGGCTGAACTCGGTCCGGAGGAAATCGTCAAGCGTTCTGTCGCCGCCTCCGAGTCTGATTGGAACGAGGCGCCGCGATACTCTTACATTGAACGCGATGTGAAAACGAAGAGTGGTTCCAGGTCCGTGAAAACCTATGAAGTGTTGATGGTCGAAGGTTCACCCTACAGCCGCCTGACCGCAGTCGACGACGTTCCCCTTTCTGCGCAAAGGCGGACCGAGGAACTGGATAGGCTTCAGCAGGAAATAGCAAAGAGGCGAAGCGAATCTTCAAGCGCTCGCCAGAAACGACTCGACGGCTACGAAAGAGAACGGCAACAAGACCATGCCCTGATGCGGGAAATGGTCAATGCCTTCGATTTCAAGCTGCTGGGCAAAGACAATCTGGACGGGCATGAGGTCTATGTGTTGGAAGCGACTCCCCGGCCGGACTACCAGCCGAAGAGCCGTGAAACCAAGGTTCTCACCGCCATGAAGGGCAAGCTTTGGATCGATACCAAAGACTGTCAGTGGGTGAAGGTCGAAGCCGAGGTGTTTAAGCCCGTACCCTTTGGTGTCTTCATTGCCAAAGTTCATCCGGGAACGTACTTCCTTCTGGAGCAGGCTCCAGTAACGGACAAGCTTTGGCTTCCAAAACATTTCAGCATGAGCGTTCGTTCCTCGATTCTCTGGTGGCAGCGCATTTCAGTGGAGGATGAAACCTACAAGGATTACAAGCTGATGGAGGAACAAAAGATCTCATGGGCCCCTACCAGTGGGAACCAGAGGATTCTGAGACCTTAATCACGGACCAGGTCAGGTGAGCCGAAGCGACTCCTAATTTTCTGGTTCAAAGTTCAAGGTTCAAAGTTCAAAGTTCAACCAGTTCAAAGTTCAAGGTCGATCGAAGGTCAATTTTTGAAAGTTCCAAGTTCAGAGAAGCCACCGAGCTGGACCATCGACTACGACTAACAAACCTTGCAGCTCATCGTTTGAACTTTGAAGCATCGACGTTGAACTTTGGACTTTGGTCCTTGATTTCGCCTATGAGACCTTCGTAAAAGCCCCGTAGCGCAGACCCGCTTCTGGGCCTGCTGATCTGGTGGATCGGTCGTGGTCGCCAGGATTCGAAAATCCCAATCATGGACCTAGCTCAGGCGCGCCGAAGAACCTCCTTTTGGCTGATTC
>QHZQ01000143.1:22811-31473 GCA_003224725.1 Acidobacteriota bacterium | reverse complement strand
ATCATCGGCACGACCACCAGGGTCCGAAACTCATCCGGAATGCCTTCTTCAAAGGACATCTTGGGAAGAATATGAGGAGGAAGCGTCTGGCTGACCAGGTAGTTCACTACTTGGATTGCAAACTCACTGGCGGGGAACAAGGCAAGCAGAGAGAGCCAAACGAAAATGGACCCTGAACCCCCTATATTTCGAGCTGCCAGCGCCAGGGCTGGGGTGAGAATCAGGAGGGTAACACCACCAATGCTTCCGAGGTAGACTGGCGTGGCGTGACGTCTCACCCAGCGTAACGTTCGCAACGAAAGCGGAACACGACAACGGAAATGAGATTCGAGAATCTGCCGGCCCAGATTGATGAGATAGAAGCCGACATGTCGTTTTCGTTCGTCCTCCTGAAATTCGGCCCGCCGCGCCAGCTCAACTGCCTGGCGGGCTACTTCTTGCTCGGATCTCTTGGAGTGCCGGGCAATTTCTTCGACCGCATGCCGGCAGAGATCACGGCTCAAAAAATCCATGCGCGAGTAAACCCCGGCAGGATCTTCCCGCAAGATTGTTTCAACCTGACTGGTGCTCTCGAAGATCTTCTTCCAGTCTAACTGGGCCAACTGTCGAAGACTTCCAATGGCATTGGAAATCGAAACCTGGTCAGCCGCCTGACGACTCTGCTCCTGGCGGATGATGTCCTGTAGCGAAGTGTCGAGCTTACGCTCCAACCAGCGTTGGACAGGAGACA
This sequence comes from Acidobacteriota bacterium, assembly GCA_003224725.1. GTDB lineage: Bacteria > Acidobacteriota > Terriglobia > Versatilivoradales > Versatilivoraceae > QHZQ01. Next base: position 30,743 of record QHZQ01000143.1, on the reverse strand, counting down.
TGGCCGCCTCTTCATCATAAAGATGGCCAATAAGCCTCAGGGCGAAATGGGGAGGCAGCGTTGCCTGTTCGCGCGCCAATTCGGCCAAGATGTGCAGCAGATGATCTGGATCGCGGCGGGCCGCATTAAGCAGTCGATTCGCCCAAAAGTCAGCCTGTTCGCGCTCGTGCTGGCGTCGATTCACCTGGACAGCTCGATGACGCAAATCGACGATTAAAACCAGGCGCAGCATGAGCGGATAGATCCACAACTCCTCGATGGTTAGAGATGAGATCGTTTGATAACTTTGGAGGAAGTCGACGATATTGGCTTAATAGACGCGTCCGTCCGTATGAGTGATGAACTCGCGGGCGAGGTTGTAAATACGCAAATTAATTTCTTGTGAATCGCCCGCTAATATCGGCAAGTCTTCGTAGTAACGCTTCGGCAAGTGGCGGCGGATTTCAGCGATATGACCCTGAATAATATAACCATTGTCGAGCAACCACTCGGCCGCAGGCGTGATGATCTGCTTAAGAAGGACAGCCTCCTCCAGTTCCTGGCGAACTTGAATGAGAATTTGTTCGCTCTCTGCCAACAGTTGAAGCAAGGGCTGGGGCTGACCCACCGCGCCAGACACTCGGTGTCCGGCCGCAAGTCGCTCGGCACGATGCTTTAGCCGTTCAGCCAGAAGGGGTTCCCGTGGCGGTTGCTCCACCCGCAGCTTCCGCACGTTAGCACTGCTGGGGCGCAAAATAAAAATCGCCGGCGGTTCCTCTCCTATCCCGCTCAAGACTTCAACGGCGTAACGGGTGTCTCCGTCAGAAGTTTCAACAATGGCCAGGGTCTCTTCTTCCAGGACCCACCGGCCGTATTGGATCAGGAGGTTTTTGTCTACGCCCGAGTTTAACCAGTGATCTGAGAGATTGAAAATGAGCAGGCCGGAAAACACTAAGATGACCAACTGGAGTAATGAAAGGCCAGTCAGGATTCCTATGAGAAACAGCGCTCCGCCGCACAAAACTGTAGCCAGACCCAGCGTATTATGATTATTTCGAAAAGTAATCTTCCCGTCCGAGGCCTTATGTATTAGAGCTGAGCGACCCAGCTTTTTCAGCCTGAGTTGTTTGAGAATTTTACTCGGATCTTTATGCTTCGAGTAAAAGCCTAACACCCATTTCGTCATCACGAGCAGTCAACTTCCTCGTCTGGTTTGTTGGCGTCGTAGGCTATGGGAACGACGCAAGGAAATGCAGAGGTTACGTAACCCGTCTGGAATCCGCATCGTTTTCGTCCTCGTCGTCGGACTCGGCTTTTGGATCGAGGACGAGCATGAGGACGACGACTAACAGGAGGACGATGTGCACAGGATATCAAGGGCAAAGCCCCATAAGCGCTAACTTGGGATTTGTAACCATGGTCCATTTTGAACACCGCCCCAAAAACTTGGAAACGCAAAGAACGCCAAGGAGGTATGCCGGGTGACTACCGACGAAGTAACTAAGAGCATGAGAGGTGATTTTATAGGTGACACCTTCAATACGGATCCGAAATCGTCAGGAGCGCCGAGGGCACAGCAGGGATCAAGTTTGGGATCCCATCGTGCTTTTTCTTCCTTGGCGTACTTGGCGCTCTTAGCGTTTATTTTCTGGTGACGGACTATGAGAAAACCTCACAAAGTTAGCGCTTATGGGGCCAAGCCCTAGACTAGTGAGTTTAGTTCTCGGTGCAAAAATGGCAGGGCCGGTGAACTGCAGGGTGGAACGCGCGCTGGGCCGCGCGCTTTCCAGTATGCGCAGAGCGCACGCTCCGCCATAAACCTCGCTGGTCCCTTTTTACACCGAGAAGTGGTTAGAAGCATACCCGTAAAACGGCTTGCAGTTCAGCATGAGAGACCAAAACAAAAATTTCGTTTGGAAAATCCTCGGGGCTTTAGCAGTTCCCCAAGAAGAGGATTGGCCACAACGAAGTATAGCAAGATCAGCCAAGAGACGGTAGGGGGCTGGCTTACTCGAGTAGGAGCGCCATTCTGCAGTGCGCTGCCTTGACTGGTGACGTCAAACCGCCATCCAGGAAAGCGCTGTCAAGCCGTGCAATCCAAAGAGCCGGCCTGCCGCTTAACCTGGGTGCGACTTTAGTCCATAGCGTGAGGATTAGACGAGCTGTTCAGGACTGCTCTTTCTTCTTTTTCCCAGAAGGCATGGCAATGCTGGAAACTTTAATGCTCTTGGCATCGGCACTCATCTCACCGGTCAACTTGACCGTGTGTCCGGCATGCTCTTCCAGCCCGGCGACATCCTGATTTTCAATAGTGTAAACCTTGCCTTTGTTAACAAAAACATATTGAGCGCCTTGCTTGACGCAAGCCACGGTGCACTCATGGTCATCGACCTTCTTACCTTCGTGTTCCATGGCTTTATGCGTAACTCCGCACATGCTGTCGCTGATTTTTCCAACCCAAATTTTCTCGGCTGAAAAACTGGTCCAAGTGGTCAAGAAAAGAAAGACCCCAAACACAACGAAACTCTTTCGCATCAAAATTCTCCTTTGATGTTGAAGTTTAGGTACCCAGGCGGTAGCTGACTCTTCCTCTTGAAGGTTTGAAAAAATGAAAATCCGCCGCCACACCTGTCGATAGCAAACCCCTCAGGAAATGTTCAAGCTTCATCAATTCTGCGCGGTCAAGTCTCCAAAAGCTGTTCCAATTGGCACACGCTCAGTATTCCATTTCTTCCAAGCGCAGGGCTTCAAGAATCTTGCATTGTGCCTGTGCTGAATGGGTGTCCCCCACGATCAAATAGCTCAAGCCGAGATTGAAGTGTGCTTCTGCAAAGTCAGGCTTGATACGAACCGCTTCCGTATAGGCTTCGATCTCCTCCCCCGAGCGACCCAGTTGGCCATATAGCGCGCCGAGATGGAAATGGGCTTCGGCAAAATCGGGCTTGAGTCGGATGGCCTCTGTGTAAGCCGCGATTGCCTCCTCCACATGACCCAACCGGTCGTAGGCGGCACCGAGGTTGTAGTAGTTCTCCGCCTTCTCCGGTTGCGTACGGATGGCCTCCTTGCAAGCTTCTATTTCCTGGTGCTGGTAACTCAACCAACTGTCGGGCGTATTGGAACTAGCCCGAGCCGTCGCATGATTCATTAGATCCTCCTCGTGTGACTCTCAAGATTTTTGCTGGAACTCAAATATAAAATAAACGCCCAAGGCTGGGCTGCAGCGGGCCCGAGTCATTATTGTATCGCTCCGCCCTGGATGCAACCTCACCTAACCTTCAGGATTATTGACATCTTACCGATTCACGACGAAGAATACTGTTCAATTTTGCACATCCTACTTTGACCCCTCTCTCCGGAGCCGGCGTTCGGAATTAACTCTTCCTTGCGCCCCAATCTCAGCCTTAACGCATAATTTTTTGACACCTGAATTGGCTCTTTTCTTGGGATGATGCCACCAATGTAATCCGTTAGTTAGTGATTGGGGGAGATTTTTGGTAGCCACGGTGAACGCAGCGAGCCGTGGTCTTTCGGCGGTGGAATGCCCACGCCTCACAGAAAGGGCTCAGCGAGGCTACGCATCCTGGTCGAAGTCCTATAGCTTTCGGAGAAGGCTGAAATTCAAGCGGCCTTAGGAGAACCTCCCAGGGCGTGCTGCAGTAGCTCCCTGAGAACTGTGAAATCAAGCGGCTTTACGACTGCCTCCCAGGCTCCAAACTCTTCTTTTATCTCCAAGGCAAGATTTAGCAGGCTAGGCTCCGCCATCACGATAACCGGAATCCGGGGTTGCACAGATTGGATAATCTGGAGAATCTTTATGGTGTTCAACTGCACTTCAAGTAAAACGAGGTCAGGCTTTGGATCGCTCAGTAGCTCATCGTACACCTGTTCCTCATTTCGAGCCAGGATTACCTGATAGCCTTCAGCGGCCAAAAGGACTAAGAGTGAATCGGAAAACGAGAACTCATCAAAGATGAGCATGACTTGCTTGGTAACAATTTGGTTTTCCATATTCGTACGTAAATTTATCCGATTATAGTATAACTTCCAACAACAGAAAAAGAAACTGAGTAAATTCCCAGGAAAGTCAAAAAAAAAGCTCGGTATGGGAAGAATCAGGATTGTGCTTGACAGCTATGAGGTGAGGGGGAGGGCGATCCAAGCGCCAAGGTATTTCAGATATACAAACTAGGCAAGAGTTTCGCCCTTGCTATCCCGGGCACGTCGTGCTCGTCGTCGTCCTCAAACTCGTGCTCGAAATCAAAGCCGAACACGACGACGAGGACGAGAACGAGGACGATTCCAGAACGAGAACAAAATTCTCGTTTCGATCCACATAACCGGGTAAGCAAGGGCTGCACCTGAAATCCCGGGTGGAACGCGCGCTCGGTCGCGCGTTGAGGAAGCGTGCGCAGGAGCGCCCGCTACCACCCCCAACCTTCCACCGGCTAACACTCCGCACCTTTGGAAGAGCTGAATTGGAGCTGGGGATGCGCCAGAAGAGAAGGTACCTGATCTTATTTAGGAGAACAGTTTATGATAGCAATGCAGCCTACGCTTGTTGTCATGGCTCCCCGAGAACTCTGAAATCAAGCGGCTTTAGGAGAACCTCCCACGGCTTGCTCCAGTAACTTCCTGAGAACTTCGAAATCAAGCGGCCGTAGGATTACCTCCCAGGCTCCAAACTCTTTTTTTATCTCCAAGGCAAGATTTAGCAGGCCAGGTTCCGTCATCACGATAACGGGAACCCGGGGTTGTGCAGATTGGATAATTTGGAGAATCTCTCTGGCATGCCGCCCCATTTCAAGTAATACAAGGTCAGGCTTCAAATCGGTCACTAACTCATCCTGCACTTCTTGCTCATTGCGAGCCAGGATTACCTCATAGCCTTTAGCGGCTAGAAAGACCAAGGGTGCAACCGGAGACGACGAAAGCCCGTTAAAGATGAGCATGACTTGCTTTGTGACAAGTTGGGCTCTCATAATGATAAGGGGCTCCTGGCCCCGCTCTAGTTGACAAGATGTACAGATGTGTACATTTCTGTGTGATTGAATTATACCTTTTGACGCAGAAAAAGAAACTGGGCAGATCCCTAGGAAAGTCAAGAAAAACTCCTGGTGGGAAGAAACAGAGTGGGGCAGCGATTAACGGGAATTTCGTTCTCGCTGACTGGGTTTGAGTTGTCCCGCGTCTTTCCTCGTCCTCGAAATCGAAAAGCCGAGCATGACGACGACGAGAACGAGGACGATTCCAGCAACGAGAACAAAATTCTCGTTTCGCCGCGCATAACGGTCTAAGACTAAGAGGCCACAATTCGCGATGTAATGTGTACAACGAGCCAAGCGCGAAAAGGGAGAAACGAATTAGATTTGTTTTTCCCGAGGATTCTCAGTTATTCGCTCGATATCACCTCGGCTATCCGGTCAGCCTGGACCACCAGGCTGCGGCTATAGTGGACTAATCCCATTTTTTTAAATTTGTTCATGAAGTGAGTGACGCGAGATCGAGTAGCACCCACCATTTTTGACAAAGCCTCATGGCTGAATTTAGGGATAGTCACTTCAGCTTTAGCTCTCTCTCCGCCGAGATGGGCGAGTTTTAGCAGAAGACGGGCCAATCTTATTTCAATGGGATGGAGTAACTGATCACAGAGATCTTCCTGGATGTTGGTATTACAAGTCAGCAAGTAATCAATGAAGGCCTGGCGAAGGGGCAGATGTTCACGCAAGGCCCGTGTCATCGCCGCTTTTCGAATTCGAATCAGTTGAGAAAGATCCAGAGCTGTAGCCGTGCTCACACGCAGACTCTGACCCTTTAGGCCGCTCAGGCATCCCATACCAAAAAAGTCGCCTTGGCTGCGCACCGAAAGCGTTGCGTCCTTTCGGGCAGGGGAGACTGCGGTAATCTTTACCTTACCGGACTTAACAAAAAACACGGCGTCTGCCGGATCGCCCTGTTTATAGATTTTTTCGCCTCCACGAAATTGCAAATTTTCCTTGCCTTCGGTTATTTTTTCCAGATTGTTGTGGAATATTTGGCTTCTTTCGATTCTCTTTGTTGCCATCGAGGTCCTGCTAAACCCTGCCATTAGCGTCGCTCGGAGATCAGCCACACCTATCACACCGTCAAAGGTTGGAGTTATAAGATCTTTGGTTGCGTATTCCTGAAGAGCTGGTTGCCTTTTCCAAGGCATTGATCACCGTTCTTCGGAGTTCATTCCGGTTCAACGGCGAAACGTCGGCGGCATCCCGCTGGATCGTTTCAATCCACAGATGCTTGTTGCCCAATCGGGAAATGAAAACGATTTCCGTGGTTGGGGACCTTTCCTTGAGGAACGAAATTAATGAGTAGCACCTTTCAACCGGATCAAACAGGTCAATCAAGATAGCGTCGAAGGGAGCCGCTTCTAGAATTCGTCTCTCTGCCTTGTCGATCGACTCTTCAAGATTCATTTCAAGATAGTCGGCTTTCAGCTCCTCTGAAACCAGTCTTTGAATTTGGGCATCGCCTTCCACGACCAGCAGTCGCGATCGTCTGTTTCCTGCAGATGCGTCGAGCTGCGATCTTGTGCAAACCATTAACACCCTCCTTTTCCACCCTGCCTCTCTCAGTCAGGAAGGAAATCCGATCCGGGACCGCACTCATAGCTTTTAAGTTAAGGAAGTGGGGCCGCGCGGCGACCAGCGCGGTTTAACAGGAAACAGGGACTCTAAACCACAGACTTTTGATTGCCGGTCGGAGACCGCCTCTGCACTGCATCTCTGTTCTCATTTTTCCATCGCTAAGCTTAACTACCTTCTCCGCACCTTCGCGCTGAATCGGAAATGGGGATGGGCCAAAAAAAAGGTACATGATGTTATTTATGAAAGCAGTTACGATATCAATGCGATCTCTGCCTGGCTGGTTGCGGTACCTCCCTGAGAAGTCTGCAAACAACTTCGGGAGAACCTCCCAGAGCTTGCTGCAGTAACTGCCTGAGAACTTTGAAATCAAACGGCTTCAGGACTGCCTCCCAGGCTCCAAACTCTTTTTTTATTTCCAAGGCAAGATTTAGCAGGCTAGGTTCCGCCATCACAATAACGGGAATCCGGGGTTGCGCAGATTGGATAAGTTGGAGAATCTCTATAGCATTCGACTGCAATTCAAGTAAAACGAGGTCAGGCTTTGAACCGTTCGTTAGCTCATCCTGCACCTGTCGCTCATTTCGAGCCAGAAGTACCTCGTAGCCTTCAGCCGCCAGAAGGAATAACAGTGGAACAGGCGGCGAAAACTCATCAAAGATGAGCATGACTTGCTTTGTAGCACTTTCGTTTTGCATAGTCTGACGCTCCTCTCCCCCACATCAAGTCTAACGTCGATAGCAGAAAAAGAAACTGGGCAAATCCCTAGGAAAGTCAAAAAAAGAGCCCGGTAGGGGAAGAATGAGGCTGGGTGCGCGAATAACGGGATTTTCGTTCTGGTTGGCTGGGTTTGAGCTGACTTTGGGTTTTCCGTGCAACGATCACCGCGTCGTTGCTGTGGTTGTGGGCAGTGCCTTCGAGAAAAGCTCTTGCTCGATTAGTCGGCAAAAAGGTAGCGAGCAACCTCAGACCGCCAAGAAGTGCGGTTCGGTTGGCAACTGACCCCTCACCCGTCCTTCGGCCACCCTCTCCCCACGGGAGAGGGGCTGGGAGTGAGGGGCAGCCTGGCCCTTGACACAAATTTGACCGAACTGTGAACTTTGTCGCCAGCAAGTACCTCTAGCAAGAGCACGAGTATGAGTACGAGCACGAGCAGGAGGATTAATCAGCCCGGATTCCAGATACTGGAGACCGCACCCCTGGCTTGGATATCAAACCCTTGGTTCGTCAGATACTGACAATGCCCTGGGCAATGGCAAATTTGGTGAGTTCGGCAATGGTATGGATGTCGAGTGATTCCATAATCTGGGACTTGTGAAACTCGACGGTCTTGACT
>QHZQ01000143.1:344-22779 GCA_003224725.1 Acidobacteriota bacterium | reverse complement strand
GGCAAAGGACTTGGGTCGATGCTTCTGAAATGGCCCCAGGAAAGCGTTCAAGACAGTTTTTGTGACCAGGGGTGTTACATACGATCGACCCTTGAGCACCTGCTGAATGGCCAGCAGCAATTCTGAAGCGGCAGACCGTTTAAGCACATAGCCTGACGCCCCTGCCCGGAAAGCCTCGGTCACATACATCGGATCTGCATGCATGGTCAAAAAGACGATCCGAACGTCCGGCATCGATTTCTTCAATTGGCGGGCGGCCTCAATGCCGTTCAAGCGGGGCATGGAGATATCCAGCAGCACGACATCTGGCTTAAGCTTGGGAGCGGCTTCCAATAGCGCCCTGCCATCTTCGGCTGCGCCCACGATGTCAAATTCGCTTTCCAGCAATTTGTGGAATCCAGCCAAAACCAGTGAATGGTCATCGACCAAAAGAATGGTAGGGCGTTTCATGTCATCCTCTCCGGTAACGGAATCGTAGCAACCACTTCTGTCCCGTGTCCTGGGCTAGATTTCAAGTAGAGTCTCCCTCCTACGATGCGCACTCGTTCCTCCATGCTAATGATGCCGAGTCCTCCTTGCCCTCTGGTGGAATCAGGATCGACACGAAAATGCCCTGCTGGGTTTTCTTCAGTGTGACGCTCGCTCGCGAGGTGCGGGCGTGCCTGGCGACGTTTCGAAGACTCTCCTGCGTTACCCTGTACAGGCAGGAAGCAATTTCTGGCGGCAAACGGTCAGGCAGCGTTTGGTGAGTGAATTTGACTTCAACTTTTTCCCTCAGGGCAAAATCCTGAATAAATGATTGCAAGGCGACGGTCAAACCCAGGTCATCCAGTATGGCAGGGTGAAGCTGATAGGCCAAACGATGAACTGCGTCGGAAAGCTCTTCGGCGACCTTTCGCAAATCGCCCAGCTCCGTTCGAATTAGATCGGGAGAGGAGGGAAGCTCTTTTTCCAGACTTTCCACTTTGATCGTTAGTAGGGCCAGTTGTTGATTCAGGTCGTCGTGAAGCTCACGCGACACTCGCCTCCGCTCTTCTTCGTGCGCAGAAAGAAGGCGCGCCGCCAGAGCCCTGAGCTCCTCCTGGCTGCGCTGCAGCGCCTTTTCACTTTTTCTCAGCGCCTCTTCGGTTTTCTTTTGAGCTGTGATGTCGATAGCAATGACGCCTACCATCATCGGAGTTCCTGTTTTATCCGACACAGGAAACTGATTGACAAGCCAAGAGTGGAGACCGTCTTCCTCGGATATCGTTGTGATGGTTTGCAAGACCTCCCTGCTCTCGACCACAAGATGATGTCCTTTTTTGTGGCTGGGGACAACCGTCAGCCCCAGATCTTGATCCGTTTTGCCAATCCACTCATCCAAACTCTTTCCAAACATTTTCGCCACCACGGTATTAACAAAAACGTAACGTCCCCTGACATCCTTCATAAAAGCGATGCCTGGTAGATTTTGCATAAACACACGAAAGCGTTCTTCGCTTCCCCGCAGCGCTTCTTCAGCCCGGCAACGCCGGGTGATGTCCTGGATTAGCCAGCGCAGCCCAACCAGTCGGCCCTTAGCATCTCGCACGGTCGAAACCGTCAAGGCACCGTAAAAAGGCGGGCCTTCTCGTGGACTGAAGCTGATTTCCCAATCGTGCACCTTCTCCTGGACCCCCAATTCCAGTTCGTTCAGTCGTTGATAAAAGGCTGGCCGCTCCTTCTTGGATATAAAGAGGGCCAGTGGTTTATGAGCCAGCAAGTCCTGGTGCAGGCGCAATAGATCCGCAGCGGCGCGATTGGCTTCTCGGATATTTCCTCTTCCGTCGGTCACCAGGTAGCCATCTGGGGCAAATTCAAACAATTCCAGGTAGCGCTGGCGTTCCTTTTCTATTTCCACCCGTGAAAAAGTCAATTCCTCGTTTTGCTGCCGCAGTTGTTCCGCGGCCACTTCCAGTTCCTGAGTTGAAATGGAAAGCTCTTCGAGGCACTCGGCAACCAATGGGGCTTTTGTGGGCAGAGCGTTGACCTGTTCGAAAAGTGTCTCCCAGCGCTTTCGCGCAGCCTCCATTTGCTGGCCAAAAACATTGTCCTGCATCTTAACTCATTTCCTCCATTAGCAAAATCGCCCCCGGCCCCGGCCGATCAAGGTTTATAAAGGGGGTGCAACTGACACGGCATTTGATCGCCTTGCCCCGGCGGTTAGTCGCATCGAGCACCACCGCTTGGCCATCGGCTGCATCCATCATGCAAGCGCGGATGGGGGCTTTCAGTTGCTCGACGGGCAGGCCAATGTCCAGATTGAAGAAGGACTGTCCTTTGACTTCGTCAGCCCGCAGGCCCCACATATCCTCGGCCTTGCGGTTCCAGATGAGGATACTGAAGTCGTCGTCTGTCACCACTACGCCGGTGAGCACACTGGAAAGAATGGACTCGAGAAAGGCGTTAGCACGGTTCAGTTCCTCCGTGCGCTGGCGAATTTCGTCGTTGAGAGTTTGCAATTCCTCGTTGGTAGACTGCAGTTCCTCGTTCATGGTCTCGAGTTCTTCGTTGGAGGATTGCAATTCCTCATTGGTGGTTTCCAGCTCCTCCACAGTGGACTGAAGTTCTTCATTGGTAGTCTCCAGTTCCTCGTTGGTCGATTGGAGTTCTTCGTAGGCGGTTTCCAGTTCTTGTTTGGAGCGCTGCAGCTCAGTCTGGAGTTGGTAAAGCGAGGTCACATCCCGGAAAGTGACGCTCACACCTAATGAGGTGTCTCCGTTACCCAGCATCGGCACCACCTGAACATCCAGGTATTGAACTTCTTGATTAGAAAGCGCCCACTTTAAATTTGAGAGCAGGACAGGACGGTTTTCAGCGTAAGCCTGCTCGATGAGCGAACGCAGCTCCACAGGACGGTAGGAGATTTCCAGATCCTGGAGAGGGCGACCCAGATCTCTGGGCAACAGACCAAAAAGGGCGCGACCTCGCTCGTTAGCCAGCACCAGATTCCCGTTGAGATCCACCACAATCTGGGCCAGCAGACCAGAATCAAAGGCCGACTCCCGCAGGCTCACTTGATGAGTCGAATGGTTGGCGTATTCCGGATTGCCGGCCTGGGATAAAACCAGCAATCGTTCACGCATATTATTCTGGCTCACCTTGCAAAAAATACGGTGCTTCAGCTCCACGGGAATGTAAAGATTCATGTGGGAGAGTAACATCTCCGCCTTTCCCAGGAAGAGGTAACCGTTTCCGCTCAGGGCGAAGTGAAAGCGAGACAGGATGCGGGTCTGAGTCTCCGCATTGAAATACATCAGGGTGTTGCGGCACACCAGCAGATCCAGGTGGGAGATCGGAGCATCCTGAATCAAATCGTGGCGCCCAAAGATAACGGAGCGGCGAAAGTCGGTGCGGAAGACGTGGCGCCCCCCAACCTTTTCAAAGTATTTATCCTTGAGGTCAGCGGGGATCGACTGCACTTCCTTGACGCCGTAACTGCCCTGGCGGGCCTGGCTGAGGGCATCCTCATCCACATCGGTGGCATAGACCTTGACCTGCTTCCGGAGCGCCTCCTCCCCCGCGGCCTCACCCAACAACATGGCTACGCTGTAAGCTTCTTCGCCCGAGGCGCAGCCGGCGCTCCACACTCGGATAAAGTCGCCTTCTTTCTTGTTTGAGAGGATTCGCGGGATGCTCTCCCGAGCCAGAAAATCCCAGGCCGGAGGGTCACGGAAAAAGCTGGTGACGTTAATCAAAATGGTATTGAAGAGATAGGAGAACTCTTCAGGGTGCACCTCCAGATAGTCCACGTAGTATCCAAACTCCTCCAGACCCAGCATCTGCATACGCCGGGCCACTCGACGTTTCAGACTAGGACGCCTGTAGCCGCTGAAATCAAAGCCACGGACACGTTGGAGGTAGTCCAGCAGAGTTTCGAATTTTTCTTCACTCGGTTCGGAGCTCATCGGGCATCTCCTTTCATGACCAGGGTCACCAATGCCGAAGAGATTTCAGCCAGTGGCAAGATAAAATCCGCATTGCCGGTTTGAATGGCCGCCCCGGGCATACCGAAAAATTCGGAAGTTTTCTCATCCTGGACGATCACAGTGCCACCCATTTTCTTGATGGCTCCCACACCCATGGACCCGTCGCTGCCGCTGCCTGTGAGAACTACCGCGATGGCCCGGTGCTTGTAAGAGGCAGCCACAGACTCGAACAGCAAATCGGCCGACGGGCGCACAAAATGGACCAGTTCCGACTGGGTAAGCGAGACCGTTCCGTCAGAGGTAACCAGCAGATGACGGTTAGGCGGAGCTATGAAGACCGTGCCAGAACTCAGGTGATTTCCCTCTTCGGCCTCCTTGACGTGCAAAGTGGTGCGGCGACTGAGGATCTCGGCCATCAAGCTGCGATGTCGCGGATCCAGGTGTTGCACCACCACCAGGGCTGCCGGAAAGTCGGAGGGAAGACAAGCCAACACTTCGCTTAGAGCAGTCAGCCCTCCGGCTGAAGAAGCCAGCGCAACCACGTCGAAAGCAGCGTTGGGAAAAAATTCTGGCCTGGAGATCAAGTCATTATCTGTATCTGTCGTAGTCTTTCGTTCTCTCATGAGGTTCCACCGCGTGCCAGCCGTGGAAAGGTCGAACTACGTAGCAAAAACTGGTTTTTTTTAGGCTCTCCGCTCGGACCCTCTTGCCGCTGTCCTGGAAACATTTTGCGCCTCTCATGATGTTTTTGTCATTAAGATTGTTACACAGTAACTATATGGTGCCGTGGCGATTGGTGCAAGTTTTTATGTGAGGAAAGAGATGAAGAGTGCCCCTCTTACTTTCTCCGCCTGAAAATGGGAGGGCGAGGCTCCCGCCGAGCCTGCAGGGGCAAGGACTTGCTGGCGGGCGAGATTCAAGCGTCGCTGACGCGGCGCGGATTGCTTACGCGGTTCACCAAGGTACCGGCCTTGAAAGGCCGGCCTACAGTCAAGCGCCGCGACGCGGCGGCGAAAGAGGCGTTTGTGTGCCCAACAAATATCACCTATCGAGAAAACGCTTGTTTCATGGTCGGGACTTGACAACTGCAGGAATCTCACTACGCGTCGTGGTCTCGGCAGACCTAAAATGTCCAAACTCCAGAGAAGGCTTCAGCCTTCAGGGGTCGGTGCTTCCCGTTCGTAACAACCCACCCCGACACCCCTCCCGCGGAGGGCAATCAGTGTCATCCTTCGCGATACTCATTTTCATGCACCAGCTGCGCTCAGCGTGGCTACCAGTGCATCGTTTTCACCCCGGGTGAAAGTGCCAAAGACGACATGAATGGCTTCCGTTAAAGTGAGACTCCAGGTGACGTGCGTTCCGGGACAAAATCTCCCGATACGGAAAAATTTTCCTACCTCCAGCCTATCTGCCGACTCTTCTATGAAACCCCGGAACGACTGATTGTGAGTTATTGCAGATAAAAAGGATAAGTCAGTAATCTTCGTGTTGGCAGAGGGATTGCAAAGTCCAAGAGTGGGTTAAGTGGGGCCGGGTCGTCAGGTTCTACTTCACCCCTGTTGCCTCTCCCCCAATGGGAGCGAGGGAGTCAAGAAGAAAATGCTTCTCCCCTCGTCTATTTGTGTCCCCGGTCAAAACATCCCATTGGGGGAGAGGGAACGGGGGTGAGTGGACTGCTACTGTCATGCATAACTTGGGGTAGGAGAGCCTGTTTCCAGGCTGGCAAGGTTGGGCCTCTTTATTTTTGCGGCGCTGATGGTCCTGGCTGCGATCTATTTGATTGGCGACCGGCAATTTCTCTTCAGCACGACCCACCGCCTCCAGGCTCCTTTCGACACGGTGGCGGTCTGGTCTGAGAAACGTCAGTCCGGTGTCAGCAGCTGAGGGAATCTTTTGATTATCTTTTCTCTCAAAGCTCGAGGAAGTTTGTCAATCTGCTTTTCCAAAAATTTTCTCCCTCTGCGGATGAACAGCTTAAGATTGGTTTTATCACCTTCTTTTTGCCTTATGACCACCCACTGCGTTTTGCTGCCGGGCGCAATCTCGTATACGTCGACACGATCTGGGCCGAGGGGAAGCGCAATGCTTTTTAAGTATCGTGCGCGGCAGGGATCATCCGAATAGACCGCGAAATTCATTTGGCGTCCACTTAAGTAAAATCTATGATTACATAACTCCATTTCGCCCTCACTGTTGTTGAATTGACCTGACTTTACTGCCTCTCCGAGGATTCCCCTCCACGACTAGTTAGTAGCGAGAAACCTCAGACCGCCGAGGAGTGCGGTTCTATCGCCTACGGACCCCTCACGCGGCCTCCGCGACCGCCGTCGCTTCGGCCACCCTCTCCCATTGGGAGAGGCATGGGAGCTTTGAGAAAGCTCCCTGGGTGAGGGGACGGCAGCTTAACAAATTTCACCGAAATGTGAACTTCGTCGCCACCTAGTGGGACTAGTTTCTACTGTCGTTCCCTTCCCAGGGGACATGAACAGTCGAATGAGATTCTAGGGATGGCAATTTTAGAAAACTGTTCAATATTACACAAAATCTCTGGAAAGCGTTTAATTCTTCAGGTAATCCTTGCCCCATGAGGCTCGGCGGGAGCCTCGCCCTCCCGATAGCGAATCCATTTCTGAGACACTGCCCTAGGAGAATTTTCGACGCTTGGAAGCGCATGAGGGGAACGATTCCACACAGTCTTCTCCCGTTGGCAGAAGCGCAGTATCAGGGGGAGTTAATCAAGCAGCTCAGGCGGAACTCAAGATATTGAAGGGTTTCGACGACCGGCGTCTTCGGGGATGAAAGGGGAAAGCCGTAATCTGTCCTTCAAATCCGGAAGCCCAGCGGCCAGGAATCTTCCTGGCACAAGAAGGACAGCAGCCTGAAGAAGTCAGGTTGTACTCTTGAATGAAATAACCGTAGCGTTCGATCAACAAGGTCCGGCAATCCGGACAGCGCGTGTTTTCTAAATCGCCAACCGTACCTGGAAGGTTTCCGGCATAAACATAGACCAGACCAGCCTCCCGGCCAATTTTCGCAGCCGTCAACAACTTTTCAGCGCTGGTATTTTCCGGGTCGGTCATCTTGTAGTCTTTGTGAAATGCCGTCACATGCCAGGGGATCTCGGGCGAGACGCTTGCCAGAAAAGCTGTCAACTGCTTCAGCTCCTCTTCAGATTCATTGAACCCTGGAACCAACAGGGTGACGATCTCCAGCCAGAAGCCCATTTGATGCAGCCGGCGAATCGTCTCCAGGATAGGCTGCAAGCGACCGCCCAGTTGGCGGTAATGCCGGTCATCGAAGCTCTTGAGGTCCACCTTGTACAAATCGACCCACGGTCGCAGATACTCCAGCACTTGAGGTGTACCATTTCCATTGGAAACGAATCCGGTTAACAAGCCGGCGGCGCGCGCTTCTTTGAAGACGGCCACGGCCCATTCGCTGGTAATGAGCGGTTCGTTATAAGTGCTGACAATAACTTTGGCACCTTGACTGAGAGCGTCGCGAACCAATCCTTCCGGCGTGGCCCGCATCGGCGGGGCCACTGCGTCAGGATCGCGAAGTGCCTGGGAGGTTACCCAATTCTGACAATAGGCGCAATGCAGATCACAACCCAGCATGCCAAAGCTATAGGCTAAGGCGCCAGGATAGGCATGGAAAAAGGGTTTCTTCTCTATCGGGTCACATTGGATGGCGCCAACATATTCCCAGGGCACATAAAGTGTTCCACCCTGGTTGTATCGTACTTTACATACCCCGGCGTGGCCGTCTGGGATGGGGCAGCAATGCCCACAGGCATAACAGCGTACCCGGTTGCGGTCGAGTTTTTCGTAGAGATCTCCCTCTCGAACCTTTTCAGAAATGATATCGTTCAAGGTAGCCATTGCTGTTCTCCCTGTCAAGCTTCAGCTTGCCCTTGTGGACGAGCTCTTCGTCACCGCCCTCGTGTCAAAAAATTGTGGGTAAGGCTGAGCTTCCCTCGGGGAGGAGGGACCAGAGGTGAAGGAGCCGAGTCTTCATTGAGTTGCCCACTCCTTCACTCCATCCAAAACAGAGTATTTTCTCGCCGGTTTTGGGCCCACCCTATCGGTTATTATAACTCTTCTTCAACAGGTTCACATCATGCAGGGAAAATTTCATCGAAACTGCGGATGACTGGATAGGAATGGGCCTGTGGCCAGGGTCGCCCAGATCGAACGCATAACGTTGTTTGCAGTCCCGCCGAATTGGCGGCGTCCAGTTCAGCGATGACGTCGGAGATAAAAAGAATTTCTGATGGTGGTTGCTTAAGAGCCTTGGCAATGCGCCCATAACTCTCGGGCTCAGTCTTAGGCCCGGTGGTCGTGTCGAAATATCCCTGTAGAAACCGGGTCAGGTCGCCCGCTTTGGTATATTGAAAAAGCAACCTCTGCGCCAGCACGCTTCCCGAAGAATAAATGGAAATGTCTTTTTTCTGCTCGGACCAGCGCACCAAAGCTGGCGGAACATCCTCATAAACCTGACCCTGCAATTGGCCGCTTCGATATCCGACCTCCCAAATTTTTCCTTGAAGCGATTTCAGACCTGTCGATTTGCGGTCGCGGTCCATCAGCCAGTGAACATAGATTGTGACGGATTCCACCTGGGAGTCGATGGAATCATCCCGCCAGGCGGGAGGAGTCTGTTGTTGTTGCTGGTCCGACGCATGATCATTCCGTAATTGTTTGATATCGACCTGCACTTCCTCGGTCCCATAAAACCGCGAGACGAATTCTTTGACGTGGCGACGAGCGTAAGGAAACAGGACTCTGTAGACAAAATCCACCGGCGTGGTCGTGCCTTCAATGTCGAGCAGGATGGATTGCATCGGGTGAATTATTTCGTGACCACGCTGACATACCTGGCGGTGAGATTCCCAATTATAGGCGAAAACGTCATCTTGCTCTTACTCGAATGATTGCTACTGGGATGAGCAGGAGAGTACGACCCGAAATACAGCACTGTACGGGCACTTAGTGAAAGGGGGAAAGAGCGGTTAGTCCAGCGCCGTTGGAGCAGGGAGGTACGCGGGTCCGAAACACACAGGTTGGTAGTTTTGATCTACTCCGCTGTCGGTGTAATGCGGAGTCCAGCCTGCGGGATCCTGAAACAAGCGGATAGCTCGAATCCTCCGATCCGGGCAAAGATCAAACCAGTGCCGGGTTCCCCGCGGCACGCGTATTAAATCACCGGCCTCGACTTCGATAGCCAATACAGGCCCTTCTGCTGTATGGACATGAAACAATCCTCTTCCCTGAATAATGAAGCGGACTTCGTCTTCGTCATGCCAATGCTCCCGATTGAATTTGGCCAGCATGGCTTCCAGTCCGGGAGTACCTGGTTTGACATCAATCACGTCCGCCGTGACGTAACCCCCTTTCGCCTTGAGTTTTTCAATTTCAGGGGCGTAGGCAGCCAGGATCTCCTCCGGTGAAGCGTCAGGCGTCACCGCGTGTGACGGATTCCAACGCTCGCAATCAATCCCAAGGCCGGCCAGGCAACGGACCACGGCCTCGCGGTCACAGAGGGTTTGATTCAGTTCAGGAATATTAATAATCGCCATAGTTTTTCCTCATTAACTGATTTCATAACCGCGCATTATCAATGCCTTCCGTTTCCGTATCATTCCGACGAATTATTGCCTAAAACATGATCCGTGAGGGTTTGACTTTCACGTATCATCTGTCACGCATCATGTTTTATAGACCCTTGGCGGATGCAGACATTGTTCGCCCAACCACTTCTAATAGAAATTCAAAGATTTCGACGTGGCGCTTGGCCTCGACTAAATCCTGGCCCCAGGTGTAAAGTCCATGCCTCCGTACCAGAAATCCGTGGGAAGTGGGATGGTGCTCTAATGTTTCTTCGACCGATCGGCTTAGCGCCTCCGTATCTTGGGAATTCTCAATGATAGGAACCCATTCTTTGTGTGTATGGGTACGAACTCTGGCTAAACCCTTGAGCATTTCGTAGCCTTCGAGCTCAACGCCACCATCGCCGGCAAAAGTTTCAGAGAGTAAGGTTGCCCATACCGAATGAGTATGCAGCACGGCACCGGCTCCACATCGGCGCACGATCGTGAGATGCAGCTTCACCTCGTCTGAAGGCCGCCTGGAGCCTTCGACCGTTTTGCCGTCAGGGCCAACTTGAACGATCTGATCGGTGGCTAGAAGACCTTTGTCTACACCGGTAGCAGTGATGGCTAACCGGAGCGGATCTCGACGGATTACGGCACTGAAGTTTCCGCTCGTCCCCATCACCCAGCCACGATCATAGAAGTGCCGCCCCACCTCGGCCAAAGCTTGCGCAACTACCGAGAATCCTGGTGTTGCGACTTCTTTTTCCAAATCATGTTCCCTTGCCGGTACCGCCTTCGGCATACTCCCTCCAGACTTTTCCAACTGTGAAAAAATTGGGAGGGCGAGCCTCCCGGCGAGCCATTGCCCCAGCAAATCCTTGCCCCATGGGGCTCGGCCGGAGCCTCGCCCTCCCAATCTCGGCCGACAGCCAAAAAGTAACATAAGCCCACTGCAGCGTCAATTCCCAAAGACTCCGAGGATTTCCAAGATCCCATTGGGGTGAACATTGCACTGGAAACCCGAACGACACCGTACGCCCGTGGATTCCCCTCCGCTGGAAGGGAGGGGTGAAAGAATTGGGAGGGCGAGCCTCCTGGCGAGCCATCGCCCCAGAAGTCCTTGCCCCATGAGGCTCGGCGGGAGCCTCGCCCTCCCGATCTCGACCGGTTTCGAATTTTTTCACATCCTCAGGGGTGTAGGGATGGGTTGTGGGCAGAACCCACCCCTGAAAGCTGAAGCCTTCTTTCCCCTCCCCGAGCGGGGATTTTCACGGAAGGAAGAAGGTAACAACACTTCAAGCAGGCTTCAGTAAATCCTTTCCCGAGGCGTAGGCGGGGAATTCTCCGTGCTCTTGGAAATAAGTTGCATATCTTGCCAAGCGCTGGCGATCGAGGTTGACACCCAGGCCAGGACCCTCTGGCAGGCGTAAGCATCCCGTATTAAATTTGGGTATGCCCCCCTCCACAATGTCATCCGCCAGGAAGGCGTAATAGCTCTGGTTGGCGTGGGTAAAGTTGGGAGAGCTTGCCATGACATGTATGGCAGCGGCGGTCGAGATTCCCAGATCGCCGAAACTGTGTTTGATAATTGGTATCCCGGCTATTTCGAGCATCCAGGCCACATGGCGGAAGCGAGTGAGACTGCCCAGTTGGTGGGGATCGGTCAGTATGAAGTCTGCCGCCCCTTTCTTGATGATCTCGAGAACATCCAGTTCAGTCCAGGCGCTCTGGTTCGCGGCCACGGGGAGTCCAGTCGACCGTCGAAGCTGGGCGGCGCCGTCATGATCATGGTAGAGCAGCGGTTGCTCAAAAAACTCGATGTCATATTGGGAAAGCCTTCTCATCAATGGGGCCGCACCGCCAGCGGACCAGGCCTCATTGGCATCCACTCGAAGCTTAGGCCCGGGCCCGATGGCCTCGCGCAAAGTACGGACCACATCCAGGTCCCGCGCGAAGCCCGTGCCCAACTTGACGTACAACGTGTCGAAGCCTTCGGCGACACCACGTTGGGCGTCCTGTGCCATAACGTCCAACTCGCGAGTGAGGACATACCAAAAGTAAGGGATTTCCTTACGGAAGGCTCCTCCAAACAGTTTGTAAAGAGGTTGGCCGGTAGCCTTGCCCACCAGGTCCCATAGGGCCATGTCCACGGCGCCTAGAGCGCAGTTTCCGGAGTGGCGAAAGTGGTGCCAGCCATAAACCTGGGTCAATTCATGCGCCAAGACTTCATAATCCAAAGGATCGCGACCTATGACAACGGGCCGCATTGCATTGAGAATCTCGTGGGTGACCCGCACGGTAGGAAAGCCCACAGCCTCACCCAGCCCAACCAGCCCCTCATCTGTCTCCAGCTCAAGAATGATGTTAGAGATGCCCAGTCTTTTCCCAAAAGCCCAGCGCTCAGGCTCTCTGAATGGAACGGAAACAATCGTCGTGCGAAGGTGGGTGATTTTCATATTCCTCCTGTCGGGCAGGGTATATCACTTTCGGGAACGACAGAGCAAGTTCAATGAAACGCCCTAAAGTCCTCGCAGTTTGAGATGCGGGTTGATCCGTGGACCAATAGCCAATACAATCCGCTTTGTTTGACCTAATCGTCCCTCTAAACCAGGGGAGCTGTGAAAAAATTGGAGGGCGAGCCTCCCAGCGAGCCATCGCCCCAGCAAATCCTTGCCCCATGAGGCTCGGCCGGAGCCTCGCCGTCCCGATCCCGGCCGGTTTTGAATTTTTTCACAGCTCCAAGGGGCCTTGGAAGTGTACCTAAAAACACATTATGACTAAAGCGACCGCTGAGAACGAGCCCCTGGTTCTCTTAAAGAATGTTTCCCGAGATTACGGGGATGGCAAGACAGTGCATGCGCTCCGCGATATCAATTTGAGCATCGTGCGCGGGGAACGCGTGGCCGTGATGGGCCCGTCGGGTTCGGGCAAATCGACCTTGTTAAATCTGATCTGTGGCCTGGATGAACCCACTGCCGGTGTTTTGAAGCTCGAAGGGATCGAACTCTCAGGGCTGAGCGATGATGCTCGGACACGATTGCGACGCGAAAAGATCGGCATGATTTTTCAGACCTTCAATTTGCTGCCTACTTTGACTGCCGTCGAAAATGTTTCTTTGCCTCTCAGATTACAGGGTGTGCCACGCCGCATAGCTGAAAAGCGGGCGCGTGTTATGCTCGAGCGGATAGGACTCAGCGAACGGACCACCCATCGACCTGACGAACTCTCGGGCGGCGAACGCCAACGGATCGCCATTGCCAGGGCGCTCATCTTCCAGCCGCCTCTTCTGCTTGCCGACGAACCCACAGGAAATCTCGATTCAGCGACTGGAGAAGGAATTCTCAGTCTTCTGGATGATTTGCACCGTCAATTCAAGATCACTCTTTTGCTCGTGACTCACAATGTACTGGCGGCGGCCCATTGTGATCGTATCCTGACTCTGCGCGATGGCCAGATTGTCAAAGAAGAACCAGTCGAAAGAACGAAGGTCAAAGTGAGATGATGCTGCGACCGCTTGCCTTTGTCACGTGGCGACAATGGCGTATCCACAAGCTTCGAATGGGACTCACCCTTTTTGGCATTGCTCTTGGCGTTGCGGTCTTCTTTGCCGTTCGCACTGCCAACATGACTCTAGTGGGCTCCCTGAAATTGACTATCGAAAAGCTGGCCGGGAAAGCCACGCTGCAGATCACGGCCAGCGAATCCGGATTCCCCGAAGAAATCCTGGAAACTGTCCGCTCTACGCCCGGAGTGCAGATAGCGGAACCGGTAATTGAGGTCATCGCACACACTGCCTTTGGAGACGAAGGCAATTTGTTGGTTGTGGGAGTGGATACCACGGGAGACCAGCAGTTGCGTGAGTATGAGTTTGACCAGAGCCAGACTGAAATTGGCGACCCACTGGTTTATGTAGCTCAGCCCAGCTCTATTCTGATTTCGCGCTCCTTTGCCCAAAAGCATGGGCTAAAGGAAGGGGACAAGCTGCCTCTATACACGTCGCAAGGGCGCGGAGACTTTACCGTGCGAGGTCTATTCAAACCCGTGGGCATCGGGGAAGTCTTTGGTGGCCAGATTGCCGTTATGGATGTCTATTCGGCCCAGTTCATCTTCAACCGCGGACGCAACTTTGACCGTATTGATCTGATGAATGACCCGAATGTTCCCATCGAGACAGTTCAACAGCAATTACGGGACCGCTTGCCTTCAGGCCTGGAAGTGACTCGCCCGGCGTCGCGCGGACAGGCTATAGAGAATGCCGTAGCGGCGATGCGACAGGGCATGCTGATTACCAGCTTCATCGCGTTGCTGGTGGGAATCTTTATCATCTTCAATTCCTTTAGCATCAGCGTAAATCAGCGCTGGAAGGAGATTGGCATCTTACGCGCCCTGGGAGTGGAGCGCGCCAACGTGCAGCGCATGTTCCTGGGGGAATCTGTGATCATGGGAATCCTGGCCTCGTTGCTGGGCATTGCCAGCGGCTTCTACTTGGCTGACGGTGCTGCTAAGATGATGGGCACGATTACCGCGGCTGTCTATGGATTCGTGTCAACGCCGGAGCCCGCGATATTCCGTTGGGACTATGCTTTGACCTCCTTGGGGCTCGGCATTGGTGCCTCCATGGTCGCTGCGTGGTTGCCGGCCCGCGCCGCATCGCAACTCAATCCAGTGTTGGCATTGCATAATATCGAAACGCGCCAGCGGGAGGCGGTGCTGGGATGGCTTCGAATGTCTTTTGGCACCGCTATGGTGGTGGCCGGTCTATTGCTCGTTCGGTTCTCTCCGGTTCGTGTCGGCGGGATGTTCCCGCTCGCTTACGCCGTTCTCATGCTCTTGGGATTTACAGTTCTGCTACCCAAGCTGGTCCAGTGGACGGCACGTACACTCCGGCCTCTGATGGATTGGGCGGGCGGATCCGAAGGCGCGTTGGCCGTGGATACCATGATCCAGTCGCCGCGACGTACGTCGGCGACGGTTGGGGCGTTGATGATTGGTCTGATGTTTGTGTTTTCAACCGGAGCTTATATCCAGAGCTATGAGCAAGTCATCCTAGGCTGGATGAACCGCACCATCAATTCCGACCTGTTCGTCACAACTTCCGAGCTGGCGCGGTCACGAACCTATCATTTCAGCGAGGAGATCAGTCAACGTATTGCGGAAATTCCGGGAGTGAAACGTGTGGAGAATGTACGGTTCACTTTCGTTCCCTACGGTGGCGACCATGTGGCCTTGATCGCCATCGAGGCAGAGGGCTGGTTTGCCCGGGTACGGGATGTCATTGTGGAAGGAGACGAGAAAAAGGCGCGGCGGCTGATGCCGAAGGGCGAAGGAATCCTGATCTCACATAACTTCTCCACGCGCTGGCTTGTGGGCGTTGGCGAGAGCTTACAGCTTGAAACTCCGACGGGGCCACTGGAGCGCCCGATCTTGGGGATCATTGATGATTACACGTCAGAAAAGGGCACGATCTTTATGGACCGTGCTCTCTACAAAGCCTGCTGGAAAGATAATGCCGTGGATTTCATTGACATCAACTTGCAGCCCGGGGTGAATCGAGTCGCTTTTAAGAGCCAGCTTCAAATCCTGGTCAAAGGTGTCCAGCACGCTTTCATTTACACAAATGCAGAATACAAGCAATGGGTGCTTCACCTGGTCGATCAGTTTTTCATGCTGAACTACATGCAGATGGTTGTTGCCGTCTTTGTGGCGGCCCTTGGAATCATCAATACCCTCATGATATCGGTCTCGGAGCGGCGCCGTGAAATCGGCATTGTGAGGGCTGTTGGTGGACTGCGCTCTCAGATCCGTAAGATGGTGTTGCTGGAAGCCATGGCCCTCGCCATCGTAGGCGTGATTACAGGGGCCTTGGCCGGAGCCTGCAATACTTATTTTTTGGTGCGTACCGCTGGTATGATCCTGGCCGGTTTCATCATCCCCTTTCGCTTTCCTTCAACTTTGATTCTGGTGACGCTCCCCATCGTGGTTGGCATAGCCCTGGCAGCCGCCTGGTGGCCCGCCCGGCACGCGGTGCGGCTCCGCGTCATTGAGGCTATTGGATTTGAGTAAAAGTTACCCCAGCCGGATACTATAAATCTTGCTCTTGCTCGTACTCGTGCTCATGCTCTCCTTTGGAAGTTGCAGAACTGAGTACGAGCAGGAGTAAGAGTACCAGCAGGCACCACAGAACATGAAAATGGTTCGGATCACCGCGAACGATGAAAATTATTCCCCTCCACGGGAGGGAAGCCGTGAAAAAATCAGGAGGGCGAGCCTCCTGGCGAGCCATCGCCCCAGCGAGTCCTTGCCCCATGAGGCTCGGCGGGAGCCTCGCCCTCCCAATCTCTGCCGGTTTTTAGTTTTTTCACGCCTTCAGGGGTGCAGGGGTGGGTTGTTCCGAACCGGCTGGACCCACCCCAAAGGCTACGCCTTCCGCCCATCCCAAGAGGGGATTTTGACGGGAGCACGCCTTGCCTTGCGGGTCCTTTTCGCCTTTTCCCTTCTCCCTTTTCCCTTTGCGGCTCCGGCCCTGGAGGCGCGCAAGATCATGGAAGAAGTTTATCGCCAGGACACCAGCCAGGATACGACCTGGCGGGCCATGATGGAGGTTTTCGATAAGAAAGGCACCATGCGACAAAAAAAGTTTCTTTATTACAAGCTCGGCTCGCTGGGCGACAGCAAGACGCTGGTTCGCTTTACGGATCCTGCCGAGGTTCGTGGGGTAGGACTGCTTTCAATTAACCTCAAAGGAGTGAGCGACCGGCAGTGGATGTACACCCCCGCCATCCAGCGGATACGCCGAATTGCACCGCAAGAGCGGTCGCGCCGGTTCCTCGGCACCGATTTTACTCACGAGGATATGGCGGAACGAGTGCTCGATGATTTCCAGTACCGGATGCTGAGCCAGGACGATGTGATCGAGGGGCATAAAACCTTTAAGATCGAATCCAGACCGATTGCTCCCGACCGCTCGCAATACAAGTTCATCTATCTCTGGGTGGCGCAAGACATTCCTTATGTGATTCATGCTGAGATGTATGATGAACGAAATCAAAAAGTGCGGGTGTTGAATGCCAGCCAGCTATCAAAGATCTCGGGAATCTGGGTCGCCAGGCGTATCGAGATAAAATCCCCGCTGGATAACACACAGACCGTTTTAAGGATTGAGGAGGTGCACTTCAACACGGGCTTAAAGGCGGACTTGTTTACGCCGCAGGGGCTGGAGAAGGGCGATGCGTTTTAGCAGACGACAGTAACGGTTTGTCGACAGGCTAAGTGCGCCATTATCGAACACCGTTGATCTCCAGGTCTCCCTTAACAAAGGTGGGACTTAAGGAGTTTGGACATTTCGACGCCCTGCCACAAGCATTGGCGTTGGATTGGGCGCTTCGTTGCTTAATAGAGATTCAAGTAACGAAGCCTTTCTTTCCCCGAAGGGGATTCATCAATCCCCTTCGGGGGATAAGAAAAACTCCAACGGGGGCGGAGGTATCCCTCGTGATTCTGGCTGAAAGCCGAGGGCTGATAGCTGAACGCTTATTACTACGAGGCTCTAATCCCTAAACGCCAATGAGTCTCTTGCTCATGAAATTCCTTTGGATCAGTATTGTTGGAAGTCTTCTCCTCGGTGCCATTCCATTTGACGCAGTCCTCGCGAGTTGTGACAAAATCGCAAACAGTCCAAACGGTGGAGCCACTGCACAATCCACAGAGGCCAAGCATCCTTCCCGCTGGCAGTGGACTCTTTCGCTTCGCAATCGCACAGGCTTCAGGCTGGATGAGCCGCGCGTCTTTCAGATGGCGCGCGCCTTTTTTGAGCCCAGAGGAATTTACAAGTTGAGCTCCCAGTGGAGACTTACTCTCGAAGGCCGCGCTCATTACGATCCGGTAGGGCGACTGGGCTATCCGAAGAAGCTCTGGTTCGACCCAAGGCAATTTCTGCTCGACGGAAGAATTAGGAGCGTCCATGCGAGTTTGGGGCTGCAACAGATAGTGTGGGGCCAGGCAGACGGACTGCGTGTGCTGGATGTGATCAATCCGCTGGATTATCGCGAATTCATTCTGGAAGACTTTCTGGATTCGCGCCGGCCGTTATGGGCCCTTCGAACAGACGTGCCGATTGAACGAGGCTCCTTGCAATTCATCTGGATTCCTTATTTCGTGCCGGGTCGCCTGCCCGTCGGGGAAAATGAATTTGCGCTCGGGGCAAGCTTCGGCTTGGCGCTCATTAGCTCCGCATCAGGTAGTCTCTCTTCAGCGTCATTTAGCCTTATGCCAACCTGGCGACCGGCTTATCGGCTTAGTTCCAGTCAGGTTGGCTTGCGCTATAGTCACAGCTTAGGTCGATGGGATTTGACGGCTAACTACTTCAAGGGTTGGGAAGATGTTCCCACGCCCTACTGGCATGGTAGACTGATTCTAGCCCCTCGCTTCGATCGAAAAGAGATTTTCGGTGGAACAGCAGCTACCAGTTTGAGTTCTGTCGTGTTGCGCCTGGAGGCAGGTTGGA
Organism: Acidobacteriota bacterium; assembly: GCA_003224725.1. GTDB lineage: Bacteria > Acidobacteriota > Terriglobia > Versatilivoradales > Versatilivoraceae > QHZQ01. The sequence goes on along the minus strand of QHZQ01000143.1, from coordinate 4,733 downwards.
ATTCGCGCAAGGCTACCCCTGTGATTGCAGGTCCAAGTAATGGATTTGAGAAGCTGGGACAGTTTTCCAGCGTTGTGGGGTTGGATCATTCGCCTCGTCCCTGGCTGTGGTTGAGCGGACAGTATTTCTTGCAGTTCATCTCGGCTTCTCAACGTTCGCTGCTTTTCGCCCGTTATAACCAACTGGCGTCGATTTACGTACGGACTAATTTCTTCCGTGATACGCTCAAGCCGGAACTGTTTGTGCTGGTCGGGCTCAACCAACGCCAGTATCTGGTTCGACCGCGTATCGTCAAGACCTTCGGCGACCATTGGAGTGTTGGCCTGGGAGCGGATTGGCTGGGAGGCCGTCCGATTAATCCTTTCGGCTTTCTTAGCTCTCGCGATAGAGCGGTTGTCGAGTTGAAGTGGACGGATTAGGGAAGATCCAAGAGCCGGAAGACCAAGCCCAGACCAAATGCGGCACGCCTGGACGCTGCGGGTGAATTAAGCGTTTCGTACAGTTGCCGCGACGGAGCGCGCCTCCCACATTATCTGTTGCGACGCATTTGAATGTGGGAGGGGCTCCGCGCGGCGACACCAGCTGATTTATCCATCCCCTTCGGAGAAAGAAATGCCCAAACTTGACGCCCCGTGCTGAAGCTCGGGCTAATGAAGGCCTAACGAAGGCTAATCTGAACAAAACGGGAGAAATCTATGAAGTTAGTGTCGCGACGTACCTTTTGTTGGACCGCGGGAATTGGTGCTCTTACCTGGAAGACGTTGGCACAGGCCCAAAATCGATATGCCATTGAGCATGTCGTCATGGAATGGTCTTACTCCTCCCAAAAGACTTATAAGGATCCGTTCAACGAGTTGGAACTCGATGTTGCTTTTACAGACCCCCAGGGGCGTGAAGAACGCGTCCCTGCCTTTTGGGCGGGTGGACACGTCTGGCGTGTACGCTATGCGCCTCACTCTACCGGGCGCTATAGCTATCGCACGATTTGCAGCGACGCTTCCAACCCGGAGCTTGATGGCCGCTCCGGATCTTTGGAGGTTTCGCCTTACCAAGGGAAAAACCCTCTCTGTATTCACGGTCCGGTGCGCGTGGCGGCCGATCGCCGACATTTCGAACACCTTGATGGGACACCTTTCTTTTGGCTTGGCGATACGTGGTGGATGGGACTTTGCAAGCGCATGCGTTGGCCTGAGGATTTCCAGTTGTTGGCGGCCGATCGTCTGAACAAAGGGTTCACGGTGGTCCAGATTGTTGCAGGTCTCTATCCAGATATGCCGCAATTTGATTCTCGGGGAGCCAATGAGGCGGGTTACCCCTGGGAGCCAGATTATGCTCGGATCAATCCTGGCTATTTCGACATGGCAGATCTTCGCATTCAATACCTGGCTGATCGCGGTCTTGTTCCCTGCATCGTGGGTTGCTGGGGATATTTCCTACCGCTCATGGGAATGGAAAAGATGAAACAGCATTGGCGCAACCTGGTAGCTCGCTGGGGCGCCTATCCAGTGGTGTGGTGCCTGGCAGGAGAGGGAAGCATGCCCTACTATCTTTCGGCCACCAAGGAGCAAGACGCGGCCCTGCAGAAACGCGGCTGGACCGAAATTGGAAAGTATGTGCACCGTATGGATCCCTTCCATCATCCCGTGACGATTCATCCTTCGGACGCCGCCCGCAATACCGTGGAAGACCCTTCTGTTCTGGATTTCGATATGCTCCAAACCGGTCATGGCGATCGTACCAGCATTCCCAATACCGTCAATCTGGTGACGGGTTCACTGTCGCGGGCGCCCAAAATGCCAGTGCTCGTCGGGGAAGTGTGTTATGAGGGTATCGTCGAGGCCAGTCGTCAAGAAGTGCAGCGCTTCATGTTTTGGGCCAGCGTTTTGAGTGGAGCCGCCGGACACACCTACGGCGCCAACGGAATCTGGCAAGTGAATACTCGCGAGCAACCTTTCGGTCCGTCTCCTCACGGGCGCTCCTGGGGAGACACGCCCTGGGAGGTAGCTTATCAGTTGCCCGGTTCGCAGCAGTTGGGCTTTGCCAAGGCCTTATTGATGCGCTATCCCTGGTGGCGCCTCGAGCCGCATCCCGAATGGATGGAACCTCATTGGAGTAAAGAAAATTACTTGCAGTCCTACTGTGCGGGGATCCCTGGAGAACTGCGTGTCGCCTTTCTCCCCGCAACCTGGGATCCGCCTAGATTAAAACAACTGGAAAACAGTGTTTCCTACTACGCCTTCTACTTTAACCCTGCCAGTGGCAAGCAGTACGACTTGGGCAAAGTAACACCCGACGTGAATGGCACTTGGCAGGCCTCAAACGCACCCATTTTCCAGGATTGGGTGCTGGTGCTGGAAAAGAGGTAGGCGATTAACCCTCAGCGTTCAGACGTCAGTCTGGACCGAGATAGGATCACGAACATAACCCACCGCCAACCCACCCGATAAAAATGGAAATTCGTGGTATAAACGCTTCGCCCATGAATTTCCCTTAACCAGCCCATTTGACTTTTTTAGCTCTATAGCTTATTAAGGATCGTACTCCTTTCAGATTGCCGGTGACAATCAGGGGAGGCTTTCGCCAAGAAGCTGTATTAAGGTGCGAGGACATGCCGAAACGAGCGCTCACCTTGTTGTCCAGCAGACATTGGCCCTACTGGCTGAATGTTACAATTATCGTTGCCGTTTACATGCTCGCGGCCAGATTTGGCTTTACGTTAGCTGTCGTGGCCAAGCAAGTGACTGTTGTCTGGCCTCCAACCGGCATTGCTTTGGCAGCGCTCTTGTTGTTCGGACAGCGCCTTTGGCCAGCCATAGCTTTGAGTGCTTTCCTGGTGAACCAACAAGCGGATGAACCCTGGCTGACCGCCTGTGCCATTGCTGCCGGGAACACTCTGGAAGCCTTAATGGCTGCATGGCTCTTGCGCCGGGTGGCCGCTTTCGAGAATCCGCTGGAGCGGCTGCGCGACGTTTTCGCCCTGATTGGTTTTGGGGCTCTGCTCAGCACCACCGTCAGCGCCACCATTGGGGTGACCAGTCTCTGTTTAGGTCAGGTTGTCTCCTGGTCCAGCTTTGGCTCGGTCTGGCTGGTCTGGTGGATGGGAGACGCCCTGGGGGACCTAATTGTAGCTCCTTTACTGCTGACGTGGGCTGCAAAACCCCGCCTCTACCGGCAAGCCTGGCGGATTGGCGAAGCGGTGGCTTTTTTTTCGGTGTTGGTCGTCACCAGTGTGATTTTTTTCGCCAGCCGCTTGCCCGTGGCCAGCCATGATTACCAGTTGAAGTACATGGCTTTTCCTTTTACGATGTGGGCCGCCCTGCGCTTTGGCCAACGGGCCGCCATCACAGCAGTCTTTGTGGTGTCGGCCACGGCACTCTGGGGCGTGACGCACGCGCTGGGCCCCTTCGCAGCCGGGACGCTCCATGAGCGTCTGCTCTTGTCGCAAGCTTTTATGGGGGTGCTTGCAATGACCGCGCTGGCCATGGGAGCGGTCACCACAGAGCGCAAGCGGGGCGGGGAGGCGCTGCGCGAGAGCGAAGTGACTCTTCAGCGCCAGGGTGAAGAGCTGAGGGCTCTCGCGGCTGATCTGATCACCGCTCAGGACAAGGAGCGCCGCCGGCTGGCGCGAGAGCTGCATGACGATTTGAACCAGAAGCTGGCCAGCTTGGCCATTGAGATCCAGGGGCTCCAGCGTAACCTCCCTTCCTCTCCCCTCCTGATGCTGGAGCAGCTTCAGGGCCTTCGAAACCGAGTATTGAAACTCTCCGAAGAGGTCGGCCATCTGGCTTATCAGCTTCACCCTTCAATCCTCGATGACCTGGGGTTGGTGGTCGCAATGGAATACTACATTGAGGAGTTCTCACGGCGGGAAGGGATTCGAGTAGGATTTAGCCAGCGGAACTTGCCGGAATCATTTCCGCAGGAAATCGCCTGCTGCCTTTACCGGATAGCTCAGGAAAGCCTTCATAATGTGAGCAAGCACGCCTGCGCCACACAAGTAGCCGTCAAGCTGGCCAGATACGACCACAGCATCCATCTCTCTATCAAAGATTGGGGTCTGGGCTTCAAGCAGGATTTACTCAGCCGGCAGCAGAGGGGACTTGGCCTCCTCAGTATGCAAGAGAGATTACGCTTGGTGAATGGCAGTTTTTCAGTCCGGTCCCGCCCCGGATGTGGCACCAAAGTTATCGCCCGGATTCCTTGGCCTGGGAGGACAGCATGAACCGACCTCGCGTTCTTCTGGCCGATGATCACACGCTGTTGCTTCAGGGAATTACAAAGCTGCTGGAATCCGAAGTCGAACTGGTGGGTACGGTGGAAGACGGGAACGCCTTGTTGGCTGCCGCTGAGAAGCTTAAGCCGGATGTGATCTTGCTGGATATCTCCATG
>QHZQ01000143.1:0-329 GCA_003224725.1 Acidobacteriota bacterium | reverse complement strand
CAGCCCGGCAGGTAAAGAAAATCCTGCCCGATGTCCAGATCATCTTCTTGACCATGCACTCGGACCCGGTCTATGTGACGGAGGCTTTCCGTGTGGGAGCGTCCGGCTACGTGCTGAAACAGTCTGACGCCTCCGAGCTGCTGTTGGCCATTCGTGAAGTGCTCAAGGGCCGGTCCTATGTCACACCTCTGGTCACCAAAGACATACTGCACTCGCTACTGACACCGCCTGATCCGTCCACTCCCGAGGCTGCCTCCAGTCGCCTGAGCCCTCGCCAGAGGGAAGTGCTGCACCTGCTGGCCGAGGGCCGTTCCGCTAAGGAAATTGCC
>QHZQ01000142.1:27797-57330 GCA_003224725.1 Acidobacteriota bacterium | reverse complement strand
ACCCATGGAGAAAAATCCGGTATTGCCAGCGCGGATTCCCCACTTTTGCTTCAGTGTGCCACTGGCAAACCCCGCCATGCCGCGTTCTACAATAAATGTGCTCAGCCCACTGTGGTCCCGGTTCTTCTTTTTCTCCAGATCGGTCCAGCCAAAGACTAGAAAGTGGTCGGCGACATCAGCCAAAGAAATCCAGACCTTTTCGCCGTTCAGAATGTATTCATTGCCTTCCCGTCGGGCCGTCGTCTGTATGCTGACCACATCGCTGCCAGCATCAGGTTCCGTCAAGCCGTAACTGGCGATTTTTTGTCCCTTCGCCTGCGGGATGAGATAGCGTTGCCTTTGATCTTCAGTGCCCCAACTCAATAGAGTGAGACAATTCAATCCCACGTGAACCGACATGATCACCCGAAGAGAGGTGTCTCCGTATTCTAGTTCCTCGCAAGCGACTCCCAGACTGATGTAATCAAAGCCGGCACCTCCATAGTGGGGGGGGATGCAAATCCCCAGCAAGCCAATCTTTGCCAGTTTGGAAAGAATCGAACGGTCAAAAAAATGGTTGGCATCATTCTCACCAATATAAGGCGCGACTTCTTTGGAAACGAAGTCTTTGACCAATCTTTCCACACTGAGGTGGTCTTCCGTCAATTCAAATCCAATCATGGGAGGGACTCCATTGATCTGGGTGAGCCAACACGAAATGTGATGCGTGAAACGCGCCAATCACCATAGCGGCCAGTTCAAAGGCGTCGCGTCTCATGCGTCACGCCTGTCTATTATGAGCCAGGATTGTATTTTTGGAAATATCGAAAAAGTATCAGAAGTATCGGTACGGATCAATGTCGGACTACTTGTCTTTCCAGACGGGAGTGCGCTTTTCGATAACAGCCTTCAGGCCTTCATTGGTATCTTCAAGAGCCATTAATTGGTTCAAGTAAATATCCCGGGCTTTTCTCAAAGCCTCTTCGAAACTGAGGCCCTCACCCGAGAGCATGGCCTTCTTGGTCATCTGGAGAACTGACCCACTGTTAACAGAAATCTTCGAAATCATCTCATGAAGGGCACCCTCCAATTTTTCCGGGGGCACAATCTTATTAATTAATCCCAACGATAATGCATCCTTAGCATCAATGGTCTCTCCCGTGAGAATCAGTTCCATGGCCTTTTTCCTTCCCACAAGGTACGGAAGTACCACTGTGGCAATGGGAGGAAAAACCCCAACCTTGATCTCCGGCTGTCCGAATTTGGCATTTTCGGAGGCCAGCACCAGATCACAGAACGTAGCTAACTCACAGCCGGCTCCCAGCGCTGGACCATTAACTGCAGCAATAGTAGGTTTAGCCAAATCAGCCATGGTTAGGAAGATTTTGTGAAATTCCTCCAACAACTGCCAAACTTTTTGTGGAGCGTGGTCCGCCATATCAATGCCGGCGCTAAAAATCCTGCAGCTAGAGCTGATAATGATGACTTTGATGTGGTCCTCGTTATGTAGGCTTTCTATGACGTCCCCCATCTCCTTCATCATTTCGATATTCATGGCATTAACCGGAGGGCGATTGAGAATAAGGCGGGCGAAATTGTGTTTTTTTTCAAAAAGAATCGAGCTCATAAGGAGAGTGACCGTGCACTTAAAAAATTGAGGGAGACTCAGCAGCTACCAAAATAATAAGTTCGTTTAGTCTTTCGTCTTTGCCCGCCTCTAACTTTAGTGGGTCAGAGACCCTAGTAATGGAGAGTTCGTAAATAGGCTGAAAGCGCCACAACAATGATGGCCAGCGTCAGGTTTACTCCCAGCCACTTCTTTCGATTGGCTTGAAAGGCAGCTCGCTTGGGGTTTGAAGAGGTGAGAAAAATTGCCACCCAAAAAATGATGAAGGCCAGGCCCACTTTGAGGGCATAAACAAGGCCATAAGGAAAAACCGAAGTTTTCCAGAGCAAGTGAGTGTTGTACAGCCCGGAGAGAAGGATTCCACCAATTGCGCTGTGTACGAGAATGCGAACACGTTTCGAAAGGTTCTTAAGAAGGAGTCCCTTAGCCTCATCAGGCAGACCGGCTAGCGAGGGAACGAGAACCCATCGCATGAACACCGTAGACCCCACAGCAATGATGACGGAGAAGATGTGAAGCCAACGCATCATCAGGTTCAAAATCAGCACTGGTTTATCCTCAAGTCTAAGATTATGGGATTTCAGGCGCAATGACGCAACGTATCTTAACATAAGGCCAGAGAAAGATATGGAAAAAGCGGAGAGAATGTCATAGCCTTGCCATTTTCGGCAAAGTGGTTTTACTCGCTCCACTCCAATGAATGCAGCAGTCGAACAGGCCTTTGCTCGCCGTGGCTCAAAGAAGTTGGCGCTGATATGTTTGTTCCTGATTTTGATTACTCTCCTAAGTTACTGGAGCTATCCCGGTGCCACTTTGGGCGAAGAAGATACTCAAATCTACCTTGCGATTCTTCTCCACAGTCAAGACCCTTTACAACTTCAACAGGACATCATTGTGCAGCACCCCCATACCGCCTTCACCTTTTTTGACGAGATGGTGCTGTCGTTTGGGAAGTCATTCGGTCTTAATTTGTCGACGACTATGCAAACGCTCCAGCTCGTTTTCAGGGTTTTCTTGCTCTCAGGTTTTTTTCTTATTGCACGCTCATTGGGGTGCTCACAGGAGATGGCCGCAGCGGTCAGCGCATTGATGATGCTGGGAGGACGCGTATTGGGCGTGCAGACGCTTGTGGTGGAATACGAACCTGTTCCTCGCGGCATGGCATTTGCCCTTATCTTGTTGGGACTAGCCCTGCTGAGCCATCGTTGTTTCTTCTCAGGAACTCTTTTGGCGTGCTTTGGTCTCTGGATTCATCCCACCACCACCTTACCGTTTTGGATGGGATGGGCGACAATTATGTTGTCGGAAAACGTAAGACTGCAAAACACCCGACGCCTGATTCTGGCTGCACTCCCCCTCAGCGCGACTCTCTTGCTCTCACTTTCTGCACTACAGGCCTCGCCGCCCGAACAGTCTCGTTACTTCTTGAGCGTCATTGACCCGGAATGGGAGAGATGGTTGAGGCTGCGGACTCCCTATGTCTTTGTCTCGCAGTGGGGCCGGGACGAGGTCTATTTGTTATTTTGGGCTGGAGTGATTCTATGGTTAGGATGGCGGAGAGTTAAGCCCGCGGTAACCTGGATTCTGAAGAATTTTGTTAGGATTACCTGCCTTTGGGCCTGGCTTATGGCGCTAGGCTCGTGGCTTCTGCTGGAACACTACAAATTGGCACTTTTCCCGCAGGTCCAGCCTGCCCGCGCTTTGATCTTTGTGGTTGTTTTTATGCTGTTGGTATCCTGGTCGGTGGCGCTGACCGGTCTGGCCGTGAATACGGCCAAACTGGAGAATCACCTATGGCTCATTTCAACTCTGTCTTTTGTTCTGGACAGAAAACTCTTGCTCCTGCTCTGGCCCCTGCTTGGTCTTGAACTCTGGAAAAACTCGCTCTTGAAAAGACTGAGGTCCCATGACCATCAGGATTGGATCCGAAGAACCTCTGTGTTGACCCAACTGGCGCTGACCATCTGTCTCTTGTGGATCGATCCCTTCAACGCCCATTTGGTTTCCTGGAATAGTGTTAAAGAGGTGACCTTTCTCATTGTCGTGGCCGGCGCAGTTGGAATTCTTTTGAGCCCGCGCTGGATTCATCCTAGTCTCGGTCAGCCCTTCCTCTTGGGAGCCATTGTCCTGCTCTTTCTCGCCTTGCCCAAGGTCATTGGGAAACCGGCCATTGTGCCGGATCGCAGCGAGATTCAACAGCTGGCGGCCTGGGCTAAACGAGTGACCCCTTTAGAAGCTGTCTTCCTTTTCCCGGATGCTGAGCATGACAAATCACCGGGTGTGTTTCGTTATGCTGCCAGCCGAGCGATTTATGTGGATTGGAAAGGCGGTGGCCAAATCAATTTTTCCCGCTCCTTTGCTGCGGAATGGTGGCATCGTTGGGAGGTCAGCATGGGCAGACCCCTGGCGGACAATTTCGTTCAGGAATTAAAGAGAATGGGCATTGATTATGTGGTGACCCATAAACCGCACTCATTATCCAGCTTGGAGTTGGTTCGCCAGACAGAAAGCTTCAATGTGTATCGTACCAGAGGGTTATAGTCAGAAGAGGCTGTAGCAAGCACCTAGCAGGAGGTTGGCAATGTTACCTTGACAGCCCGTTTGTCATTGCAGAGGCGCTATTTCAATTTCCGACTGCCTCGTGAAGACCCGAAAGAAAGCAAATTCGTCACTGTATTGGACGCTTAGCCGTTGGTCGCATTGATTCAGTAGAGATGAGGTGGGCATTTCTTCCAAGCTCATCGAGCCTACGGTGAACCGTTCCTATTGCTTGTCTTACTGTTTTCTCAGCGAATCGGCGAATAATTTGTGGGTCGCAAGAGGTAGCTGTGGATGTTAGACACAATTTCACGGTCTGCCAGCTCGGGTTTGGCCCGGAGCTTGATCCAATCAGGGTCGCTTGAGAACTTGCGCCAGGCTTCCTCTCGCGCCTCAATACTTTCATAAGCCAACATGTAGGTGAGACTGGGCATTCCCGGCCCAATCACAGTCTGTCCAAAGAAGACCGGCAACAATCCGCAACGTCTAAAAATAGTGACCTCATCATCATCAAACATTTTGATTTTAGTTTCCGAAGCGCGCATGTTTCTTGATTCGTAGATGCGCAATTCGAAAACATGCGAGGGCCGGGCCGGCTCTAGGGCAGGAATCTCGAGGGCGGGCAGGCTGGCAAATGCCCGAAGCAGTCGAGACTCGATCCGGACGTAAGACATGCCCTTGCCCCGGTCAAATTCATCCAAGGCCTTATTCCAAGAATCGTCTTTGCCCATTTTATCTAAAGCCGATTCCATCGCGGCAAGAGAAGGGTAGGACGTCAGCACAATAAGCAACGGCTGTTCAGGTCCCACCGAAAGATCGAAAAAGCCGAGCGGGCCACTGCCAATTCGTTGGGACATCGAGAGGTAGGCCTGCTTAAGGAAGGCGTCCAACCGCGCCCGTTCCAGATCGTTGCGTAGATGGTAGAAGCGTAGTTCGAACCAGGCGCGGGACTTTTGATCTGGTGACGCCAGAGCCAATGAACCCAGTGGGCTAGCTGCCATGCTGGCAAGGATAAAGGAACGGCGGTTCATAGTAAATCCCTTCTGTCAAAATAGAGTTACTGCAAATGATACTTCGTCATCCATATGGGTGGACACTAAATAATAGCCGATTTCGAATCGCTAAATTTGTAATTCTCCAATTTGTAATTCTCCGTTGGCATTATCCCATTTATGCGGTAGACTCGATTTTAGAAGCATCATTGGTTTCACTATATAGTTGGTTTGATTAATCGCTAACCGTTACGAGTTGAGATTTTTATGGTTAAGGAAGCTTAGTCAATCTTCCGATTAGAAAAAATGACTCCTGCGGTTGGGATATAAATACTAACGATTGAAGCTAATAAGGCACTCAGTTGAGCGCCTTTTTGCTTTACGCAAGGAATTGGGATGGCCGTCTGCCAAAGTTGTGGACAAAAGATAAAATGGTATCTGTTCAGAAGAGAGGTTTGCTCAAATTGCTCAAGGCATTGGAATGGTCTACTAATAAAGGCTGATGTCTCCATCGACGCTGCCGACTCAGCTGGGACTATCGTCAGCGAAGACAGATTCTATGATCTGGATAATTTGCTCTCTTCGATACGGGTCAAGGAAGTTAACCCTCAAGACGAGGAAGTGTTCTCCAATATCTGGGCTCCCCAGGCGAGTCGCACTACCTCCTTTGTGGCTTCCATCTTTGTTCATATCGGCCTGATTAGCTTGCTATATGGTCTTTCTGGCATATCCTTCATTCGACCTCTTCCTTTGACCAAGGAGGCACTGGAACGAGACTTTAACATCACTTATTACAGACCTTCTGATCCCTTGCCCATGATCACTTCGGCCAGCGACGGACCAAAACAACCCGCGGGCGAAAAGAAACAAGTCAAGCCGCCCAAAGGAAGCACCGCCTTTCATCCCACTCAGACGATTCAGTCGGCTCCCCCCAAACCCGATAATCCCCGCCAGACGATCGTGCAGCCCAGCACGCCGGATGTAAAGATCAAAGAGGAAGTGAAAGTTCCTAATATTGTCGTTTGGGATGTTGAAGAGACCAAGGTGGAAACGGTGCAGATTGCAAACAAGCAAGTCTCTCAGATGCTAACACGAAAACTCGATACGCCAAACCTGCGGCCCCCTGACCCGGAACTAAAGAATGTGGAACGGAACATTTCTGAATTGACGATCGCCAAGAGCCAGGCAGCTAATCTTAACCCCAAGCTCATAGAACACCCCGGCGCCTCTCCGGAATGGAACATCGGTTCTGATTCGGGTAATCCTGGCCCTCTCATAAATATGCCTGCGGGGATCAGTGGAAACGATGAATTGAGGAATCTGGTGGTGCTCAGTGCCAATCCTGGTCTTCCTGGCCCAGGTGGAATCAAAGTGCCACCTGGAAATAAAACGGGGGCTTTTTCTATTTCGCCCCAAGGCAATCGGGAGGGTTCACCGGACGGAGTGGATGGCGGAATTTTGGGTGGAGGAGTTCCCGGCGGTGGCGGCAGCGGCAAGGGAAATGGCAGCGGGTTTGGCAGTGGCGGGAATATTGCCCAGATCCAAATTCCAGGTGTGTCAGTCAAGGGCGGCCCGAGTAGCGGAGTGCCCGGCATTGCTGGTCCTGGAAGGCGTCCCCGTGCACTGGGCGGCTTTAGCGAAATGGTAACGATTGAGGATCCAGGCGAATCCTATAATATCACAGTGGTGGAGGGCAGCCGAGGCGGTGCAGGACTGGGAGTTTATGGGGTCTTGTCAGGAAAAAGAAACTATACGGTCTTCGTTCCGATGCCCGCAGGCCGGTGGATCATGCAGTTTTCAGAAATGGGTGACCACAGTGCGCAGCCGTCGGTAACTGAGTCAACAGCCCCGTCCACACGTTCCCAGGTTTATTTGGCGGCTGGCGATCCTATTCTTCAGCCACGACCCTTGCGTAAAGTCGATCCTGGCAGACCCGAAGATGAAGAACTGGCAAAGCTGCGCGGTATGGTGGTGCTCTACGCCGTGATTCGCAAGGACGGAGGTGTGGATAAGATCCGCGTCATTCGAAGCCTGAATCCTGCCTTAGATGATCGTGCGATGGACGCATTGAAACACTGGAAGTTTAAGCCCGCTCAACAGGGTGAGAACCCCATCGAAGTTCAAGCCTTATTTGGAATTCCTTTCCGACCGCAGCCAAGCCGTTAGCCCTTGGAGGACTGGTTTTCTCACGCTGGAGAAAGGAAAGCAGTTGGAATCCTCCGGTATGATCCCCTTTACCCAGGGCTGTATTTTGAATGCTTTATCTTCCTGAATCAAATCTCCCAACTAGCCAAGGATCTTTGATATTCGGGCACGTCGTGCTCCTCATACTCGTTCTTGAAATCTGGAATGTGGGCACGACGTCGACGAGACCCGGCGACGGCTCCAGAAACGCAACAGAATTCTCGTTGCGCCGACGTAGCCGGCTAGGCTCCCGTGACCGCTTCCTGGGCCAGGTCACTGTGTCTATATCCGTATAGAACGTATATGGTAAGCCCGATACCAAGCCAGACCACAAAACGAATCCAGGTTAATACCGGCAAACTCACCATGAGNNGACAGGATTCCGCATAAAGGCACCAGGGGAACCCAAGGAGTTTTGAAGGGTCTGGGCCTGAGCGGGGCGGTTCTTCGCAGGACAATGACCCCAGTCGAGACCAAAATGAACGCGAAGAGAGTCCCGATGTTGGTAAGCTCTGCGGCTGAACCGATGTCAATCACCATTGCCGTGAGGCCCACAAAGACACCTGTCCAGATCGTCGTGATGTAGGGTGTACGGAAACGCGGATGAAGGCGGGCGAAATATGGGGGCAGCAGGCCATCGCGAGCCATCGCCATAAAGATGCGGGGTTGGCCGAGCTGGAAAACCAGAATTACAGAAGTCATCCCAGCCAGAGCACCGGCGCTGACAACGGCTTGAACCCAAGGTTTGCCGGAGACTTCCACGGCTGTGGCAATGGCGGCCGCATCATCGACAAAGGTGGTATACTTCTTCATTCCGGTCAGCACTCCTGAAACCCCGACGTAGACAATCGGCAGGTCACGCTGTGGATTACGCGTTTCCTCGGCTGTGGTGGAGACCGCGTCGAAGCCGATGAAGGCGAAAAACACGATGGCGGCACCGCCCATGATTCCCGTGAATCCGTTTGGCATAAAAGGGTGCCAGTTCGCTGCCGGGTTGACGTAAAACGCGCCGAAAGCGATGAAGAAGACAACGATGGCCGTCTTGAGTAGGACGGCGGCTTTGTTGAACCGGGCGCTTTCTTGTATTCCGATCACGAGAAGAACCGTTAAGAGGGCAACAATTAAAAACGCAGGCAAGTTGAAGGCCAGTTCATGACCCAGCAAGCTGGGAAGATGAGAGCTGGAATAATTGCCTAAATGGCTCGCTGCCTGCCTGTAATCTGCCACCTCAATATCAGAGAGTTGAAGCTGACCTTGTTGAAACAGAGCCAATCTGTGAGCCTTCTCGACCCAGACATGGGCGGTTCCGTAATCCTTGACCAGCCAGAGTGGCAACTTGACGTGCGTCAGATTATAGAGTAACTTGGTAAAAAAATCAGACCAACTGACTGCCACGGCAATATTGCCGACCGCGTACTCCAGGATAAGATCCCAGCCAATGATCCAAGCGATAAGTTCACCCAGAGTGGCGTAAGAATAAGTGTAGGCGCTGCCTGAGACCGGGATCATGGAGGCCATTTCGGCGTAACACAATGCTGCAAAGGCGCAAGCGATTGCCGCTACAAGAAACGAAATGACGATGGCCGGACCAGCTCCGGCCCGACCCAGCTGAAGCGGAGAGCCCGACAACCAGGCGCTGATGAAGTTGATCACTGGGGTTTCAATAGGACTCTGGAAGCTCTGGCCGGCTGCTGCAGTACCCGTGAGGGCAAAGATACCGGCCCCGATTATGGCGCCAATCCCCAGGGCGGTCAGGTCGATCGATGTCAGTGATCGCTTCATCCTGCGTTCTGGGGCCTTCGCCTCATTAAGGAAGGTGTCGGGACTCTTGATCTTAAGTAGGCGCGCTTTCATCCTGGTCCCGATGCAGACCCCTCTTTGACGTTGTTAAGAGCCACGCTGAACTACTGAATGATTTCGTTGCACTTCAAAAGGATGCTTTGGAAACGAGACTGTGATACGGGCCAAGAGATAGTTGTCTGGCCTAGAGAGCTCTGCCTCGGTTGCTTCTAGACCCTCTCCAATGCTGCATATTTTCGAATCATTTTTTTTAAACCGTAACCGGGAAAGCTGATAGTGAGTTTGGAGTCATCGCCCTCCCCTTCACAACGAATGATCATACCGACACCGTATTTGGAATGACGGACGTAACTGCCGTATTTGAGACTGTTGTCAGGAGTTGTTCCTCTTTTCCTAACGGGTGACAGGTCAATTTGTTTGCCGCGCTGTTTGTAAAACTCCTGGATACTTTCAAGGGAATTGTAAGTTGGCCCTTGGTAAGACCCTGTTTTTTTTCTGGCTTGCCCATTGGAAATATTTTCGATCAGGCTGGAAGGAATCTCGTAAATAAAACGGGATGGTTCGGTTTGGTTGAAGCTTTCGCCGCCCAGGAATCGGCGAAGCTGGGCACGAGTCAGATAAAGTTTCTTTTGGGCTCGAGTCATACCGACGTAGCACAGCCGCCGCTCCTCCTCGATTTCTCCTTGGCTCAGTAACGAACGACTGTGGGGGAACAATCCTTCCTCTAAGCCCACGATGAACACTACCGGAAACTCTAGTCCCTTAGCGCTATGGAGAGTCATCAAGGTAATTTTGGCCCGCTCGTCGTAGTTATCGGTGTCAGAAATCAGCGCCGCATGGTCCAAGAAGTCACGCAGGCTCTCGCCACCGTCTTCGCTGTCTCTGGTTGCATTCACCAATTCCTGGAGGTTTTCGATACGTCAGATTCCCTCTTCTGTGCCTTCACCTTCCAGCCAGCGGACGTATCCAGACCTGTCCATAACATACTGGATCAGCTCGGAGATCGGTTTCTCCTTCGCCCTTTTTATGAACTCCTCCATCGTGTCGCGAAATTCGCCCAAAGCATGGAGGGTTCTGGGAGTAAAGGTCTTTTGTTCAACAGCGTACTGAATCGTGTCCCACAGCGAGAGAGATCGGTGGCGGCCTTCTTGTTCCAGAGTGTCGACGGTCGTTTTTCCTATGCCTCGGGGCGGTGTGTTTAGGATTCGCAGAAGGCTGACCGAGTCTTGGGGGTTCAGGCAAAGTTTCAAGTAGGAGAGCAGGTCTTTGATTTCTGCTCTTTCATAAAAACTAAACCCCCCGACTACCGAGTACTGGATATTGTTACGCCGGCAGGCTTCTTCAAACAGACGAGACTGAAAGTTGGTCCTATAGAGAACGGCCAAGGAATCGTTTGGATATAATCGGAGATAGCAAAGAATCTGCTGCGCCACAAACACAGCTTCAGCTTCGGCATCCGGTGCCTCATAGAGCGTCACCAGCTCACCCCCTACTTTTTCAGTCCACAGAGATTTCCCTTTTCGGGCCACGTTATTGGACACGACCGAACCGGCCGCCTCTAAGATATTCTTTGTGGAGCGATAGTTTTGTTCGAGCTTGATGATCTGAGCCTGGGGATAGTCTTTCTCAAAGCTCAAGATATTTTGAATGTCTGCTCCGCGCCAACCGTAGATAGACTGGTCTTCATCACCCACGACACAAAGGTTCTGTTGCAATTGAGTGAGCTGACGAATGAGTTGGTATTGAATCCGGTTTGTATCTTGATATTCATCCACCATCACATAGCGAAATTGTTCATTGAGACGGGACCTCACGGGAGGATGATTTCCCAGAAGCTCGACCGTCTTCAGTAGCAGGTCATCAAAATCCAGAGCATTTGCCTGTTTCAGCCTTTTTTCGTAGAGTCCGAAAGCAACAGCTGTTTTTTCCGTCGTGGGATCGTAAGCTTGCTGGTAAATATCTTCAGGGGTCAGGCCGTGATTTTTAGCGTAGCTGACGCGCGACAAGACGGCTCGCGGGGAAAGCACTTTTTCATCAAGGTCCATCTCTTTCAAGCAATTTTTCACGAGGGAAAGCTGATCAGCGTCATCGTAGATCGTAAAGTCACGCCCATAGCCTATGGCCGGGATGTCGCGACGCAGCACACGCCCACAAAAGGAGTGGAACGTTGAAATTGCTGGATTACTGGAACGTCCCGCCCGCAGCAATGAGTAAACGCGTTGCATCATCTGTTCAGCCGCCTTATTGGTAAAGGTTACTGCCAGGATTTGGTCCGGTCGTACCTTTCGATTCTCGATGAGATAGGCGATCCGGTAAGTGATGACGCGGGTTTTGCCGCTTCCGGCCCATGCCAAAATCAGCACAGGACCCTCCGATGTTTGGACCGCCTTGCGCTGTTGGGGGTTGAGGTTCTTTTCTAAATCGATCATCGCTGAGATTCTGCTCTTGGCCGGCTGAGATGTGTGGATCCGATCAACATAACCACCATTCTAATTTTTGGAAATCAAAAAAGCAATGCGGCAACGAGAGTCTAGATTCGAGCTTAGGAAGAATTCCGTTGAAATCCTGGACAGAACAGACTAGGCTTCGGCCGTATGCCATGGCTTCGATGGGTAGCGGGTTTTTGCAATGAATAGCTTTTTCGCCATTCTGGTAGTTTTCATCCTGCTCCAAGGGTTGATCGGCGTTATTGATGGCATCTGTTATTATCGCTACATTGGTGCTCATCTAAAATGCCGGTTTGAATCCTGGACTCCTTTTGTCTCCGTCTTCCTTCCTTGTAAAGGCCTGGATCATGAGCTCGAAGAAAATGCGGCGTCGGTGCTCGATCAAGACTATCCCGACTACGAAGTCATATTTGTCACTGCTTCTCCCGAAGATCTTGCGGTTCCCTTGCTTCGTTCATTAGTGGAGAAACTTCCGGCGCGCAGAACCAAGTTTGTCACAGCCGGAGTCTGCGACCAGCGGGGCGAAAAGGTAAACAATCTGATCCAGGCCATCGGGCACGCAGACACGCGAAGCCAGGTGTTCGTTTTCACCGATTCGGATTCGCGTCCGCCCTCAAGTTGGTTGAAGGATTTGACGTCACCCTTGCGAAACGAGCAATTGGGAGTTTCGACAGGTTATCGTTGGCTCTTCCCGACGCGCGGAAATTTTGCCAGCGTGTTGCGGTCGGCCTGGAACGGCTCGATCGCAACGCTGCTGGGTGATCATGATCACAACTTTGCTTGGGGCGACTCCATGGCTATTCGTCGAGCCACATTTGAGCAGGGACGAGTGCTAGCCTACTGGAAAAACTCGATCAGTGACGATTACTCCCTGACTCGCGCCATGAAAGATGCAAAACTCAAGATCCATTACGAGCCCCGCTGCCTGATTGCCTCTCACGGAGATTGCGGGTGGCATGAACTGTTGGAATGGTCGACTCGACAAATCCTCCTTACCAAGATCTATTCCCGACGATTATGGCAACTCGCGTTCGCATCGCAATTGCCTTTTCTGATAGGCTGGTGGTGGGGGGCGGGACAAGTGGCTTTCTCCGCTTGGCGGACCTTTACTGCGGAAAGCACTAGGCAACCAATGATGGCAGCCCAAGTGCGGCGTCTCGGGGTGATCATGGGAGTTATCTATCTTCTCGGGGTCATCCGCGGCTTCTTACGGATGCAGACCATCAAGCTTGTTCGCGCCGGAGACGGAGCCGCCATCAATCGTTTCTGGTGGGGGTACCTGCTGCTGGCTCCGTTGGTTTCCACGCTGACGGCTTACAACCTAATCTCTTCCATGTTGACCTCGAGGCTGGATGAGATAAGATCTGCCAGTGAAGTCCGAGTAATTCGCAGCCAGTGAAGAGCCGAGATATAGGAGTTTGCCATCCATGTCGAAAATTAACGAAGCCATGAGCTTCATCAGACGGGTAAAGAAAGAGAAACGGCTCAACACGGTAGTCTTTTTCGTTACCTCGATCTGCAATGAAAAGTGCCGGCATTGCTTTTACTGGGAGAAATTGAATCAGCGGGGTGACCTGACGTTTGAGCAAGTGCAAAAAATTTCTGCAACCATGCCACCCATTACAGACTTATGGCTTTCGGGGGGAGAGCCGTTCATGCGCCGGGATCTTCCGGAAATCCTGGAACTATTTTACCGCAACAATCACATCGAGTGGGTCAACCTTCCGACTAATGGCTTGTTCAAGGATCGTGCTCATCAGTGGCTCAATCGGGTGCTAACCAACTGTCCGAAGCTGCGGATTGATTTGAACATCAGCCTGGATGGATTTGAAGAGACACACGAGAAAATTCGGGGAGTACCGGGCTGCTACCAGAAAACAGTTGACATGTTGTGTTCGCTACCGCCACTGGTCGAAAAGCACCGCCTGCGGTTGCGGGTCAATATGAATACTTGCCTGAATGGGGACAATGCTGATGAGCTTATCGAGTTCATGAAGTTTGTCTACCAGGAGTTGCCTTTGGACGGTCAGTACCTGCAACTGATCCGCGGCAACCCCATGGATCCGTCCATGAAAATCATCCCAATCGACAAGTTGAAGGAGATTTATGAGTTTGCCCGCCTGCTCTATGAGCGATATTCCGAACGCTTGTTTAAGCGGCTCGGTCCTTTGACGCGTGGAGTAGCCAAGACTTTTTATGTAGGCACTCTGGCCCTCCATAATAAGATTCAGTACGCCAACTACCTGCAATCAACCAAGTGGCCGATGATGTGCACCGCGGGCGAGACTTTTTGCGTCATCGATTACAACGGGGATGTGCGGGCCTGTGAACTGCGAGGTAAGCTGGCTAACCTGCGCGACTATGATTATGACTTTTCACGATTCTGGGCTGACCAACTTCGCCAGCGGGAGTTGACACAGATTGTCTGCGATCAGTGCTGGTGCACTCATGTCTGCAACATCCACGACTCGCTCCGCTACGATCCCAAGGTGCTGGCTCTGGAAATTCCCAAGACCTATTGGCAGACCCGCCAGGCCTCGACCGAATGGAAGGAATTTTTTGACGTAGAAGAGGAGGGGAATGACCCAGACTAAGGTTTGATACTAATCTTGCGGATGATGACTGGCGAGACCGGTTTACTCATATGGCCATCATCGCCCATAGCGGTGGGGACTTCTGCCAGAGCATCCACGACTTCTTGCCCTTTAACCACATCGCCGAAAATAACGTAGCTGGGTGGCAATGTGTAGTTCTGGTGCATAATGAAAAATTGGCTCCCATTCGTGTTACGCCCGGCATTGGCCATGGCGACAATCCCGCGCCGATAGCCCCGCTGGTAAAGGGGCGAGCCCCGTTGAATCTCGTCCTCGAAGGTTCCTCCCCAAGCACTTTCTCCACCGGTCCCATCTCCCTTAGGGTCGCCTCCCTGGATCATGAATCCCTTGACAATGCGGTGAAAGGTCAACCCATCGTAATAGCCATGCTCGGCCAGCAGACGAAAATTCTCTACAGCCTTGGGGGCTTCCTTTTCAAACAACTCAATTTCTATGGAACCCTTTTCGATTTCAATAAGGGCGTGGCTCCCGCCTGAGCTTTTGGCTCCTGGTGGCACCTTGGGATTGTGGATTTCGGATTTACCGCAACGGCTGAGAACCACCCCGAGAAACAATGTTAGAAGGGCAAACGGCCAAGATGTCGGTTTCATATCAACCAAATTATGCGCGATGGGACGGGTCCCCCCTGACCCCATAGGCGTTAAGAATGTGGGAGGCGCGCTCCGCGCGGCGACCAGCGCGGGTTTAACAGGGAACGGGGTGGCAAACCTCAAACTTTTGATCGCCGGTCGGAGACCGCCTCCCACATTGATGTTTGTTCTCACTCCTATCTGTTAACTCAACAGCTATGCCCTCGCAGGTTGTCGCTCTGAGGTGAGTTGTTAATTCACCGCATTTGAGGTCACGGCACAGGTCGAGTGATGGCGCCCTCCGAGGCGGATGAAACCAAGGCCACGTACTTGGCAAAGACACCCGAGGTGTAACGCGGCTTGGGTTCTTTCCAATGGGAGAGACGTTCGTTGAGGATATGGTCGGAAAGTTCAACATCGAGACGACGATTCTTGATATCGAAGATAATCGTGTCTGCTTCCCGGACCACAGCAATCGGCCCGCCTCGAGCCGCTTCGGGAGCCACATGGCCCGCCATCAGTCCGCGAGTGGCACCGCTGAAACGACCGTCGGTTAATAAAGCAACCGTTTCGCCCAACCCTACACCTACCAAGGCTGCAGTTACTCCCAGCATCTCGCGCATACCGGGACCTCCGCGTGGACCCTCGTAACGGATCACCACCACATCCCCCGACTTGATCTCCCTGCCTGTCACAGCGGTCATGGCATCTTCTTCCCGTTCGAAGACCCGGGCAGGCCCTCGATGATAAATTCGCTCGTGCCCCGCAACCTTGATCACGCAACCCTCGGGAGCGAGATTACCTCGAAGGATCACCAGTCCACCGGTGGGTTTAAGGGGATTGGTTAACGGACGAATCACTTCTTGTCCAGGGGTCTCCACTGCTTTCTTGGCCTCTTCTCCCAGCGTGCGGCCACTACTGGTCATCTGGTTAGGGTCGATGAGTCTTCCCTCTAGAAGTCGCTTAGCGATCAGGGGCACCCCTCCAGCTTTGTCCACGTCCACTGCCACATACTTTCCTCCTGGTTTTAGATCTGCCAGCAAGGGAGTCCGCGAGCTGATGGTGTCGAAGTCATCGATTTTGAGCGGCACGCCCGCCTCACGGGCCATGGCCAGGAAATGTAGCACGGCGTTGGTGGAGCCGCCAGTTGAGGCTACACTGGCTATCGCATTTTCAAAGGCTTTGGGTGTAAGAATGTCACTGGGCCGAATATTTTGTTTGAGCAAATCCATAACCAGCCTTCCGCATTGGACACTCAAGGCCTCTTTACGAGGATCTGTGGCTGGAACGCTGGAGGACCCCAGAGGGGATAGCCCGATGAATTCCAGTGCCGTCGCCATCGTATTAGCAGTGTACTGACCTCCACAGGCACCCGCCCCAGGACAGGCGACATTTTCAATTTCCAGCAGTTCCGCTTCCGTGATCCGGCCTGCGGCAACTGCCCCCACGGCTTCAAAAACATCCTGGATGGTGACATCCCTCCCGTGATATTTTCCAGGCGCAATAGACCCGCCATAAAGGATGAGGGAGGGAACATTCAACCGAATTAAGCCCAGTGCCGCTCCTGGAATGGTCTTATCGCATCCCACCAGAGCAACGATCGCGTCAAACATATGCCCTCGTCCCACCAGCTCAATAGAGTCGGCCACTACTTCACGACTGACCAAGGAAGCCTTCATTCCCTCTGTTCCCATAGTAATCCCGTCGCTAATTGCGATCGTATTAAACTCCATCGGCGTTCCACCGGCGGCCCGAACCCCTTCTTTGACTTTGGCTGCCAGGTGACGCAGGTGGAAGTTACACGGCATGGTTTCAATCCAGGTATTGGCAATGCCGATTATGGGGCGCGCCAGGTCTTGTTCGGAAAAGCCGATGCCTTTTAGATAGGATCTAGCTGGGGCGCGATCCCGCCCTTCCAGAATGATACGACTCGGATACTTGGGATTAGATGTCATCAATACCTCCCGCTTGAGGATCTTCTTCGTAGTAAGACATAAAGGGCTCCTCCACCGCCGTCGCAGAGGCGAGCCGAGGTGTAAGCCATGACGTGACGGCTCATCCGTCGGCTGCTTAGCCATTTTTGGACGTGTTCTTTTAGCACGGCGTGCCCATTGAGCGAATGTTGGCCACGACCGTGGATGATTCGAATGCAGCCGTGACCGAGCTGAAGGCTTCGGCGGATAAATCTCTCAAAATTTTCCTTGGCAGTTCTAAGGCTAAGGCCGTGTAAATCGAGATGTGCCTGGACGGCGAAATGTCCATTCCGCAGGTTTTCCAACAAAAGGTAACCCTTAGGGTGCGGTGTGCCTTCGACATACTCACCACTTACCCTCAGATCGATGGTCCCTTTGCCTGCGACAAACTCAGTCAAGAGCTTCAACCCTTCGTCCTCGCTGTCCCCAGGATTTTGAATTTCCAAAGGGATGCTGGGGGGGAGAGGAACATTGCTCCATCCCAGTGGGAGCACATCCTTCATTGAGATTTGAAAAAGTTCTTCATCGGAGAGGTCTTCTGACAGAGTGAGCACCGGTGGCTGCGGCTTGTCTGTGGGAGGAGATAGCTCGAGTTTTCTTTCGCGAACCAAATCACCCAGGGCCTCGAGGGCTCTATAGGTTGCAGGTTTCATCGCTTCCCCTATTCCATTCGAGGTTTGTCCCGCCCTTCAAAAAATCATCTTAGCTGATCGTTCTGCAAATGCAATCTCTTTTACTGCCGAGGCCAGAGGCAAGACTCGAATCTTCCATCTTAATTTTTTTCCCAGAAGGGCTTGACAAAGCAAGTCGTTTAATCTCATCAAAAAGGCATTTTGGTCAGGTTCCCGTTCCAACCAGGGAAGGGAAGACGGGAGCTCGGGGAACCACGGCAACCGGTATCTCACCGTTGGATAAGGGGCTTTAGGTTATGTGGTGGAGGAAAAGAAAACCGGAAGCTGCTAGCCTCGCCCAACCAGTTCAGCGCGGCTAAAGGCCAACGCTTGGTCTAAGGTGGCGGCTCATTATGCTGAGATGCGCCAAAGACAGGGACTCCTGTGGAATAGGGCGAATCATGTCGACCTTCAAAACTTCTTTCTAGACCGGCACGAAGAGCTCAGGCGCGAGTTTCCCAGAGAATATGGAGGATTAGAGAGATCACTGGTGGAAGAAGATTTCGCTAAATTCAAGGCGGGCTCTCCACCACTGTCCCAGCCTGTGTCCCTAGACATCACAAGAAAAAATGAACCCGAACAAAGGGCAGCCTGTTGGGACCAGTTACTAATAGTGTATTGCCGTATCCATGCTCGCCTCAAAGTCGAACTAAGAACATGGAACGAAAAGGAGTTTCAGGAATTTGAATCAGCTCTGCTCGACCTGAGAAAGGTGCCTCAGGAGCCGACTGCTATTGCTACTGCCAGTTGAGCTCCCTGCTATAGTACTGATTCTACCGCCAGTTCCCAGGCAAACCCTTTATCGCACAACAACGCGGGTGCCTTCGTATCGATAAGGTTCCTGGATTAACCTCTGAGCCGTTTCCTGAGCACCTTGCGTGTTATCGTTAGTGTCCAAGGCTTGCTGATACTCCTTTAACGCGCGTTCACGCTGGCTCAAGACGTCGTAAACCTTTCCCAGATTGATGTGGCACCATACCTCAATCCATTTTGGTTCCAAATCCCCATTGAGAGCTTCACGAAACGAGTTAGCGGCAGATTGATAGCTGCGCTGTTCAAAGAAGGCTTCTCCAACCCTATAGAAGGCCAGCGAGCTCCGTTTGTTCAATTCAATCGCTTTCTGATATTGTCCAATGGCTTCTGTCGGTTCGCCGAGTTTCTTTAGCTCATCCCCTTTGCCAATGAAGGTGGCCACACGTATTTCGTCAGAGATCCGCAGGATCTTTTGGTTAGGATCGATCTTGGCGCTGCGCGGTTTTCCAAAAGTAGAGACCGAGAAATTCGATTCTGGGCCCACCACTTCCACTTTCTTAAGTTCCGGTTTACCGTCGGTCTCCACTAGGATTTCAACGGGCATCCGGAAGGTGTCGAGATCCTGTTTGACGGTTCCTGTTACCTTGAAACCGTCTTTGGCCCGGTAAGTGGTAAATTCGTACTGGAATTGAGGAACCCCGTTTTGTTCAATCCACTGGGCAAAGAAATAGGTCAAATCCTGGCCATGAATCTTCTCGGCCAGAGCCTTAAAATCCTCGATAGACGCTTCTTTGTAGCCAAAGTTATAGATGTACTCCTTCAACAATTTGAAAAACTTCTCATCACCCAGCACCCCACGCAACATGTGCAACACGTAGGCGCCCTTGCTTTTCAGGATCGAGTTATATTCAGGGGAGTACTCTTCAAGTTGATAGGCATTGCGGATTGTGCTTTTATCCTCATGCAGCAGAGCCGCCACGGCCGTGTCCTTCAGTTCCTGGACAAACCCAGCTTCGCTGGAAATGCTCTCTTGATAGAGTAAAGCCGCGTAACCAGCAAATCCTTCCTTCAGCCAAAGGTCTCTCGGACTCTTGGGTACGATTAAATCTTGCCACCACTGGTAAGCAATTTCTCTAGCCAGAAGATTGCCATTGGGGGAAGACTCGAAGGCCCGGTCGGCCAGAAATTCAATGCCCGGAGCGGAATATCCCAACAGTGAATTGTTGTCAATGATCGCCACCTTTAAAGTCTTAAGCGGATAGGGTCCGAATTTCTCCGAGAAGAGGTCTAAGATCTTGCCTATCACTTCAGTTTGTGCATTGATATAGTCTCTTTTGTTGTCTTTGACGTAGAAGGTAATCTCCACCCTGCCAGAGGCTACCGGCAAGGCGTTAAATTTACCTGCCGCCAAAGATCCGGGGAAAGTTGCCCGCTCATTGACAAAGGTGAAGACTTCTTTGCCGTTGTTCACTTCCTTGGCTTTGGGGATTCCATCCATCGCCACAATGTAGCCCTCGGGTACGGTGATACGAAAGGTAGCGGTGGCCCGGTCTCTCATATAACGGTTGATAGGAAACCAACGACCGATTGACAGTAGATAGGAGACGTCTTCATTCACGCTGGCCACCAATACACCTTCCAGAGGCGAGTTTTCGGACGACTTTAAGGTCCCAGCATATTCGAACACCAGAGTCACTGATTGTGATTTGCTCAACGAGCTACTGAAATCCACCCTGAGAGTGTGGTCCTCTGCAGACTGGCTGAATCTCAATTGATTCGGATCTGGAGCAGGAGGTGGAGGAGCTGTTGCGGAGGGCGTGGACTTTTTTTTCGCACCACGGGTCAGATAGGGGACTTGAGTCTGAGAAGAGGCAGTTGCCGGCACTGGAGCCAAACTGGAAAGAGGTGGCTTGCCGGCGATATAAATCTTGTCAGGTTTCAGATTGGCATTGAAGTCGAAAATGACATAATTCAGGGTGGCTTCGGCAACCGTAAACTTGACGCTCGCCTTGGCTTTGACTTGATTGGCCGCCGGCAATAGTTCTGCGTCAACATTGTAGTCTTCGACATCAATGAGTGGCCTCTTCTCCTCATCCCCTTGGGCTAACAACTGTGGAATTCGGCAAAGTGCAGGCAAAAGGACAAGAACTGAAAGGTACTTGCGGATCAGTCTGGTCTTAGACATGTGGCTTTTCTTCGCTCCGTCGTGGCACATCAAGATCACTCACCTTTAGGATTCTATTCGGCCTGATCTCCGTTGTATGCATCGATGAAAAAAAAGCATTCAGAGAGGTCCAAGATGTGCGTGCGGCAACTTATAATTCTAACCATCTGCAAACCCTTTCCGCGGCTCTTTCGATGGCTCCTCCTTCGCCAAGCCTTTGTTTCACCAAGTCCAGCTCCATTCTAACATGCTTCCTCAAAGCGGCATCATCGAGATATTTCTTGATTTCAGCGTGAAGCCGGTCCACGTTAAATTCCTTTTGATAAAGTTCGGGAACAACTTCCTTACCCGCGATCAAGTTCACCAGACTATAAAAAGGGACATGAACCAGATATTGACCAACGATCCAAGTGAGGTTGGAAATCCTGAAAACGGAGATAAGCGGAGTCCCTAAAATAGCGGTTTCCAAAGTAGCTGTTCCGCTGGAGACCACCGCCAAATGAGAGTGGCTAATCGCGTTGTAAGTATCCCGAGCGATAATCTTTAATGGAAGCTCTGGGGCTATCTCTGCCAGCATTGGTTGAATCAGGCCGCGACTAAGCTGAGAAGCCAAAGGCAGAAGGAATTGCATTGGCCGCTCCCAATTCAATCTCCGCGCAGTCTGGAGCATAACGGGCAAATTGTATTTGATTTCCTTGGTTCGGCTTCCCGGCAATAAACTGATCGTAGGAAGTTGGCAGCTCAGGTCGTAGTGGCGGAAAAAATCTTCACGATGGCATGAACTCTTGACTCGATCTACCAATGGATGCCCAATGTATTCCACATCCATTCCATAGCGGGCGTAGAAATCCTTTTCGAAAGGAAGAATGACTAACATGTGGTTGATGATCTCTTTCATCACATGAACACGACGGCTTCGCCAAGCCCATACTTGAGGGCTGATGAAGTAGATGAGCGGGATGCTGAGAGCTTTGAGTTTTCTGGCGAGGCGAAGATTGAAGTCTGGAAAGTCAACGAGAACGGCCAAGCGAGGCCTCCGATTTTCAGCTTCTTTCACGAGCAGGTGTAGAGCGTTGTAAAGATGCATGAAATGGGAGACTGCTTCGATGGGGCCCAGAACCGCCAGGTTGTGGATATCCACCTGGGTTTCAACACCCGATCGCCGCATCTGCTCTCCGCCACACCCAAAGAAATAGGGAGGCGAAGCCTTCGTTCTGGCTCGAATTGCATTGACCAGCTCTGCCGCGTACATTTCGCCCGAGGCTTCACCTGCAACGATAAGCACGGCGGGACGCCCTGTATTAGGAGATGATCGGTATTGATATGGCTTAATAGAGCTCCTTCTCTGCCGGCGGCCGGGTCTTCCAACGACGATGCACCCAGAGCCACTGCTCAGGATATTTTCTCACCAATCTTTCTAGGACTTGATTGAATAGCGCCGTGTTTTCAGCTATGTCGGCTTGCAGATTTCCGGTCTGGACCAGTTCCACGGGGGGCTCAAAGTGCAAGCGGTGTTTCCGTAACTTCGCATCCCAGATAAGAACGCCAGGGACAACGGTCGCATCTGTACGTAAGGCAATAGTGGCGAGGCTGGTGGTGGTACAAGCGGGAATATCGAAGAATTTTGCGAACACACCTGAGTTCAGAGTCGTATTTTGATCAATAAGAATCCCGACTGACTTATTATTGTTAAGGGCCCTCAAGATTTCCTTGAGCGAGTTCTTCTTTTCGACGATTTCGTTTCCGCTCAGGGTCCGATAATTGTTAACCAGATTATCAATTTGAGGATTATCGATAGGGCGGATGACGAACTTTAAAGGATAACCATAAATCGCGTGGGCGTAAGGGCAGAGTTCCCAAGCGCCAAAATGGGCTGTCAGAAAAAGGGTCCCTTTGCCGCGCTGGACCGAGGCTGCAAAGTTTTCGAAACCATCATACACAACAACTTGGGAAATGTTTTCTCGATGAAGCTTGGGGAGTTGGCTGAATTCTCCTAACACTCGCCCCAGGTTTAGAAAAACGCCTCGGACAATCTGTCTCCTTTCCAGTCCTTCAAGCTCAGGAAGGGCCATGGAAAGATTTTTTTCTGCGATTTTCCGGAGCCTTCTCGAAAAAACATAAGCTAGCCAAGCAATAACTTTGGTGAGCAGAAGCGCACAACTCCTTGGTGCAACCCCAAGAGCCCTAAGCAGAGCAACGGCCGCGTAATATTCAAGTTTCAATCGGGCGGCATAAACAAAGGTGGATCGATTTTTCTGAATGATTGGGCTCCACGATGAGCGAGTCGATTCAGAAAATACCATTTCATAATTCGGCTTGTCAAACGCGCCCAATTCCAGAGATAATCGAAACAGCGCTTGGCCAATGCGAAACTCTGCTCGAACTTTTTTCTTCTGTTTACATTTTCGAGACTTACTGGAAGTTTCTCGAATACAGCTGGCTCGAGTTCGTCTTCATTGGCAGAGAATTTTCTTGAGCGTTCTAGTTGCGAGCGAATCGCCCAGAATGGCTGAGTCACTACTCACTTGCCTAAGTCTGGCGACGCTTATTGAGGACAAGAAGATTCGCGGCAACCTGTTATCTACTTCGAATTTTGGATTTCGGCCAGCAAAAGAATTATCCCGATAAGAGAGAGTCTAATTCTCGTCTTGCGTTTCATTCCATCACCTCGAATCAGGTCATCAAATCTCATCAAATGCATCAAATCGCATCAAATCGCATCAAATCAGTTAAGCTGTCAGTAGCAAATCAAATCAGCCAAGCTTGACAAATGCCACCCCCTGTGCTAGTGGTAAGGGGCCTTTTAATTTGCAGATCTTCTCCCCAGATTCATGAGCTCACGAGAATCGACCGTAGAGGTCAGGATACGGAGCAGCCTGGACTATACCGACTTGGTTGAGAACATAACCAACAACCTGACTTTTTTGGCGGGATGTGATTCAGACCCTGCTTATTTTATTGAGATGGCAGTCCGTGAGATCGTCATTAACGCTATTAGACACGGAAACCAGTATAATTTGGACAAGCAAGTCCGTATAAAGTTTAGTTTTGACGCGTATAAGTTTGAGGTTCAAGTTCAGGATCAGGGCAACGGCTTTGATTTTGAACATCTCCCTGATCCTTGTGATCCTTCTAATCTGTTAAAGTCTTCGGGCAGAGGGATTTTTTTAGTTCGCTCGTTTATGGATGATTTCTCCTTGACTTATGTTCCAAACCAAGGAACAGAGGTCAAATTTGTTAAGAAACTGTCTCGTTCATAGTTCGGCATTCGATCTGGTTATAAAAAATGTTACCTAAGGAGGATCGGTTTCGTGACAATGACAGCTACCACCCGCAAAATTGAAAGGGTGAACATAGTCGATTTGAGTGGCAGGATCACAATTGGAGAAGGGACCGTTGTCTTGAGAGATACGGTGCGAAATCTGCTACAGAGAAATGAGAAGAATATCTTGTTAAACTTAGCAGATGTGTCCTACATAGACAGTTCAGGCATTGGAGAGTTAGTCAGTAGCTTTACCACCGTTGGTAACCAAGCTGGCAAGCTCAAACTGTTAAGTCTAACCAAGAAGGTTCACGACCTGCTGTCTATTACCAAGTTACTCACGGTGTTTGAAGTCTTCGATGACGAAGCTAGGGCTATTCGAAGCTTTTGAGAGGTCAAATTTCTTTGCTCCCCAGCTCAGAATAGAATCCGGCGGGGCGCTCTTGAAAACATCCTGTTTTGTGTTCTGAGACCCATTTCTTTGTTGTGATGTCGAAAGGAATGCGGGAAGACAACAGAGTCGAACTTTTGGCCCTTTCAGCCATCGAGAAGATTTTGAATGACTTAGGTAAGCAAGATTGGGAGCTAGTACCTTACGTGTTTGCCGACCAAAGCTCGACGAGGGTTTGAGCTGCTGAAGCGGAAAGGCCGGCGGCTGGAACGTTACACCAACCAGCACGTACTATCGAGACATAGCCTCAGGAATGTAAAGTCTTCAGACCATTGAACTGACCCGGCGGCCTTATTCCAAGCTTCAATTTAATCTCTCATTTCTCTTTCCTGCTTCAACGCCCATTTGCTACCTACCTAACTTATCGAGGATCTTCTTGGTGTTTTGAAAAGCCCTTCTAGCATAAAACATGGACCAAAGTCCTGCAAACGTACCAAGAAGCAGCAGACCAATCTCTATTCTTGGATCCATTGAACGCCTCCTCTGATTTCTCTGACTAAGGTATGTGAAAAAGGGTAAATCTGGTACATGATACAATACATTCGGTTTATTGCAAGTTTTCATTAGACTTTTTGTAGACGACGCCGAAATATAATACTTATAACCTTTGAGCGAGGATTGGCCTCTTGAAGGAACGATTGCTAAGTTTTCTATGTGAAAACCAAAATCCGGACGGAGGTTGGGGCTATTTCCCCCACAAGCAGAGTGCCCTCGAACCTACGGCCTATGTAGTGATGGCATTAGGACAGGCCAGTGGGCATGATGAAATTTTACAAAATGCCGTTGGGTTCCTTAAAGCGAGGCAGACAGCTGAGGGAGGATGGCCGATTAACACCACGGATACGGAAACTGCGGTGTGGGTCTCTCCACTAGTGGGTTTATCCGTTTTGACCACTTCAGGGTTTGACTCGAGCTGCCAAAGCGCTTTCGCCTTTGTTCTCAAAACCTTCGGGAAAATGCCCAAGAATTGGTTACTTCATCTCTCTGAATGGTTGGGATATGGCAATCCCGCCAATGTGAACACGAATTTAGGCGGATGGGCCTGGAATCCAGGAACCGCGACATGGGTAGAACCTACTTGTTATGCCTTGCTCTTCCTGAAAAGATTGCAAGGCAAACTCCCAGGAGAAAAAGTTGCGGTTGCGATCAGTGAAGCTGAGGCAATGGTTTATGACCGTACGTGCAAAAGCGGAGGTTGGAATTATGGAAATGCTCAGGTTTTGGGGGAGGAGCTCCGGCCTTATCCCTTAACGACCTCTTTGGCGCTCATCGCACTCCAGGAGTATCCATCGCGCATCGAAAACCAAAAGAGCCTTGCTTATCTGAAGCAAGCCATTGTGGTGGAAAAATCGGCTCTTAGCCTTTGCTTTGCGGGTCTCTGTTTAGACATTTATTTGCAGGAGTGGCAAAACGTTTTCAAGCAATTAGACGATATATATCGGGAGACTCAATTTATGCAAAGTATCAAGACCGCTGCCTTGGCCTTACTCGTGGGTCAGGCGCACCAAGGACGGAATATTCTTAAACACAGATCTGTTCGGACGTAACAGATCAGGTCCAAACAGTGATCTGGGATTAATTCAATGCTTCGACGCGATTTTCTTAAGAGGACTACACTACTGGGAATAACATCTTTGACAACAGCATGCAGCAGCGAGTCTCGCTGGAAGGCAGCAGCCTTCCGCAAGCCCATGATCTCGCAGGTGGCCATTCTGAAAGCCGCCAGTTATCAGGAGAACTTGGTCAGAGTCATTGTTGACGGGATCAAAGCCTGCCGGTTGCCCGTCTTGGGGAGGAACGTATTGTTGAAGCCAAATCTCGTGGAGTACGAAAGAGATACGGTCATCAACACGCACCCTGCAGTTGTAGGAGCCGCCATTGGCGCATTTCTTCAGCTCGGAGCCCGAGAGGTCCGAGTGGGTGAGGGTCCAGGGCATCGGCGAGATACGGATGGATTACTGGTGGCCTCCGGCCTGCTCCCCTATTTCAAAGAAACTGAATCTTCCTTTGTCGATCTCAATTTGGACGATACCAAGAGAGTAACTTTGCTGAGCAACTTTATGGGCATCGACGCCCTTTACGTTGCGGAAAGTGTATTAAGCGCTGATCTCCTGGTGTCGATGCCAAAAGTTAAGACCCACCATTGGGCTGGCATGACGCTTTCGATGAAAAATATGTTTGGCATTGTTCCTGGTGTGAAATATGGCTGGCCCAAGAATTTTCTTCACTGGCATGGAATCCAAGAAAGCATATTGGATATTAACAGTACGATCCGGCCCCATTTTGTAATTGCTGATGGGATTATCGGGATGGAAGGCAACGGACCTATCCAAGGCAAGCCCAAACCCTGCGGCGTCCTTGTCTTCGGAGACGATCCAGTGGCAGTGGACTCTACCTGTGCCCGTATTGCCAGCCTCAACCCCGAAAAGATTGAGTACCTTCGAATGGCCGGAGAATTTCTGGGCAATTTCGAAGAAAGGCAGATCGAACAAATCGGGGAAGCTATCTCGAGGGTCCAAACCAGCTTTGAGGTCATTGAAGGTTTCAAACATTTAAGAAGCTAATTCAAGATTACTGATTTCACTTGCACAGCTTTGCAAATAGCGATCCCGTATGTCTCCAGATCCTGCCTTCCTTGAAGTCTCCCAGCTCCGAAAGACTTTTGGCTCCCAGATAGCTATCAATGACATTTCGTTTTCCGTGAGGCAGGGAGAAATCCTGGGCTACCTCGGACCCAACGGGGCTGGGAAGTCCACGACTCTGAAAATCCTCGCAGGTTTGTTAACTCCCGATTCCGGAAATATTAGCATTGGAGGCATCAATCTGCAGCAAGATCCACTTAAGGCCAAGAAACGAATGGGGTTCGTCCCAGAAACAGGGGCTCTTTATGAAAAGTTGACCCCTCTGGAGTACCTGGAAATGGTGGGCCAGCTCTATCGAATCCAAGCCTCTGAAATAAGGCGAAAGAGCCATGAATTCTTGGAATATTTTGACTTGGCTGAACAAAGAAATACTCGCATGACCTCATTTTCCAAGGGAATGAAGCAAAAGGTGGTGCTTTCTGCAGCGCTCTTGCATAATCCGGACCTGCTCCTTTTGGACGAACCCTTAAACGGTCTGGATGCCAATACCGTTTTGATGTTTAAAGGAGTTATGAGGCGCTTAGCCGATTTGGGAAAAACGATCATTTACTCTTCACATATCCTGGAGGTCGTCGAAAGAGTGTGCGATCGAATAGCCATTATCCATCAGGGCCAGATTGTAGCTGAGGGAAGTATCACTCAGCTTCGTGAAATGACACAATCGCCTTCATTGGAGCTGATTTTCAAGGAACTGACTAAAACAGGCGGCGTGGAGGACAAAATCGAAGCCTTTGCCAAAGCCATCACCAACGGCCGTGAGGCTAACGCTGCGTCCAGTCAAACCGAAGAAGAGCATGAACTCTGAAGAGCCAAGTCAAAAGTTGTCTTGGAACTTGAAGGTTGCTCCATTTTGCCCATGAACCAACCGAAAAGCCTCATCAATTGTGCTGTCTTGGTAGCTAGATGGGCAGAAGTTGTGTCTCACCACCTCGCCTTCGCTCTCGCAGTCGATATCTTCCAACTCAGAGTTTTGGTAAAAATAGCTGTACGCGCCAGTTTTAGAGGGTATGAACCCGACTCTTCAAAGTCGGAGCGATCCATTCGCTCGGGTTTCCGCAACATGCTAGTTACCTACTTCATCACCTCGATGGGCTTGTCTGCCATGTCGGCTGTCTGCGGCAATTTAATCACTTATAACACATTGATCATTTCGTACGGCATGATGATGACCGCCTTTGCCGTGCTGATCGAATACAATGATCTGATCCTTAATGCCGACGATGCTGAAATCCTTTTCAGCAAGCCGATCACCAGCCAAACGATTTACTGGGCACGTTTAATTACACTGACAATTTTCGTCTTGTTGTATTCGGCTTCACTGCTGCTAATGCCTTCTATGGCGTCTTTCAGGTTTGCCAAATCCAAATTCTACCTCATGCCCTTCAGTTTCCTGATCATGATGATAGGGTGCCTGGTGAGTGCCTTCTTGGTGGTACATCTTTACGTGCAATTGCTCAAGCGATTCGATCCGAATCGTCTGACCGGACTGCTGACTTATTTCCAGGCAGGATTTTCTCTGGTGCTTTTCTATGGGTATTACAAGCTCTTACTCTATAAACAGGCAGCGGGATCCGTTTCAATTGCCAGAGCGGTAGAAAACGTACAAGCTGCTGCCAGCTCCGGGTCAAATCCCTTTAATCTGATTCTGGACCAGTCGGTCGTGTTCTATTTCCTACCTCCCTCCTGGTTTGCTGGATCTATAGACTTGCTGCTGGGCGACACAACTTTAAGGACTCTCAATCTCTCTATGACTGCCCTATGCGTGATTGTGGGAGTGGGCTTAGTGATGTTCAAGGTCGCTACGGCAAGCTACCTGCATCACTTGGTAGCCCACGCTTTGGATAGCCAGTCCCTGCCGGGATTGCGGGATGCCGGCGAAGTCACCCATTCGAGAACAGATGATCAGCAATGGAGATTGCGCGGAATTCTTTCCCGTTTCAAATCGGCTTTGCGCTCCACTGTGGGCTCGTCATTTCCTCCCTTGACTCGTGGAATTTATCCCTTTTTCGGAATCATTCTTTTCTATTTTCTTTACGGAATCGAAAACAAGAATTTCCTCATTGATATTTTCCAGGCCCATTCGGGAACAGATGTTCTGGGCGCTCACTCGGTGTACGTTCTTTTGCCTCTATGCGTTCTCATCGCCACCAACGCCACCAAGTACTGCTCCGACTGGAGAGCCGCCTGGATCTTTTACGCTGCTCCTGTGGAACTTCGCCAGTTTCATCTCGGCTATCGCCTGGCTACTCTGGGTAGAATCTACGGACCCATCTGGCTATTGTTGCTCTTGCTCTATTTCTTTAAGATGTCTCTGGGGCCATTGCTCCTGCAGATGCTGGCTCTATTCTTAATTATTCTGTTCCTTCTGTCTCTCAGCTTCCTCTTCGACCCGCATCTGGCGCTTAGTCAGGCTCCCCGTCTGCATGCCGGGTTTCTGAAATTTACTCTAATTCTGGCTTTGCTGGTTGCTATTGCCCAGGGGATTCTCATATTGGAGTACATCAGCTCAAAACATGAAATCAGCATCGGTGTCTTCTATCTTGCTTTAATGATTGTGACGGCTCTGTGGAGTCTTTTCGAGTTCAGCCAATTGAAACGCCTGGAACCAGTAATAGTATGAAGCGATGGACAATGGCTGCGTCGCTCGCCCGCCTGTAAGCGTTGTTGCAGGTTAGTACAGCTAGGCCCCTATGCGGAACATTACGAGAATTTTGTTCTCCTGACTCCCACTCGCCGGATGGGTTTGTCGGCAGGCTCGGTTTTCTTCTGACACACACCGGATAGGTCACCACAACGGCAGTTGGCCACAGAGCCACTGGGACCACAGAGACGGCAGATAACTAGTTAGCTCTTCGCAAAGCCTTGA
>QHZQ01000142.1:14385-27769 GCA_003224725.1 Acidobacteriota bacterium | reverse complement strand
TTGCTCTGTGTCTCAAGGTTAGGGGCTTTGCCAGCGTTTCATCAAATCGACAAATCAATATCGTTCTGCTAAGAGATCGATTGAATGGGTGAAGTGCTCTCCAAAACAAGAGTTCGTTCCTTGCTGGAAAGCACGCTCACACGGCTCGCACGTTTGAGCCAACCTTGTTTGATACTCCTGGTTTTCACCCTTTGCCTCTTCCGAATCTCTGAAACAGAAGTAGATCCCGACCTCTGGGGCCACCTCAAATTCGGAGGAGACATCTGGGCTTCGTCCAAAGCCTGCCAGGCCGACACTTACTCGTATCTGTCGGGAGAGGTACTCTGGATCAACCATGAATGGTTGGCCGAGACTATCTTTTATCTACTTTATAAGAGCTGGGGGACCACAGGGCTCATCCTCTTTAAGACGGGTCTCAGCTTTCTGATTCTTGGGACACTCTACCGTCATTTGGTTAGAAGTGGGCTCAGACCCGTGCGAGCAGGTTTTCTCCTTGTCTTTGCATTGCTGATGCTGCTACCTGGAGTGTGGCACATCCGGCCGCAGCTATTCACCTACTGCTTCTTTCTCGGGACAGTGATCTTAATTCTCCGAGCAGAACAGGGGGACCTCCGCGGGCTCTGGTTCACGATTCCGATTGTGGGTCTTTGGGCCAACCTGCATGGTGGGGTGCTTTCTGGCCTGGGGGTACTGGGGATCTATGCTCTAGCCAGGGCCCTCGCCAGGCTCTTGAAGCGACACTCCTGGTTCGAGTGGAACGTGGTGGTCCCCATCTTTCTTGCTTTTGTGGCCAGCTTTTTGACCCCCTATGGCGCCGGTCAATGGAAACTCCTGTTGCAGCCCATCGTCCTTGTGCGGCCCGAGATTCCTGAGTGGCAGGCCGTTCCCCTGTTCAGTCCTTACGGACTGGTCTATGGAGCCTTGCTCCTGTTGACTTCCGCGAGCCTTTTCTCTGCTAGGCACCGGGTCTCGCTAACAATCTTTGTGAATTACACAGCCATTGCCATAACGCCGTTGTTAGCCGTTCGCAACGGGCCTCTGATGGCGATTGGAATTTTGATTCTCACCGCAGAGTATTTGGCAAAGGCCCTTGAAACCTGGATACCCTCAAAGCAAGAAGTGCCGAGAAGAGGATCTCAGGCGTTGTGGAGCATCACTTCAATCATGCTGGCCTTTGGGTTGGCGGTCTTGTCCATTCCAAATCTTAGGTGCATTCGGTTTCCGCCCGATACAGACTATCCGGTGGGCGCGGTTCGGTTGCTCAAAGAAAGCGGTACCACTGGCAATCTGGCCGTATTCTTCAATTGGGGGCAATATGTTATTTGGCACCTGGGTCCAGGCATCAGAGTGTCGATCGATGGCCGCCGGGATAGCTTATATTCCGAAAAGATTTACTGGCAAAACCTGAACTTCTCCGAAGGAAGGGATGAGTGGGATACGCTCGTGACGAACCACGATACTCACCTGGCATTGGTGAGCAGACATTACCCGATCTATGAATTGATGAAGGGAAGGCCTGGCTGGAGTCTGGCCTATGAAGACAAGCATTCGGCTCTTTTCGTTGCAGATGCTTCGCTCTTTGGCGAAAAACTCAAAAGAATCGGTGGGCATTTCCTACTGGAGAAGTCTCCGGATTGCTTACCGTGAATTGGGAATATGCAAACACCATCGAACATGAGTCCTCACCCCAGTCTCCCATGAGGGGGGGTGGGCGAAGGAAAGGGCAAGCAGACTGGGGTTCGTGCGAGGCAATTAGCATCTAAGGCGGAGCCAGCAAGACGGCCGCTCGAATCGCAAGGCGCGAATCGCATCGAATGTGGGCTAGCCGCAGGGTTTTCGCTTTTGGAAAGGTTGTCATGAAGCCTTCCCTAGTACCTCCTTCTATCCGCCACACCGTATTGGTTTTTTTGCTGTGGATAGTGGCTCAATTTCCATTCTTAGCTTCCGCCTTTCGAATCGATGAGCCTTACTTTCTGGCCGTTGCCAAACAAATCTCTCTTCATCCTCTAGACCCTTACGGATTCCGTATCAATTGGGACGGCACGCCGGAGTGGGCTTTCAAGACCTCGGCCAATCCCCCTTTGGTTCCAGCCTATCTTGCGTTATGGCAGTTGTTGTTGCCTCAGAGCGAGGTTTCCTTTCACTGTGCCATGCTTCCTTTCTCTCTTCTGGCATTGCATGCCTTTGGAGTGATGGCCAGGTATTTCAAAATCGAGCCCCTGATCCCCCAAGCACTTCTTTGTGGCTCTCCGGCTTTCTTCTTGGGCAGCCAGGTAGTGATGCAAGACGTCCCAATGCTCTCCCTCTTCTTGCTGGCTATCAGCTATGCGACTATTTATGAGGAGACGGGGTGTCGAGTTGCCTTCTTTATCGCTTGCCTTGCGGCTTTCTGTTGCCCAATGGCTAAATACACCGGCTTGGTGCTGGTGCCGGTGTTAGCATGGCTATTCTGCACCGCTAGACGAAAGCTTGGCATGGGAGTGATAGCAGCCGCCCCGCTTCTCGCCCTTTTGCTCTGGAATGGATTCACCTGGGTCCAGTACGGAGGGCCTCACTTCCTGGCCATGGCGGCGTTCGAGAAAAACTTGGCGGTGAGCACGCTTCCTTGGTTACTGACGAAAGGGGTATTGGCTTCGATTGGTTTGGGCGTACTGCCCATTTCGCTGGTGACCTTCATTCCATATGTAACCACATGTCGAAAAGTTCTTCTTTCATCGAGCCTCTGTACGCTCCCCTTCGCGTATTGGCATGCCGCGACCGGCTTAAGTTACGGCATCTTGTCGTCTAGCTTGTTTGCATTGAGCGTGACGCTCTCATTCCAACTGATTGTGCTCACATTCAAACTGGGATGGGAGTGCTTCAAAGCTCGCGATCAAAAAGGGATACTCCTGATACTGTGGATTCTCTTTGGGCTGGCCTTTCAGGGTGGACTCATGTTTACTTCGGTCCGTTATGTTTTGTTCCTGGCACCTCCGGCTATCCTTCTCATCTTGATCAAATCGTCGCGGACTCCAGGTAAATGGATACTTGGAAGTTCTCTGGCGGCCAGTTTCTTATTGGTAATCTCGATGTCGCTGGGCGACCGACAAATCGCCAATATTTATCGGGACATAGTCTCTCAAAAGATTGCTCCCCTCTGGCAGCGGAACAAGGGAAGGTTTTATTTTTCCGGCCACTGGGGGTTTCAGTACTACGCGGAAAAAATTGGAGGCGAAGCTATCAACAAATGTGACCCGCCGACCTTTCAGTCCAAAGATCTGCTAGTCATAGCCAGCTCTGCTTGGCCGGATATACTTCGACCGCGTTTGCAAAAAGGCTTGAACAGTCAAACTGAGATAGAAATAGCGAGCCCGGCCTGGGTGGTTCGGACAATCGGGTGTAATGTGGGGGCGAATTTTTATGCAAACCGGATATCGGGTTGCAGTCATCCGACACTATTGCCTTTTACGTTTACTCGAGACCCCAGCGAGACCTTTTTGTTCCATGTTATTCGTAAGACGGATAAGCAGGATTCATTCACACCATGAAAAGGTCTATGGGGAGTTTCCCGTGATGGTAACCGCTGGATCTTTCTCTATCAGACGACTACGCTTGGCAATGCGGTCGTTCTTGCGGAAAGATTGATATTTTTAGCCTGCAGGGAAGAACACACAGGCCAGCCGCTATTACACTAAGACCGAGTACGAAAACAGGTGGATACACGAGGAAGGTAGGTTCCAGACAGAAAAGCAGCAGAATCCGAAAAGTGAAGACCTTAGCGATCCGAATTGCGTTCATGGTTTTTAGGGTAATTTTGCACTTGCCTAAGCCTGCTTAAAAGTGTATCAGATTTGAGTTTTAAAGCGATGCTCAGTTTTTTGAGGGGCAAGCCGTCCGGAGTTTACGCTGTCATCCTCACCTTCTTCGTGATACTCAGCATCCGTGTTGACTTTCCAGAGATCATACTTTTCGCCGTTCAAGTTCCGAGCGGCCAGCAGGGCTGTCATCATGGAATGGTCTTGATTATTGTATTTATGCATGCCATTGCGACCGATCACTTGAAAATTCTCGAGCCTCGAAAGCTCCTGGCGAATGATGTTCACGTCCTCCTGATAGCCCGAGCTGTAGACGGGATAAGCCTTTTCCATGCGAACCACGCATCCGTCGATGACCTCTTCCGCCCTTATCAATCCTAGTTTTTCCAACTCCCCCTTTCCAAGTTCAATCAAAGCTTCGTCCATCATGGTCCAGAGACCATCCCCTGCGAAACAGAAATATTCCAGACCCAAACAAGACGCTGCGCGATCCGGCACAAGGTCTGGACTCCAATTGTTAAAGTTTTGAATTCGACCCAGGCGGACAGAGGGATCGTGAACATAAATCCAGTTATCAGGAAAAAGGCCAGTGCGCCCGATGATGAGAGCCACGGTTAGGAAATCCCGGTATTGGAGTCGCAAGGCCGCCTCACAGGCCGCCGGGGACAAAGGCGGATCGAATGCCAGGACACAATCGCGTAATGGCATCGAAGCAACAAAAGAATCCCCTTTGTATTGGTGGGTCTCTCCGCTGCGGTTTCGAGTGATAATGGACGTGACACGAGTAGACGTACGATGGATTGTTATAACTTCCTCGCCCATTTGGAGCAGTGCGCCCTGCTTCTGCAGATCGTCCCGGGTCTTCTCCCACATCATCCCGGGGCCGAAGCGCGGATATTGGAACCGATCAATTAAGGTTTTCACAGTCTGCAAAGAATGTCGTTTCCGTGGGCCTAGAGCATTCCAGATGGCTTTGGAAAGAGAAAGACCTTTGATCCGTTGCGCAGCCCAATCAGCACTGATTTGGGTGCAGGGCATCCCCCATACTTTTTCTTGACAGTAGTCCTGAGATCATTTTCGTCAATTGAAGCTTATAAAAAGAATAGCGTAGAGTTCCAGAATAATGGTCAAGTATCTCCTGGTCAGCAGGCAAGCCGAACTGGTGAGCACACCAAGTACAAAGAGGGCGTTGGTGGCCTTCAAGGGATAATCGAAGAACTTGCCGCGATAGAAGATGCGAGACATCCGGTTTACGGAGATGAAGTCGTTGGGAAGTCGTCTTTGCCACCATTGAGTGATCTCAGCGCTCTTACTGAAGAACCGGTGCCCGCCTATGTCAAAGCGAAAACCTTTATAGTGAACAGTCCTCGCCAGCCCCCCTACATAATGAGGGTCCTTCTCGAGAACAATCACCCGATGTCCCCGCTCGCATAATTCAGCGGCAGCCGTTAATCCAGCAGGTCCGGCGCCGATGATGATCACCTTACCTTTTAAAGAATTCATTTATTGTAGAGGATCCTTAGTGCCAGTCAGCTTTTCGCATCCGATGAAAGTCTATTATAGTATCGGTCATTGCCCTAACTTGGATTATTCGAACTGAAGGTAGTGCCCTTGGGCTTCGCCTCTCTAGCGCCGATGCAAATCTCCCTTAGTTCAAATGAATCACAAAGAAGATCTCCAGGTCATTGGGAAAGATTTCCTCAAGGAGTCCTTTGCGCAAAGGGGCGGCAGGATAGCAATCAATCTCGAGATTGCCCTGCGACGAAAACACTCTTTGCCATTTATTCCAATTCAAGTACTGGGCGGTCACTTTGACCCCGAATCTGAGATTTCCCAGGAAATCTAATAGAAGCAACTGGTACCTTTCGAGCAGACTCTGGAAAAGATGATCCTTTATGATGATCTTCTGGCGAGTGACCCTGATGATTTCGGAGAGCAA
The DNA here is from genome assembly GCA_003224725.1 of Acidobacteriota bacterium. Taxonomy (GTDB): domain Bacteria; phylum Acidobacteriota; class Terriglobia; order Versatilivoradales; family Versatilivoraceae; genus QHZQ01. The sequence continues at coordinate 22,036 of QHZQ01000142.1, read as the reverse complement.
CTCTGTTTGCTTGTCTGTATGGTGCAAAACATCGCACAGCAGGGACACTTCGAATGATCTGTCTGCGCAAGGAATGTGTTGACCGTCAAAGAGAATGAGCTCCAGATTCGGGTCTCTGCTTTCTCGAATGAAAGTTTCCAGCCCGAACACCTTCGTCTTGGATCGATATTTCTGAATAATCGCTCCCAGGCGTCCATCCCCTGTCCCAACATCTAAGAGCCTGCAATTCCCTTCCATTGACAGTAGTCCTGAGATCATTTTCGTCAATTGAAGCTTATAAAAAGAATAGCGTAGAGTTCCAGAATAATGGTCAAGTATCTCCTGGTCAGCAGGCAGCCAATCAGCCGGTTGAATAGTGGTTGTATCGTTCATTCTCATTTTTGGTCTAGTTTCGAATCGAAGCTAGCTATTCAGAAGCGCCACTTTGTGCGTACTCGGCCGTCGGAGAAGTAAAGTCATTCAAACTGTCCAAATATTTTCCCTTAAATAGAATCGCAGTTCATTCAATTTTCCGGACTTAGGTCTGCCCTTATAGATTCGTCGATTTAGTATGTCATATAAGGTGTGTTGTATTAATAGAATATCAGATGATGGTCGCAACACACTTATAACACTCCATTTGGCAAGAATCTTGCTTGCTAAGAGCCGTCTTTCTAATACCTATCGGATCCCTCACTCCATTAACTTTAAGACTTAAAGAAATCACGGCCGGTGGCGATTTTATATATGTCGCTTCGGCTTCAGGTGACCCTCAGGAAATCTTAACCTTAGGACAGCAAAGGAGTTGTCATGAAGGATTGCCCAGCAGTTTTGAAGACTCTTGGTCTTCTGGTTATTGGCTTCCTCCTGGTCATCCTCGCAGTCTCCTTAACCATTCGCGGTCAGAATTCCACCAATTCCACTGTAGTGAGGGTGGATCGCATCCAAGGGGTCAACCCCACAGAAATGTTTGTCGAAGATGAGTTCATTGTGGTCTTGAAACGAGGCCCCCGTGCAGGCTTCCGCGTTGGTCGAGGCCCCTCCAACACGCCATCCGTCAATGTTGCTTCGCTCCAACAATTGATTGCTCGCCATTCTGTGGGACGGTTCAAGCGCCAGTTTCCCGGATCCAAGACTCAACCTGGGGGTTCAACCTTGCCGGACCTGAGTGGCCATTACAAAGTGCGAATCCCGCGTGGTGTGAACCTTGAGGCTGCTTTGGCTGATTTTGCAGGCGATCCTAGCGTAGATCATGTCGAAAAGATTGGGATTCATCCTTTGTTCATGACTCCTAACGACTCGTTCTATGCGGATCAGTGGAATCTGCGCTCGCCCAACGGGATTGATGCCGACCTGGGATGGAACACCAAAGCGGGAAGTTCCGACGTCGTAGTAGCAGTTTTGGATACGGGTGTCCGCTACAATCACGCCGACCTCAAAGGGAACATTTGGGTGAACCCTCGCGAAATTCCCAACAATGGAATCGATGACGACGGGAATGGTTTTATCGACGATGTCGTCGGCTATGATTTTATGGAAGATGCCAGTGGGGCGGCTCTCTATACCTGCTGTGACTCCGATTGTAGTATAGCGGATAACGATCCCAGCGATCATAACGGACATGGCACTCATCTGGCGGGGATCGTGGCGGCCACAACTAACAATGGTTTTGGGGTGGCCGGCATAGCAGGGGGTTACAGCGATGGAACATTTCAATCGACGGCCAATGGCATCAAGATAATGCCCTTGCGCATTGGTTGGGATGGCTCATTCCTAGGTCTCGTTTGTGGAACGGGTTTGATTCGGATGGATTATGCGGCCGAAGCCCTTCACTACGTTGCTCTTCAGAAAGCGAGCGGTGTCAATATAGCCGCTGTAAACTGTTCCTGGGGGTCTTCGGACTCGGGTGGATTGGGTGCGGCTGTAGACGAAGTCCTTGCCAATGATGTGATGATCGTTCATGCGGCCGGGAACTCCAGTTCCAGCACCGCGGACTTTCTCGGGACCAAGCCGGGCGTCATGAACGTCGCAGCAACCGATCAAAACGGGAATGGGGCGAGTTTTACCAACTATGGAGATTGGGTTAGTCTCAGCGCTCCCGGTGTCGACATTACCAGCCTTTGGGTAGGCCCTGATCCAAATACGGAATACTTTGCCACCGCGAGTGGCACGTCTATGGCAGCTCCACATGCGACTGGTGTGGCCGCGCTGCTCGAGTCCATGAATCCGGCGCTGACCGGCCCGCAGAAATTTGACCTGATGGTTTCTAATACCAAGCCTTACGTTAAGGACAGCCGGAACCTGGGTTCGGGAATTTTGAATACCAGCCTGGCTTTGGGAGCTCTAGGGCCAGCCCCGCCCGATTTCATCTTGACCGCCTCACCGAACACTCGGACGGTGGTTGTGGGAACGGCCACGAGCGTCAACATGACGGTCAATCCATTGGCGGGATTTAACGCGATGGTGAGTTTCACTGCGAGTGGGCTGCCGGCGGGCGCGAATAGCGATTTCAGTCCGTTGTTTGTGTTGGGTTCAGGGTTATCGACGATGACCGTGACAACGGCGATCACGACGCCCCCGGGCAATTATCCAGTTACAGTGACAGCGACCGGCGGCAATTTGAGTCACTCAATAAAGGTGACGCTTCAAATTTATATTCCCGGTACGGCGACGTTTGTCAAGACGGATACAGCTACCCAGGGGACCTGGAAAGGTGTTTACGGGGGGCAAGGTGTTGCCATTGCCAATGACGTGACCAACTATCCGGCCTATGCGCAGGTGACATTAAACAACCAGAGCAATTTCACCTGGACGAGTTCGACGACGGATGTTCGAGCGCTGCAGAAAGGGGCGAACACAGATCGGATCGCGTCAACTTGGTATTCTCCGACCAGTTTCGACATAGATATCAACCTGACCGATGGGAATTGGCACCAGGTTGGGCTGTACTGTCTGGACTGGGGGACTAACAACGAGAGGATACAGAGAATCGACGTCCTGGATGCGGTTGGTGGGGGAGTGCTGGACACGCGAAGCCTGTCGGCGTTCAGCAATGGGCAGTACCTGATCTGGAACCTGAAGGGACATGTGAACATCCGGACTACCAGGACTGGTGCCTACAATGCCGTCGTCAGCGGAATCTTTTTCGATCTTCCAGCACCACCTGATTTCAATCTGTCAACCACACCAAATTCGCAAAGTGTAGCTGTTGGGGGCAGTGTTAGCTACAACTTGACGGTGACACCATCAGCTGGCTTCAGTGGGATAGTGAGTCTCAGTGCGACGGGGTTACCTGCTGGGGCCACCGCCAGCTTCAATCCCACATCGGTTACAGGTTCGGGCACGTCAACCCTGACGGTGACAACGGGAATTACAACGCCAGGAGGGAGCTATCCGCTAAGGATCACGGGGACCAGCGGCGGTCTGAACCATTCGACTTCAGCCACTTTCGTGGTAAGGGTTTCTGTCCCGGCGGCCGTTACCTTTATCAAAACGGACACCAAAACACAGGGTACCTGGAAGGGGGTTTACGGAACTGGCGGATATGTCATTGCTGACGATTCAACCAACTACCCAGCCTATGCCCAAGTGTCCTTTGCAAACCAGAGCGATTTCGTCTGGGTGGGTTCCACGACCGATGTGCGAGCCCTCCAGAAGGGGGCGGCTGCTGATCGGATTGCCTCGACTTGGTATTCGGGCAGCAGCTTTAACATTGATGTCAATCTGACGGACGGAAACTGGCATCAGGTGGGTGTGTACTGTCTGGATTGGGGGACCAACAACGAGCGGTTGCAGACGATAGACGTTTTGGATGGGGTTGGTGGCGGCGTACTGGACAGCCGGAGTGTATCCGTATTCAGCAATGGGAAATATCTGATTTGGAATCTCAAAGGTCATGTGGTCATCCGGGCTTCCAAGGCCGGTCCTTACAACGCAGTCGTCAGCGGGGTCTTTTTCGATCTTCCAGCACCACCTGATTTCTTCGTATCGGCCTCACCGAGTTCCCAGAGTGTGACTCTTGCCAGCAGCACGAGCTACAACATAACAGTAAATCCATTAGCANNNCTTCAACGGGACTGTCAATCTCAGTGCGAGCGGACTACCTACAGGCACGACGGCCAGCTTCAATCCCACCTCGGTGACTGGATCGGGCACGTCGAGGCTGACTGTGACGACCGGGATGACAACACCGGGGGGAAGTTATCCCCTGATGATCAATGGGGCCAGCGGCAGTGTAAACCATTCGGCTACAGTTACCATGGTGGTGACGGTTTCCATTCCGGCTGCGGTTGCCTTTATCAAGACAGATACGGCGACGCAAGGGACCTGGAAGGGGGTGTACGGGACCGAGGGATATGCCATTGCTAAAGACTCGACCAACTATCCGACCTATGCCCAGGTAAGTTTTGCTAACCAGAGCGACTTCGTCTGGGCGGCCTCGACCACCGATGTGCGAGCCTTGCAGAAGGCGGCGACTGCGGATCGGATAGCGTCGACCTGGTATTCGGCCAGCAGCTTTAATATAGATGTGAACCTGACGGACGGAAATTGGCACCAGGTGGGGCTGTACTGTCTGGACTGGGGGACTAACAACGAGAGGATAGAGACGATCGATATTCTAGATGCCGTTGGCGGGGGAGTGCTGGACAGCCGCAGCCTGTCGGCGTTCAGCAATGGGAAGTATCTGATCTGGAACCTGAAGGGCCATGCAAACATCCGAATTACCAGGATTGGCGCCTATAACGGCGTCGTGAATGGACTGTTTTTCAAATGAGATTGGTCATGGGGCTGCTGGCTCATGAAAAAGCGGTCCAGGCTTCTGAAAGAATCTACCTGTGTAGTCAATTTCCTGCAGTCTAACAACAATTTTTTTTTCATGAAGGAATTGATCAACCGCTGTTTTGCATCCCTGCCAGTGGCCGTAGTCATCAATGATAACGAACCCTCCCGGAACCACATTCTCGTAGAGATTTTCCAAGCAGCACTTGGTGGACTCGTACCAATCCCCATCCAACCTCAGCAAAGCGATCGGTCCTATCTTGTTCCTGAATTGTGGCAATACGTCTTGAAACCAGCCTTTCTGAATAATGACGTTTTCGGTCCGGATTCCTAGTTCTGAAAATAGGAGTCTCTCGACATCCTGTAAGGACGCCACACACTCATTAATGGACTCTAGTTTTCCCGAACTTCTGTTCGAAGCAAATCGCTTGGCTTGATTTCCGTCGATTTCGCTGGGCTCCGGAAGGCCCTCAAAGGAATCAAACAACCAGGTCTTTCGGTTGCTTCCCGACCCATTCGCCACGCATGCCATGACCGCGGCGCAACCTCCACGCCAGACACCGCACTCCACAAACGCCCCAGTTAGTTTGATCCTTTCAATGAAACGGCTTAACTCGTAAACATTATTTACTCGCTTGAAGCCCACCATCGTGTAGGATCTGACCTTCCAAAAGAGCTTGATCTTTTCACGATCAAGAAAGTCCTTTGGAGGAAACGCTGTCAGGAAGTCAAAGAGGGCGTAGATACTTCCAACAAAGTGATCTTTCTTGATCTTTCTTGCGAGTGTTTCCAGAACCGACATATTTCTCAGCCAATCCTGTCCCATTTGGCGTGGCAGCAAGAACTTGCCATCGGGATCAAGGCTCAGGAGCTAGGATTTCTCTGTAGATCTTCCGATACTCTTGCACAGACTTGTCCCAATCCCAATTGAGTCTGGCGTATTCTCTTATTCGCTCTTTATGGACCCAGCTAAATGGGCAGTCAAAGTATGATCTGAGATCAGCCACAAAGTGTTCATTCTCCGTAACGACGAAGAAATCCTTACCTTCTCCCCAAGATTGCCAGGTTTCTCGTAGGATGAAGCACGGCAACCCACAGGCCATAGCCTCCTGTATAACCAGAGGGAATCCCTCTCCTACCGAGGGAAGCAAAAGAATGTCTGAAGCATGAAAAAGCCTTTTCAGCTCGACTCGCGATTTTTGACCTAACACCCTTGTATTCTCAAGGTCCCACCTGAACGGGTCGATGTTGCCTTCTCCGCAAAGTACGAAAAGTACCTCGGGAAATGAATTGGCCAGAATTCGAATGGAGGAGAGGCCCTTTTTTTCCACAAACCTGCCTGCAAAGATTGCGATCTGCTTGTCTTGGGGAAGGCCCAAAGAAAGGCGTAGCTGGCTTTGGACATTGGGTGAAATTTCATACTTCGATTGAAGAAAGACATCGCTGATACCATTTGGGATGAATTCAATCCTCGCATTCTTGAATTTCTTCAATTTTTGGAAAGTCAAACGATTGTAGCTGACAATAGCCTTTGAGTTCCTCAGGCAAAGCTGGCCGAGGACGGCATGGGAAATTTCCTGAATAAGTCTGACAAGATAGCTTCGATAGGGCACCTTCCAAATATGCAGGGTGGTCACGAGCCTTTTTCCGAGCAGCTTAGCGAAAACGGCAGCCAACACGGAGTTGAAGTACATTATGTCGTGAATATGCACCAAATGGGCGTCTCTCACGGCTTTCCAAATCTTCACAATCGAAGTTGGCCTCGGTATTGGAACCGGGATCCCAAAGACAGTTTCAATTCCGTTCCAAGCCTTAATTCGAATAGTATTCTCGATTGGCATTTGGGGAGGGATGTCGCTGAACAACCATGTCACAAGTGTTCCGCTTTCAATGAGCTTTCCGAACAAATTGGCGGCGCACGCTTCCAACCCGCCTAGGTGAGGCGGAGCAAACGAAGAAACCTGAAGGACTCGCATCTCAGGCGATGAAGTGGGCGGGGAAACCTGCACAGTTCCGGGTCTCCTAGCCGACATTGTTTCAGTCAATCTTCCGCCTTTTGGACTAGGCATGTAAAATTTAGACAGAAAAGACTGTTGTTGACTGCCTTGTCAAAAACGAGTCCAGCAATATTGAATAAGAAATACAGGGGTGCTCCCCAGGATGCCATAACGCCGTAGACCAGGAAATTAAGAACTTGAAACAGGGCTAACAACGTTCCGCCTTGCGCATAAAGCACCCGTGGAACCAATTGACCTTTTGCGCAAAGCTGCAGCACACCCTCCTGTGTAAATCGCCAGTAGTCTGAGGGATGAGGATGGTAAAACCAGATATGGGGGACGGATATTATGGCGAAGCCGCCTGGCTTGAGAATGCGCTGTATCTCATCAATTCCTCTGAAGGGATCCTGACAATGCTCCAACACTTGCGTGCAGAGCACTAGATCAAAGCTGTTATCGGATAAACGGGTGTCTTCTGCTGTGCCAACATATTCTGCCCCCTGGCCGTCATCAACATCCAACGTACTTACCTTGAACTTTTTCTTACTCAGAAATTCCCTGTATGGACTCTTGTCTGAGCCAATATCGAGGGCAACCCTCTGTTCTTCAGAGTCAGGCAGTGACGTTATCAAGGAGTCAATATCCCTCTTGAGGGTTTTCAGAACCAGATAGTCGTACTGAAATAAGGTTGGATTAATGCGGTCGGAGACAGAATGTCTCGATTCCTTTCCCTTGCGGAAGCGTTGATAATCCGCCCGTAGAGAACGAAAGTCTATCAGCATTTGTAGCTCGGAGAATATCTGCGGTTGCAAATGGCAAGGCGCTTTGAAAATTGGTTTCCCATTAAGGGCTCCAGACTGATCAGGAGACGTGGAATTAAGCGGAAGGCTGCTCAA
>QHZQ01000142.1:8155-14368 GCA_003224725.1 Acidobacteriota bacterium | reverse complement strand
AAGATTAGATTCGAGCAACAGGCCAGTGAAGAAAGTGAATGCAGCCAGGTTACACAACGCAGCAGCTAGGATCGCCAGTGGAAAGCGTCCTACTTGCCTCGTTGTGAAGTATTCGTATATCGGGAGTGACCCCGCAAGCAGACCAACAGCAAAGAAAATTGCTGAAAGCATACTAAAGAAAATCAAGGGCCTGTAGTCACGAAATAGAACCAGAAGGAGTCGCAATATTCGAAAGCCATCCCGTACCGTCCGAAGCTTCGACACAGAACCCGCAGCACGGTCCTTAAACGGGACCTCCACCTCCGCCATGGTAAACCCCTTGTCCACGGCCTGAATTGTTAGCTCCATTTCAAGTTCGAAACCTCGCGAATGAATCGGGACATTCTTGTAAAATCTCCTCGAAAAGAGTCTCAGGCCAGAGAATAGGTCCCGAGATTTATAATCAAAAACAAGTTCTAAGACTCGAGCGAAAGCGGACGTCCCAGCCAGGTGAAGAGGTCGAAAAGGAGAGGCGCCATCTATCATCGGCTTTCTAATTCCGTTGATCATGTCAGAACGTTCGCGCATAAATAGCTCTATCAGCTTCTGAGCCCCCTCGACGGGGTAGCTTCCATCGCCGTCAACCATGATGACAATATCGCTGCTAATCCTTGCCAGGCATGACTGGACCGCGCAAGCCTTTCCCCTTTTCTGTTCAACAACAACTTCTGCCCCGGCTTCTCTAGCTCTAACGGCGGTCAAGTCAGAGGAACCGTTATCCACGACGATGATTCGACTCGTGGGGAATTGACTGCGAAAGTCGGTAACAACGGACTGGATTCCCAGCTCTTCATTGAGGCATGGGATAAGAATAGTGACGCTCAACTCAGGCATCGGTCCTCCCGCTCGGAGCCAATGTGTTTTCCATCATTCTTACCCTCCCACGGACCTTAAGTCGTCAGCTAATCTTTGCAATGCCGCTCATTTTTGAGACCATAGCCTCAAGAACGAGAAATTCTTCTACTCGTCATTCCTATTCTCTTAGGTGCATTCCGAACGGGGATAACTCGGCGGGCTGGACTCTGTGCACCGTCCCCAGAGCTTTCAATCTGTCAGATTGTTCCGCAGTCAACCTATGAGAAAAAAAATTTTTTGGGCCCCTGCGGAGGAGCGGGTCATTTCTTACGAGGTCTTGAGAATACCAGACTGCATCATGGTCAATAACTACAAAGGGTTCTTTAATGGACTGCAAGTAATTCATGGATTCAGCAAAGGGTCTTACAAAACTCTCGGCCTGTATGGCCCGAACTGGAATCTGAACCAAGAGCGCTATGCAAGTTGAGACTAACATAAGTCCTGAGCCTTTGCTGACCCGCTCACGCTGTGAGAGCTGACACCAGCCTTCAGCAGCCAGCAGAGCTAAATTCCCTAAGATTGCGTAGCAATAGCGGTAGCCCCAGCCATGTCCTTGATCGTTCTGGAAGAAAAAGTAAAAGATGAAGGTTAGGGCACAGCCCCACCCCAAGTCTTTCATAAAGGAAGTTAGCAAGCTCCAATTTCTAAATGCAATAAATACCAGAATGCTCATCGCGATGGATTGCCAAGAGAGCATCAACGAAAAATTCATGGTTTGGATAATTAGTTGAAATATTCCCGGAAATCCAAAGTAGCTGGCAGTTGTCCTCGCAACCCCCAAAGTTGAAATCATTCCCTGCGTGGAGTAGCACATCCAAGTCAACCATAGACCGCAGCCAAGTAAGTACACGGTACCGACGTAAATCTTGACCCACGTAGTTCTTTGCCTAATTATCCTAATCAAGAAGGGAAGCACAAAGAGTGCGTGTACGATAGGCTGATGAAGTCCCATTGCTATAATTCCGACCCAGGGAACAATTATCCAGCCCACCTTATCATCTCGAATATACAGCCAGAGCCAGATGAGATTAAGGCAGAGATGGGCAGGCATTGAGTAGGCTGTCATTGAGGTAATTAAGAACTGGGAGGATGTGGCAAGCATCAACACTGCAACTAGCGTGTTTGATTTTTTCCTGGGCCAGAGATTTTTGGTAACTCCGGCGAGAGCCAGGATGCTCACTGCCGCAAGTGTCGGATTTGTGATGAATTGAAGCCCCACAAGCGAAAATATTGCACGAATAGCGGCGTAGGTGGGAAGGTAAGCTGACATCCAGGTATGCTGCTCAGGATTGTAAGTTGCGAAGATAGGTGTCATCGCATAAGCAAACTGGCGCCAGGGTTCCTGAATGACTGCCATTAGTCTTCCGGAAGCAAAAATATCGGCTTGAAATTCACTGAGGTATTCATCCATACACAGAGCAAAATTGTGGAAAATCACAAATGTACCTGATAGGGCAATGAAGAACACTGCGGCTGCAGTGATTAGGACGATATTTTTCCCAAGTAGTGCGCGGGTTCTATGCCTGGTGAGTGTGATTGCGGTGACACCATAGCGGGAATGCACGAGGAGAAGAATTGCGAACAAGAAAGAGAGGCCAAACATCAACGGCTCGTTCGCGGTATACAAGTAGTAAAAGACGTTTCCTGAATAATGGTTGGTCCTGGCAGCTCCTGTGAGCTTGATACTTCTAGCTAGAAGCCACCCAATCATAGATACCGCGGCTATCATTAGACAAGCGTGCTCTATATATCTTCTGTTGCCTCCTTCTGGTACATTGGACTTTTTTCGGCTTACTCTAGGGATAGGGATTTGTCTTTGCAGTATCATTTTCGGGTACTAAGCTATTTTTCGGTAGCTTAAGGCAAGAGATTAACATGAATTCATTTTTGAAAAACCCCGGTTTGGCGGTTTTCATTCCAATCATCTTTTGGGGAGCCATCTCCATTTTCCTCACAAACCCGAAGATTGTCGGACTCTACCACGATGATGGTATATACGTTGTGCTCTCGAAGGCCTTGGCAAGTGGTCAGGGATACCGGATCATTAGCCTTCCTGATCAACCCATGGAGACAAAGTATCCGCCACTGTTTCCTCTTCTACTTACTCCGGTGTGGTGGCTGAATCCGGTTTTTCCTTCAAATATAATTTGGTTCAAAGTAATGGTAATCGTCTGTGGGGCTCTATTTCTGCTTCTCAGTCACCAACTTTTTGTCGTCGTCTTCAAGTTTGGGTTCAGAAATTCGCTTTTCCTTCTGGCTCTGCTGGTGACTAACCCTGTCCTACTGTCGGTTTCTCAGTGGATTTTGGCAGAGATCCCTTATGGGTTTATTTCAACGGCGACGATTCTATTCTTTGAAACACGCTGTAATCAGGAGAAAACTACTAACAACTTGAGGCTGCTTCTTCTAGCCTTACTGGCAAGTAGCTCCTATTTGTTAAAGACCCACGGAATCGTTTTGGTCCTGGCCATCACCTTATGTTTTGCTGTCAAACGAAGGTATCGAGATCTTGTAGTCTACCTGTTTTTCCTTACCCCTTTTCTGGGTGGTTGGTTTGCCTGGATCAGCTACCATGCCGCTTCTCCGCATTCTGCGCTGACCCAGTATTACATCTCCTACGGGAACTCGTTAGTTCGAATAGGCTCTTTATCCAATTTCAAGAGATTGGGTTTTTTACTCTATCAAAACTTAAAGTATCTGGTATCAACGCTGGATTATTTCTTCATCCCTCTGGCTTCTATTCCAGTGGCGGGAAAACTCTTTCCGATTGTCTTCATTGGATTCCTGCCGGGATTGGTGCTTACTTGGCGCAGGGTTTCCCTGGTGGCAGGCATCTATCTCGTAGGATTCTTCTTTTGCATCCTGCTTCTTCCCTGGCATCCGTTCCGCCATCTGGTTCCAATTGTGCCCCTAATTTTGGGTACAGTGGCGTTGTCAGTCTTATCTATTTTTCAAAACTATAGGACTTCTCAGAGCCAGGCTGGTAAACTCTCCTGGCATCCTCTCTGGGCGCTCTCATTGGGCTCTGTGCTCAGCGCGATTTTGTTTTTCAACACGCTCAGAATCCTGCAGGCCTTACAGACAAACAATGAAAATTACTTGCCGTCTCATAATGCCTTTTTCGATCCCCAACGACGGTGGCAGGGCTTCGAAGAGACATTCCAATGGTTGCGGGAAAACACGCAGGAAGAGGATGTCCTTGCTTCTCTCCTCGATCCCGTCTATTACCTCTACACCAATAGAAAGGGGATGCGATTCTGGTTGCATAATCCAGAAACTTACTTTTATCCAGATTGGGCCTCCGCACAACCTTCGGTGGGCGAGGTGAGCCAAATCATCGCACTATTGAAAGAAGCGAAGGTAAGGTGGCTCATTCGTGATCCAATCTGCAACTCAGATTTTAGAGAGGGTCAAGCCGTGGACGCACTGGCCCGCGCCATTGTCGCAAAAGAATATCCGCGGTCTTCTTTATGTTTCCTAAGTTCGGATCAAGGGCACTGGGTGTATCGGCTGGATTGGTGATGCTTCGATTGATTGAGTTAATCAAAGAGGAAATCCAGTTGCCTGAGGATATGCCGACTGACTGAGGACATTGTACTTGGGAGAGCACAAGGAATACATTTTGGAGATTACTCAGTTAAGTTTGTCGTATTGCGAATTAGTTTTACTAGCCTTCATGCTGGCAGCGGCCTTTGCCAGGCCAGGGCTTGGCTCATCGTGCTTTCGCAAGGCAGAGGGAGTACTCGGCCGAATTGCCAAACGGCGGTGGCTGTCAGTCGGGCTGGTCGGGCTGGTCGGCCTGGGCAGCAGCGCAGCCGTGTCATTATACGTGAAGACGCCTGAACCTGGCGTCCACGATGAATTCAGTTATTTGCTAGCCGCAGACACATTCTCTCATGGTCGGCTGGCTAATCCCACACACCCGATGTGGGTGCACTTTGAGAGCTTTCATATCATTCAGCAACCCACCTACGCATCGAAGTTTCCTCCCGCTCAAGGATTGATGCTGGCTGCAGGTCAGTTAATCTGCGGACGTCCAATCGCGGGCGTCTGGATCAGCCTGGGGCTGGCTTGCGCATCAATTTGTTGGATGCTGCAGGCTTGGCTGACGCCATCCTGGGCTTTGTTAGGAGGATGGATCGCCATCTCGCGTTTGGGTTTTCTGGGAGGCTTATTTCCTGCCATAGGGCACGGGTACTGGGGTCAGAGTTACTGGGGCGGCGCCGTGGCAGCCACGGGCGGAGCAATGGTCCTGGGCTCGCTGCGCCGCTTGCTACGACGGCCACTTATGCGTTATGCACTACTGTTAGGATTGGGAATGGCGGTTTTGGCCAATAGCCGGCCTTACGAAGGGCTACTTATGAGCTTGCCTTGCTTAGCCTGGCTTCTAGTTTGGATTTTCAGCAAGAAGGGCCCTTTGGTGTGGGTATCAATGAAAAGTATTGTGCTGCCGCTGCTCGCATTGCTCCTACTTACCGGTTTAGCTATGGGATACTACAACCTCCGTATCACTGGCAAAGCGCTGGGCACGCCTTATCAACTCCATGATCAAACCTATGGTGTACCCCCGGTATTTCTCTGGCAACGGCCTACACCCGAACCGGCCTATCGTCATGAAGTGATGCGAGACCTCTATCGAGGATGGCGCCTGCAACACTACTTTATCCAGCGCAGTTTAGATGGCTTTTTGAATGAAAGCGAGCAAAAGATCAGGACCTTATGGTCGTTCTACATTGGGTTACTCCTGACGATCCCCTTGGTAATGTTGCCATGGATACTCGGGAACCAGTGGATGCGATTTGCTTTGGTTACCTTCCTTGTAGTACTGGGGGGGGTGCTTTTGGTGACAGGAGTGTTTCCGCACTACGCTGCACCTATCACTGGTTTAGTATTCGCATTTGTTTTACAGGGGATGCGACACCTGCGCTTGTACCGCTGGCGGGGTAGGGCTTCTGGATTATTCATAGTTAGGGTGATCCCGGTAATCTACGTTTTGTTGATCGTGGTTGCAATAGCAAAAATCATGAGGAGCGATGTCGATAGTTGGAGATTCGACCGAGCAGATATCCTGTCGCGACTAAGACAGAAGGAAGGATTGCATCTGGTGATAGTCCGTTACGGCCCTAAACATACTTCTAACGCCGAATGGGTCTATAACGAAGCGGACATCGATCATGCGAAGATAGTGCTAGCGAGGGAAATGGACGAGAGCCAGAACCACCGACTCGTCCATTATTTCAAGGACCGGCACGTATGGTTGCTAGAACCAGATAAGCTCCCGCTGAAAGTGGTGCCATACCCTATGGGTTCGGACCCTTA
>QHZQ01000142.1:0-8123 GCA_003224725.1 Acidobacteriota bacterium | reverse complement strand
CATGAAAAATCTCAGGGGCTTTGATAGGCGATAATTTGGATACCGCTAAAATCTATGGTCTGCTGCCGATAGAGGTGCTCATCCATCCACTTTTGGCTTATTTCTTGTGGATCGTGAGTCCAAGTTCGATTACGGAAAAGCCAAATTCTTTTACCACGGCGGACGATGTCGTTGAGTCTTTCGACATCTTGAGGATGCCTGACAATCAGGCCCGAATCGGGTTCGCCTCGGTCGTAAATGCCTTCAGGTAAGCCTGTCTTTATTAGATCGTGCCGTCTTTCGCGGGAATACCAGTCAAAAATGATTTCGCCGACATGGGACACAAAAATCAGCACGTCCCCGGGGCCGGCATTTTCGATTAGGTACTCCGTGGCACTGCGGTAATCTTCCTTCCAGTTGCTGTGATAATAGGCATTGATCGAAAATGAGTTGCACAGAATGTAGAGGGCAAGAAAAATAGCCGTAATGGTCTTAGACTGGGAAGATTGGAATTTCAAATTTATGGCTAAGAGGAGGGACAACGGCACCAGGCACACAAAGAAAAGGCGGTCCACATAGACTGAGCGCAACGTCACGCTAAACAAGAAGATCATGACGATTGGGAGAAAGAAAATAAGATACAGGTCCACCACGCGCTTGAAGCAGTTGTAAGAGTACGCCATTAAGGGAGTCAAAAAAAGGAACAGAACGCTTATCATCCAGACGCATTGTATCAAGGGGATGAGATTTGCCCAACTCTTCAGCGCTGAAGGAAGTAGTTGGGGATTAGAAGGAGGCAAGGACGCCAGCAGAATGAGCGTATTGATGACTTCATTAAATGTAGGCGTCGGCAGTAAAGTTTGATGCTGAAATGAAGCAATTTGCTTTACATACACAAGAAACCAGGGAAGAAAACACACCATGATAACTGTGTTGGCGACAACCCAGTTCTGCAAGATGTCTTTTCTCCAGGTTTGTTTGCTGAAGAGAAAATAAAGATTGAGCACAGTCAGATAAAAAAGAGAAATGCCGTGAGCATACATTAATAGAGTTCCGCACACGGCATATCCCACCCAAAAAACAGTTTTCTCAGAACGTTGAACCAATAAAAGAAAGTAGAGTGCAGAAGCGAAGAGTAATAGCAGAAGCGTGTAAGATCGAGCCTCTTGAGAATATTGAATGTGATAAGTGGAAAGAGTAAGGAGAAAAGCTGCCATTAACGCGGTCTTAATATCAAACAGGGTTTTTCCTAATAGATAAATCAAAGGGACCGTGGCGGCTCCAAGCAGAGCAGATAATGATCGAATGGTGGAATCACTTTCACCAAAAAAGCCAACCCAGCTCTTTAGGAGGTAATAGTAAAGCGGCGGGACGGTATCAATTCGAGTCAAAAAAAATATTTCGGAGAAAGATTGATGGATTTTCCATACCGTAAATCCTTCATCGAACCAGATGCTTAGACGGTCAATGGCATGAAGTCTCAGCCCCAGGGCCAATCCTGTAAGAGCAATAAGAATAGAAATTGAATTGGAAAACTTGACTCTCATCAGAATTGGCAAAGTGGTCGTGAGTGAGGCTCGTTACGAAACGAGTGTCGCAGTTGAATGCCCCTCATCCCCGGGCCCCTCTCCAGTTGGGCGAGGTGAGAGTAATCTTTGACTATTACTCCCTCGCCACCATTGACTCCCATAGGGGGAGGTTGGCCGAAGGCCGGGTCGGGGTTGACGACAGTTGCGAAGTTGTAAATCAAATCTGAAACACCGCACTACAACCCAATCGTCATTTCAGTAACCAGGTTGAGACAATATGAAATTCTTGTTAGCTCTAGCACTTCTTTTGATTTCCAGACGTGCCCATACCTCGTCAATGAGGAATCCCTAATATTCCCCGCACTGGTGCCAACGATGCTTACTAACTTGCGCCGGATGGAAATCTTTTTCGCCATCTTAATCATGGCGTATGTATTCATGGCCTGGAAAGCCTCGAACAGGATTTCTCAGGGGAACAGTGACTTCATCATCTACTACACGGCGGCGCAAATGATAAAGGAAGATCAGGGACAAAGTTTGTATGATCTCGCTCTCCAAAAGCAATTTCAACAGAAGATTCTAAGCGCAATTCATTTTCAAGAAGAACTTCTGCCTTACAATCACCCGCCATTCGAATTGATATGGTTTAGACCTCTAGCCCGCTTTCCCTACTTAACCGCCTTTCTTCTATGGGACACCTTCAGTTTCATTTGCTTTGGACTTGGTTTGATGGTTTTGATCAAAGGTTCTGGTCCGCATAATGGGGAGGGCGCTGTTTTTGTCATCTTAGGAAGCCTTGCATTCCTGCCCCTGTTTGTAACTCTTCTTCAGGGTCAGGATAGTGCCATGGTGTTTCTTTTTTTAGTTTTAACTTTCATCAACTTAAAGAAACTCAGGGATGCGCGGGCTGGACTCTGTTTGTCTTTGGTTCTGCAGAAATTTCAAATTCTCATTCCTATCTTGTTCTTATTGTTGGCTAAGAAGCGTTGGAAAGTCCTGGGGGGATTTCTTGCTGGGGGAGGAGTCACCTTATTAATATCCCTAAATATGGTGGGAATCAACGGACTGAAGCGTTATTTACTTCTTGTCATCGAAATGGCTACCTGGGTCAATCATTATGGGATTTATCCGTCGACCATGCACTGCCTGCGTGGTCAGATTTACGCTTTTTGGTTTGAGTCCCATCCTAATCTGGCCATGGGAATTACTATCGCCACGGTCGTTTCAATGCTTGGGTTGTTATTTAAGGTCTGGAAGGGCAAGTGGGACGTCCATGAGCCAACCTATGATTTGAAATTCGCCTTATTGATCCTCATCAGCTTGTTAGTCAGTCCCCATGTGAATTTTCATGATCTCTCCTTATTACTCCTTCCCGCCGTTCTGATCTTTCAATTTTTGCTTAGGGAACCGAATGTATCTTCTCAAACCCGACTGACAAGCATTGCTCTATTCCTGGTTTGTTTTCCTCTCCTACTTTCTACACTCATTGTTTCAAACCTGGTGCCGATACAATTGAGCGTGTGGGGTCTTCTGGCGTTGACAGGGCTCGTGATGCATCAATTAAAAGTCTTCGAGATTGTTCGGAAGTGACTCAAAGTGACGTTGCTTGTGAACCCAAGAATCTTTTCTGTCTGAAAAGTGTTGAGGTTTTTCCATTCCTCTTTCCGTTGGTGCTCAACAGAATTCTTTCAAGTGAATGAATCCACCATGATCCTGCAGATCTCCACCACGGATGAAAATGATGATTTCCCCCCTGGATCAGGAGGGGGACTGAAGGCCACCGGCTTTTGGGGGTGGTGGAACACGGTGGAACACTGCCTGCACGACAACCACCGCTGCCGTGAGCTTTTGCGTCGGCTTGCCCTCCTCAACTGAGGAGGGGAGTTTCTCGATTTTCAGGACAGAGGGACAAATAGCTGTATGAATTCAGGAAAAAATAGTTGGGAATTGATGTTAATCAGCTTTATTGCCCTCTTCTTGGAGCTTGCTATTATTCGATGGCTGTCAGCGGAAATTAGAATCTTCGCATACTTTAAGAACTTGCCACTAATGGCTGCCTACCTCGGTTTTGGAATTGGATTCCTGCTGCATGAGCAATCTGATCGATGGTTCCAGTGGTTTCCAAGGTTCGTTTATTACCTCGTACTTATCATTGGCGCGGCAGCCGGGCTTGGGATTACTCATGTGATTTTTGTGGACCCCCGAAAGTACTTTTTGTTGGGGCTGGGATTTGGAGATCATGCTGTCCAGTCAATTCCTTCTCTTGTCCAAACCATCAAAGCTCTCTTGGTCATTGTGTCACTTTTCTTTCTAGTGATGGTAACGTTCGCAGCCCTTACCTCCAAAGTGGGGGCCCTACTAAATAAGGAAAGGCCTTTGACGGGATACTCCATCAACGTTGCGGGGAGCTTGCTGGGGATTCTGGCCTTTTCTCTGGTCTCCTATCTACAGTGTCCTCCCGCGGTTTGGCTTGCTTTGGTCTTCTGCTCACTTTTCTATTTCTATTGGAATCACAAAAAGCCGGCCTTGCTTTACTTTGTGGCATCAGTCGTTTTTGTCATTTTTGCTGCCGCACAAAATCCGGCCATCTGGTCTCCCTACTACCGTGTCTCGGTCGTCAATGCTTCTTCGCCAGGAAGTCCCCACGAAACCCAGCTCTATGTCAATTACGATGGATTTCAAGCTATTCAGGATCTCTCGCAAGAACACATGGGAAGATTTCCAGAAGCGGTCCAACGGGCTTACAACCGTCATTACAATATCCCTTATCTTTTAAGTAAAAGGAAAATTGAGTCTGTCTTGATCTTGGGGGGAGGCGCTGGAAATGACGCGGCTGCGGCACTGAGGAACGGAGCAAGTCGCGTGGACGTGGTAGAAATTGATCCTGTAATCGCGCGACTTGGAGGCCAACTTCATCCCGAAAGGCCTTACTCGTCCATCAAGGTAAATCTGTACATCGATGATGCTCGCTCTTTTTTGCAGAAAACCGCCAGGAAATATGACCTGGTAGTATTCGCTACGTTGGACAGCCACGCTGCCTTTTCATCACTTTCCTCATTGCGATTGGATAATTTTGTCTTCACCAGAGAAAGTATTCATAGTGCGAAGAGTAAATTGAATCCGGGCGGCGGGATTGCCATAAACTTTTTTGCCATTAAGCCCTGGCTCTCCCAGCGACATTTCAACACATTAAGAGGAGAGATGGGTGTCACCCCTCTTGCCTACAGCAGTTTATCGAACGAGGAAGCTATCTTTTTGGCGGGGGAATGTTTTGATCCAAGACGGAGCCTGGGTGTTACTGACTATCAACCGACAACTCCCGACTTCACTTCTTGGGAAGTCGAATCCACCAGCGATGAGTGGCCATTCTTATTTCTGGAAAAAAGAGAAATCCCATTTCACTATTTGCTGCCGCTTTTCATTATTTTTGCTCTGGCCTTTATCCCGCTCCGAAAGTGTCAATTGAAAGCCAGAGATGTTAATTGGCATTTATTTTTTATGGGCGCGGCCTTTTTGCTGGTCGAAACTAAAGCGGTGACGACTTTGGCCCTGATTTTCGGATCGACCTGGATGGTGAATTCGATCGTGATCGGGGCAATCCTGATCACGATTCTATTGGCGAACCTCCTGATCGGTTGGTTATCATTTTTGGGATTCACCTTTCTATACTCAGGTTTGTTCGCAACTTTAATCTTTAATTTCTTCTTTTCTTTTGACACTTTGAATCATTTTGACTGGAACGTTCGACTGCTGGGAAGCAGCGCCATTATTGCCATGCCGATCTTTTTTGCAGCACTTATCTTTGCCAAATCTTTTGCAGCCGTTGAATCTCCTACCGCCGCTCTTGCGAGCAACCTTTTTGGCGGCTTAGTGGGCGGTCTACTGGAATACCTCGACATGTGGACGGGTTTGAGATGGTTAAACATTGTTGCGTTGTTTCTTTATTTCATGTCGATGGTGTTTTTGTTTGTCAAAATGAGGCTTACTTACCTAACCCGCCCAGAGTTAGAAGCTTGAGGAGAGCAAAATTCCACTGAGTCACAGCGTTCCACCGTAGTTAGAGTGGGATGGGGAGAGTTTGCTTTTTCCATTATGACGAAGTTAGGGTTAGGGAAGTGCTTGGGAACGCAGCCTTGAGGTTTTCAGTGTCGGTGTTGGGAATCCAACAGGCTCTTTCTCATTAGCTTTGTTGCTTTGTACTTTGAGTTGATCGTAATCCGCTGGCTCTCGTCGGAAATACGAATCTTTGCTTACCTAAAGAATCTTCCCTTGATCGCCAGTTTTCTTGGTCTTGGATTAGGTTGTGCCCTAGCAAAAAGGCGCATAAATGTCTTCAGCTTTTTTCCGCTCTCCATATGCACTCTCTGTTTGGTGATTGCATT
Organism: Acidobacteriota bacterium; assembly: GCA_003224725.1. Taxonomy (GTDB): domain Bacteria; phylum Acidobacteriota; class Terriglobia; order Versatilivoradales; family Versatilivoraceae; genus QHZQ01. The sequence continues at coordinate 2,233 of QHZQ01000142.1, read as the reverse complement.
TTCAGCCCAACTCGGGATTACTTTCCTGCCATTCCCCATCGGGGATTACCTCATCGTAGGTGATGTCACCGGGGGATTTCATTATTCTACAATTCTTAATAAACTTTGGGCCCTGAGTAAATTCCTTGGAGTGATCGTCGCAATTTTCTCCCTGTGTGTTGGTACCTTTCTTTCCCTTGGACAAAAATTAGGGCAAGCGATGGAACAGTTTCCACCTTTATCTGCCTACACGATTAATATTCTGGGAAGCTTGTCGGGAGTCTTGGGGTTCTCGTTAATCTCCTGGGTCGGCTGGCCGCCCCTGGCCTGGTTCTCGATCGGGTTCGCTTTGGCGGTGGTATTCGCGGACAAGAGGAAGTGGACCGTTCTTATTTTCTCAGCAACTCTTCTGGCTATTTCCGCGGGCCCGCAAAAGGCGCTCTGGTCACCCTACTATCGTATTGATGTGGCTCCAATGCATGCCGAGGAAGGGGACTCACAATCTGACATTGTAGGTTACAATCTCAATGTCAATCATGATTATCACCAACGCATGCTCGATCTCTCGGATGGCTCAAGGGAAATCAAAGCCACGAGCAGGGCCCGCCCTTATTACAACTTGCCTTATCGCTTTGCTAAACCAGAACTTGTTTTGGTAGTGGGTGCGGGTTCTGGCAATGACGTGGCCAGCGCTCTCCGCCATGCAGCAGAGTATGTCGAGGCCGTGGAGATTGACCCTCTCATACTTCGGCTGGGCAAGGAATTGCATCCTGAAAAGCCATACAGTTCAAGCAAGGTACACATTGTCAACGATGACGCCCGTGCCTTCTTCAAGAAGAGTCACAAAAAATACGACTTGATTGTTTTTGGATTGTTGGATTCCCAAACTTTACTTTCCAGCATGTCCAGTATTCGTCTGGATAACTATATTTACACTCTGGAGAGCCTTAAGGAGGCGCGCAACCATCTTAAATACGGAGGTACGGTTTCTTTGAGTTTTGCTCTGGTGGAAACTTGGATTCAAGAAAGGTTCTATCGAATCCTGCAAGAGGCCTTTGAGCAGGAGCCACTTTGTCTAGCAACCCCTTATGATGCGGGAATATCGTACCTGGTAGGACCGACAGCAAATCGAAATTATATCCGGGGTCAAACCGACCTGGAGACCATGGTCATCAATGATCGCATTCCTAAGACTCAGACTCCGCTGCCCACTGATGATTGGCCGTTTCTTTACTTGAGAAGCAGATCTATCCCCTTTGCCTATTGGTTTACCTTATCTATTCTCTTTCTCTTCAGCGCCATCTTCACCAAAAAAATTCTTTCCTCACGCCCAGCATCCAAAAGTCACTTCCTGAAGTCGCCTCTGCTCACATATATGTTTCTGCTGGGAGCAGGATTCATGCTCATTGAAGTGAAAAGCATCAGTGACTTGTCGTTACTCTTTGGCTCAACCTGGATTGTCAACTCGGTAGTCATTTCGGCCATATTGCTGATGATTCTTCTAGCCAACTTCTTTGTCATTAAACTCACTCCCCAATCCGTCAGTTGGGTCTGCTTAGCTCTGACCTGCGTTTTAGCGATCAATTATTTCCTTAGGCCAGACACCCTGGCAGGCCTGAACTTCTATCTCAAATCGATCCTTGGAGGGGCCATCATTGGATTGCCAGTTTTTTTCGCAGGCATTCTCTTTGCCACTGCCTTTCGAGACGTAAAGGATGTCCCAACCGCGTTTGGTGCCAATCTGCTGGGAGCATTGGTGGGTGGGATACTGGAGCATCTTTCCATGGTCTACGGCGTGGCTTTTTTGAACCTATTGGCTCTAGGTCTCTACTTGTTATCCATGTGCGTGCTATATAGGCCCGGTTGGCTTATGCTGACCCCGGCGACGAGGCGCATAACCGGGAACGTTTAGAGGATTGCGGATGGAGGCAACAAGGGAGCTGTGATTTGACGATCTGTCATTAGAGCCAGGAATCCAGTCCCGGACACTTCCCGTGCATTCACTGGAGCAGCAGTACCGGAGAGCGCCTCGGCATGAATCCTTCCAGCGAGAAAACCAAGCTATTGCGGATCGAACCGAGCTTGAATAAGAGGCACAATTTCCCATATGCTGAATGGGGATGCCTGCTGCTTGTCTCTGTCCTCATTGTGGCCAGACAATTTACCAATCCTCATTTTCCCTCCTGCGTGATCGACGATTCCATCTTGCAAATGAGCTGGGTCAGGCAATTTGCCCAGGTATTAAGCGAAGGCG
>QHZQ01000141.1 GCA_003224725.1 Acidobacteriota bacterium | reverse complement strand
TCACCCGGGCTGGAGTACCTGCGCGCTTTGGCTCGGCCTTCCTGCCTGTGCCTCGGTGATGCTTCTGGCCACGACAAATCAAATTTGCCAGGAGGTCGCAGTCATCCCGTTTCTCTGGATCCTGCCGCTCTGTCTTTATCTCTTGTCATTCGTCCTGTGCTTTGAAAATGACAGATGGTATTCCCGCCGCTTATTCATGCTGGCCTTGCTTCCGGCAGTTGGAATGGCGTGCGTGGTTTTGTACAAAGGTGTCCATGTCAAGATCCCGCTGCAGATTCTTATTTATTCATTCGCCCTCTTTGTCTGTTGCATGTTTTGCCACGGTGAACTGGCTGGTTTAAAGCCTGCTTCACGCTATCTGACCTCGTTCTATCTAACGGTGGCGACGGGTGGCGCCTCGGGAGGGATCTTTGTGGGCCTCGTCGCGCCGCATCTTTTCAATGGCTATTGGGAACTCCACTTGGGCCTGTGGCTAACGTGCTTTCTGGCGTTGGTTATCTTGGTCTGTGACAAAGACTCCTGGGTGTATAGGCGGCATCCCTGGCCGGCTGGTATCGCTTTGCTAAGCACGTTTGTCCTCGCCAGTTCTGTCCTGGATGAAGATTTTCCAGACTCGTTGATTGGCGCTGTAAAGAATGTTCTCCACGCCTGGCAAACCGGCCTGGTGGCTTTCGCAGTCATTGTGTTGATGGGGATAGAGCGCTCCGGGAGATTGCGTTTGAATCGCAGCCGGCCCTGGTTTGCGGTTTCCTGTCTTTTGTCTACACTGGGCACCTTGGGATTCGTATTCCATTCTCACGCCAAAGACTACCTCGAAGGTTCGGTTACCGTGTTGCGGAATTTCTATGGTGTGCTGGTGGTCGTCGAGGAGGATCCGGAAGAGCCCAAGGGGCATTTGTATAGACTGCGACACGGGCGGACAACCCATGGCTTACAGTTTCAAACCGAGGATAAACGCTATTTGCCTACTTCGTACTATGGCCTGAATAGCGGTATCGGCCTGGCCCTGTTTCAGCATCCCCGACGTTTGGCTATGGTGGGAGCTAGGGAGAGAAATCTCCGAATCGGCGTGGTCGGCTTGGGCGTCGGAACGATCGCGGCCTACGCCCGGGCGGGAGACTATCTCCGTTATTATGAGATCAATCCTAATGTCGTTGGGCTCTCTCTCGGTGCCAACAGCTATTTCACCTATCTCAAGCACTGTCCTGGCAAAGTAGATGTGATCCTGGGAGATGCGCGCATCTCGATGGAAAGCGAACTCGAGCGGAATGGGCCGCAGGGTTTTGATCTCCTAGCAATTGATGCTTTCAACAGTGATGCCATTCCTGTCCATCTACTCACCCAGCAAGCCATGGCCGTCTACTTGAAACACCTGAGAGCGCCCGACGGGATTGTGGCCATTCACATTTCAAACCGGTACCTGGACTTGAGGCCCGTCGTATGGGGGCTGGCAGATCACTTTGACCTGGCTTCGGCCTATATTGACTCCAGCGCTGTTGGAGACTTGGCTTGGGGGAGCAGTTGGATGTTGTTAGCCCAAAATCCCAAGATCCTGCAACAGCCGGAAATAGCCAAGGCCACGACTCCCCGAAACGTGAATGACTACCGCTCTCGACTTTGGACTGACGACTACAGCAATTTGTTCCAGATTCTGAAGAAGTAATCAAAGTTCAATGATTTTGCCTTGGGCCTCTCCCTTTTCAATCTCCAGAAGACCCAAACAACGAGGCAAGGAGAAGCGCTTTGGGCCAGCACTGCCTGGATTGAAGAAGAGTATGGCTCCTATTTTTTGCAAGAAGGGTTGGTGGCTGTGACCAAAAATGAGGACATGGGGCTGAATCCCGCCGATCTGGTCTTGCATCTCGGCGGATAAGCGGTGCGGGTGTCCAAGAATGTGGATCATAAAAATACGAACACCATAAAGATCAACGGTTGTTTGTGACTCGAATCGAGATGGCAAGTTGCCTTCATCTACATTTCCGCTAATAGCAGTGATCGGTGCTAGCTTCTGAAGCTGGGAGTAAACCTGCATGTTCCCCAAGTCCCCGGCGTGAAGAATATGGTCAACGCCTTCAAAAAGGATGGGGATTTTCGGGTCGAACAATCCGTGTGTATCTGAGACAACACCAACGAGCCGTTTTTTCTGCATAATGAAAGTTTACAGTTCGGTTCAATGTGCTATACTTGAGTCGCCTTCACACGAAGGTCCAGCCATTGACCAATCGGACCACTATAACTGATCTGGGAATGAAGACCGAGAAAATTTCCGAGTTTACCATCAATCGGCTATCCATTTATCTGCGCTGTCTTAACCTCTTGGCGGCTTCCGGGGTCACTACCACTTCATCTCAGTCCATGGCTCAGCAATTTCAGTTAAACTCCGCCCAAATCCGAAAAGACTTAACCTATTTTGGAGAGTTTGGTGTTCGCGGAGTGGGGTATAACGTGGCTGAGCTCAGAAAACACCTCAGCAAAATCCTGGGTTTAGGAGAATTGCATAAAATTGGAATCGTGGGAGCCGGCAATTTGGGGATGGCCTTGGCGAACTATCGTGGCTTTGATCCCCGGTATTTTCAGGTTGCGGCTCTCTTCGATAAAGATCTCTCCCGGGTTGGGGAAATTTCCCGCAGCGGTGTCTTTGTCTACCACATTAAAGATTTCAACCCGATTGTGGTGCGAGAAAACATCACGATGGGAGTTATCTGCGTCCCTGCCGAAGAGGCTCAGGCGGTGTTGGATCTCATCATCGATGCAGGTGTCACGGCCGTTCTGAATTTCGCTCCGGTGCGACTGAATGCCGAGAACGGGGTCAAACTGAAAACCATGGATTTGGCAATTTCTTTCGAGAGCCTATCCTATTTTCTTGCCAGACAAGAAAACGGGTCCACTCAGGACCCACCAAGATTATTTAGACCCGAATCTAAGGACAAAATCCTTCCTGAGTAATCCTCTCTCTAATGAACAAAACTCTGGAGCCGCATCGCAAAGATATTGTCGAGATTGGCAGGCGTGTTTATCGACTGGGCTTCGTTGCTGCCTACGATGGCAATATCAGTGTCCGCTTGCCAGACGGCAATGTTCTGGCGACTCCCACGGCCATCAGCAAAGGCTATATGTCCGAAGAAGACCTGGTGGTGGTCGACGCGGAGGGGAATAAGCTTGAGGGTGAGCGGAAAGCCTCTTCAGAAATTGCCATGCACCTGCTCATCTACAAATTGCGTCCGGATATCCATGCTGTCGTACATGCCCACCCACCTTGCGCTACGGGATATGCGGCTGCTGGAGTGCCGTTGACCAAGGCCCTGATTTCGGAAGTGGTTTTGTCTTTGGGGTGTATTCCGCTTGCCAAATATGGAACACCAGGCACTCCGGAGCTCACCCAAGCTATTCGGCCCTATATCCCCCATTACGATGCTCTTTTGCTGGCTAACCACGGCGTGGTGACTTATGGAGCTGATATTTATCAGGCCCACGGAAAAATGGAAACCGTCGAGCATTTTGCCCGAATCAGTCTGACCACACATATCCTGGGAAAGGAGACCCTGTTAAGTTCTGAAGACGTGGACAAGCTTTTGGTCGCCAGAGAAAGATATGGGATCAAGACGCCGCTAAAGATTACGGAAGCCTGCCCACGAGTTTCCGATGCAGATCTGGAGGCAACGATTACATTGACGAAAAGCCAACTGGTCGATATTATCCAGTCAGCTTTGGCAGAGTTACAAATAAAGCGACATTGAATGAAGATAAATGAACCAGCCGTTTGGTAATATTTCACTCCTATAACGATGGAAAGGAAAAAACGATGGGTGAAGCATTAGGAATGATAGAAACTCGTGGACTCGTGGCCATGATCGAGGCGGCAGATGCTATGGTTAAAGCGGCCAAGGTAACTTTGGTAGGCTGGGAAAAAATTGGTTCCGGTTACGTGACGGCCATGGTCCGCGGAGATGTGGCTGCGGTCAAGGCTGCGACCGATGCCGGCGCAGCCGCAGCGCGCCGTGTGGGCGAGCTCATCACGGTGCATGTCATCCCCAGGCCTCATTCCAATCTGGAAGATGTCCTTCCTATCGGCAAGGCGATCAAGTAGTCCTTAGGAAAGATTCAACTAATTCCAAAAGGTCATGCACTTTCTCTTTTGGGCCCCATCATGCTTTTAGCCAGGGTTGTTGGTACCGTGGTTGCTACTCGCAAGGATTCCCGCTTGGATGGGAAAAAACTTCTGATCGTCAAGCCGATTGATCCTTCGGGAAAAGATGAATCTGGCTACCTCATCGCCGTTGACACCGTTGGTGCCGGTTTTAGAGAAAAGGTCATCGTTGTTTCTGGAAGCTCGGCTCGCATGGCCAGCGGCTGTAAAGATTGTCCCGTCGATACGGCCATTGTTGGAATCGTGGATAGTGTGGAAGTAAGCCCATAGGAGCTGGGAGAGGCCTGTGTGGCCGGAACGCGGTGGTTGAGCCGATCTCTGCACTGGAGACAGACAAGTCGCCGCAATTCAAAGGCTATGCAGATAGGTCGCATCATTGGCAACGTGGTTTGCACGATTAAAAATGATCCCCTGGAAGGAAAAAAGCTGCTGGTGGTCCAACCCCTTGACAAGAATGGCAGCAACCATGGGAAACCCCTAGTGGCCATTGATGCCGTGGGAGCCGGGGTGGGTGAGACCATTTATTGGTGCCGAGGCAGAGAGGCTTCGATGCCCTGGTATCCTGACCAGGAAGTTCCGACGGAAGCAACGATTGTGGGAATCATAGATGCGATTGATCTTGGGTAGCCTATGCTGATTGGAAAAGTCATTGGTAACGTGGTAGCCACACGCAAACATGTGAGCCATGAAAACCAAAAGATTCTCTACGTACAGATATTGAACCTGGATGGATCTGGACGAAGCAACCCCATCTTGGCTCTGGACGCGGTCGACGCCGGAGTGGGAGATCGCGTGCTAGTGACTCAAGAAGGTTGGTCTGCCATGACTTCCGTGGGAAAACCGTTTTCACCTATCGACATGGCCGTGGTTGGAGTGATCGATTCCGTGGAGCTGGCGCCCTGAGCGTCAAGCCTCCTTGCAAGGGGTAGAGCCAGCCTTCGACTGGTAGTGGGTTTGTGCGGGAGATCCCCGAACTGCCCACGATTAAACGCAACCTACGCGTTTAATCGTGGCTACCAAAAATGTCCAAACTCCCTCGCGCTCTCGGAGAGCGCGCGAGGGGGATGTTCATCCGACGGGAACAGGGATACTCCACGGCGGCTTGGCCGCCATCCCCTTGATAGGGGGATTTTGAGATACCCACCGATGATAATTGTAGCCGGTCTGAGGTGATTGAAAGTAATCCCCCCATGATTGCCCACCTATCAGGCATACTTCTTAATAAACAGCCGAACCAAGTAATCATTGACGTGCAGGGGGTAGGTTACCAAGTGAGCATTCCGCTTTCCACTTTTTATGAAGTAGGAGAAACTGGAACCTCCATCCAACTCTTGATCCACACTCATGTTCGAGAGGATGCTCTCGCTCTGTTCGGCTTTAAGACTGCCAAAGAGAAACAACTCTTTGAACAATTGACTTCGGTCTCTGGTATTGGCCCCAAGCTGGGAATCACCATTCTTTCGGGGATGAGCGTCGACGAGTTGATTCCTGCAATTCGTCAAAACAATCTGCTGCGGCTCACCTCGATCCCAGGGGTTGGAAAGAAGACAGCTGAACGCATGGTGGTTGAGCTAAGAGACAAACTCTCCAAGGTTGAAGCTGCTGCTGAGGATACCCTATCTCCTGTTGGAACAGTCTCCCAAGCGCAAGAAGACGTCATTTCGGCCTTGGTTAATTTAGGTTATCCCAAAGCCTTGGCGGAAAGGGCTATTCAAAAAGTGGTCTCTGGCTCTGGCACCAGCCAGCCGTTCGAAGCGCTCCTTAAGAGCTCCCTGCAGGAACTCTTCAAATAAAAATGTGTATGGGTTAAAATCCCAAATCATGCACCACTGAGGCGATCCCCCTCCCCCGTCCCCCTGAAGGTCTGAAAGAATTCAAGACCGGCCGAGATCGGGAGGGCGAGGTTCCCGCCGAGCCTCATGGGGCAAGGACTTGCTGGGGCGATGGCTCGCCAGAAGGCTCGCCCTCACAATTTTTTCACACCTTCCCTCTCCCATGGGGCCCATGGGGAGGGCGGCCGCCGGCCGGATGAGCGGGTTGCAGCCGATGGAGCAAGAATGAAAAACTAATGGATTTTCGGAGCGACAGGCAGGAAAGTGGCTGAGCCGAGTGTGACAACGGCGATTTTGGTTGGTTGAAGGCGAGCGGGCTTTGTGCTACCTTACAAGCGCATCTCGATTTCTTGATCATTGTCTCATGAAACAATTCTCATGAACGAGGGAAGAATCATTTCCGGCAATGCCTTTGAAGACGAACAAACCCTGGAGCTCAGTCTGAGGCCCAGGTTCCTTAAGGAGTATATTGAGCAGCAGCAAGTCAAAGACAACCTGGAGATTGCTATCGCAGCGGCCAAATCCCGCTGCGAAGCGCTCGATCATGTCTTGCTTTACGGCCCCCCCGGACTAGGTAAGACGACTCTGGCATCTGTCATAGCCAATGAACTCGGGGTTGGGCTCAAAATGACCTCCGGTCCGGTCATTCAAATTAAAGGGGATTTAACCGCAATACTCACTAATCTGAAAGAAAACGATGTACTCTTTATCGACGAGATCCACCGGCTGCAACCGCAGATTGAAGAAATTCTTTATCCGGCCATGGAGGATTACAGGCTAGACTTGATGATCGGCCAGGGCCCCAGTGCCAGGAGCGTTACGCTTCCTTTGCCGAAGTTCACGCTAATTGGCGCCACCACTCGCGCCGGGCTGATTACCGCGCCACTGCGCTCGCGTTTCGGGATTGTGCATCGGCTCGATTTTTATACAGATCAAGATCTGAGTGTCATTCTAAACCGATCAGCCGATATCCTCGGTATCCAGATCGACAAGCCTGGAGATCAGGAAATTGCCTGTCGATCTCGGGGCACGCCGCGTGTGGCGAACCGTCTTTTGCGCCGTGTGCGAGATTACGCTCAAGTCAAGGGAGACGGTATCATTAATCAAGAAGTTGCCCGAAAATGCCTGGTCATGCTCGCTATTGACGACAACGGATTCGACGAAATGGACAAGAAGCTATTGAAGACGATCATTGACAAGTTTGCCGGGGGACCTGTCGGGGTAAACACGATTGCCGCTGCCATTAGCGAAGAGGTGGATGCCATTGAGGACATCTATGAACCTTTTCTCATCCAAAAAGGCTTCCTCCACCGAACTCCTCGGGGCCGGGTCGCCACGAAACTTGCTTATGATCATTTCGGTATCCCTACGGTTCCCGGGCAACTGAGTTTGCTCTGACCCAATGAAACAGACATCTCTTACGACACCAAACTCCTGAGCATTGGTAAAACAGGGCGAGAAGATCCGGAATCAGGAAGAGGGCGCTTTGGTGCTCGACCCTTTCTTCCTTTGGTCCCGACGCTTCGCGCTTTCTTGCGTCACTGCCATGCCCCTCCTGACTCACAAAGCCTTTTTGGGACTGGGATCGAATCTGGGAAACAGGGAACAGAATTTGCACCTGGCTCTTCATTCTCTGGCTCACACGGGGATTCAAATCGCTAAAGTCTCTTCCATGTATGCCACCGAGCCGGTGGATTTCAAGAATCAGGATTGGTTTTTGAACCAGGTGATATCTGCGGAGACTTCGTTGGAGCCGGCAGACTTGCTGGCTCACTGCTTCAAAGTCGAGCAAGACCTTGGACGAGAACGCACCATTCCAAAAGGGCCGAGAAGCATCGACGTCGACATCCTCCTTTACAATCGTCTTGTCATAGAGGATGCAGGGTTGACCATTCCACATCCCCGTCTGCATTTAAGGCGCTTCGTATTGGTGCCGCTGGCGGAGATTGCTCCGGAGTTCTTACATCCGATCTTTAAACAACCAATAACCAACCTGCTTGAGAAGTGTGCAGACCGCTCCCAGGTTGTTATGTTCAAACAAATCTGTTAGTCTTATAGAAGGACCGCTTGGATCCTGTCAGGACCGAGACGGTGGAAACGAATGCCTCCTGTTGTTATAGGGGTGGGCCCAATGGCCTGCCGGGGAGCTCAGTCAGAGCCTTCTTTCGCCGTCGAAAGAAGGCTTTTTTATTCCACGATTCTCATCTCAAGGAGCGTATCAGATGAGCGCTACCATTCAATATTCTTCAGAAAAGGTAACAATCCCCAAGCTGCTCGAAAAGAAAACCCAAAAGGAAACCATTACTTGTCTCACGGCCTATGACTATCCGTTTGCCCGCAGTTTGGATGAGGCAGGAATCGATGTTTTGCTGGTAGGCGATTCCCTGGGTATGACGAGATTGGGTTACGAATCCACTCTGCCCGTTACTTTGGAGGAAATAATGGTTCATCTCCGCGCGGTCAGAAGAGCTGTCAAACGGGCCCTGCTGGTAGCCGATATGCCATATGGGTCCTATCATGTGGGAATAAAATCTGCAGTCAAAAACGCACTCAGATTCATTAAAGAAGGGGGCGCTGAGGCCGTCAAGATTGAAGGCGGTCGAAAGCGTTCCAGATTGGTTGAGCACCTGGTTGAAGCGGAGATTCAGGTAATGGGACACATCGGCTTAACTCCACAGTCCGTGCACTTCATGGGGGGATACAAGGTACAAGGCAAGACGCCGCAAACAGCCGAGGCCCTTCTTGAAGATGCGTTGGTTTTGCAGGAATCCGGGGTGTTTTCGGTGGTTTTGGAGGGAATTCCCCAAGAAGTGGCTTGTAAAATCACACAAGAGCTAAGAATCCCCACGATTGGCATTGGTGCGGGAGTTCACTGTGACGGCCAGATACTTGTCACGGATGATTTGTTAGGGCTGACCTTCTCTCATAAGGCAAAGTTCGTTAGACAATACGCCAATTTGAAGGAGACCATTTCTAGCGCAGTGCGGAAATTCATTGGAGAGTGCAAAACGGGCGATTTCCCCAGCAGAGACGAATCGTATCACCTTAGTGTGGACACTGCGTCCAAGGTTTTGCTGAAACATAGTGCAAGTCGTTAAAACGATTGCAAGCCTGAAACCTCTCCGATCCAGGCTTCGAGAACAGAAAGCCAAGGTCACGCTGGTTCCTACTATGGGGGCATTGCATGCCGGCCATCTGAGTCTCGTCCAACAGGCGAAGAAAATCTCCGACCATGTGGTTGTCTCAATCTTTGTCAATCCGACGCAATTCGGTCCCGGTGAGGATTTTCAAGAGTACCCCCGAAACCTCGATCGTGATCTTTCCCTCTTGGAGGAGTCTGGGGTTGGTTCGGTTTTCATCCCTGAAGTCGGTGAAATCTACCCTGCCGGCTTCCAAACCTACGTGACCGTAGCAGAGCTCAGCCAAAAATTGTGCGGCGTCTCACGCCCCAGTCACTTTCGTGGTGTAACCACTGTGGTTTTGAAACTATTCAATATCGTCCAGCCGGAGTCAGCTATCTTCGGACAGAAGGATGTTCAGCAGGTGATTATTATCCGGCGCATGTTGAGGGACCTCAACCTCGATGTGGAACTGATCGCTTGCCCGACTGTTCGGGAACCCGACGGATTGGCCTTGAGCTCGCGCAATCAGTATTTAAGCAAGGCCGAACGGAAAGCGGCCACCATCATTTACCAATGCCTGCAGTGGGCGAAACAAAGGGTGGAGCGGGGAGAAACACATTCGGCCAGGATATTACAGGGGATCAAAGACCGGATTGAAAGGGAGTCTTTAGCCCGGCTTGACTATGCCGAAATTGTAGATGCCGGAAACTTGAATCGAAAAGCCAATGTCGAGAACAACTCACTGCTGGCTTTGGCTGTGTTTGTTGGCAAGACGAGGCTGATCGACAATATTGTTTTGCAGTGCCGCTAGCAGTCCAGATCCGGCTCCAGCAAAAACGGAAGCAAGGCCCCAAGCGACTGTTGTTCTGCCCGCGGTTGACTTGGTTGAAACTCTTTATGACTTGTTCTAGAATAGTGGACACAGGCAAAGGTCAACACATCAACGGAGTTGATCTCTATTGTTCAAAACTCATTAAGGAAAAAAAGGAACAGGTGGGATCCGATGTTTAAAAAAAGAAGAGAAAGTCTGTGGGAAGAGAGAGCCGGTGTGCAGAATCCGCAGGAGCAAGCGGTTCAGGTTGCGAGCAAGAGCGCGGCCAGGGAATGGATTGAAAGCTTGGTTTTCAGTTTGATTTTTGTGTTCTTTTTTACTACTTTCATTGCTCAAGCGACTCAAGTGCCAACGGAATCGATGAAGCCCACAATTCTGGTTGGCGATCATTTCTTTCTTGACAAGTTTGCATTTCCGGCCAACTATCCGGAGTTCATGACAAAAATTCTCCCCACCAGACATATTAATCGGGGGGATATCGTGGCCTTCAAATCCCCTGAAAATCCAAAAATCCCGTTTATCAAAAGAGTTATCGGACTGCCCAACGATACCCTGGAAATCAAAGACAAAGTTGTCTACATTAATGGGAAAATGTTGGACGAACCTTACAAACATTTTATTGACCCTAACATTTACGAAAGGAGTACTGGGATTCCTCATGACTATGTCGTGCGGGATAATTACGGCCCGAAAAAAATCGCGCCAGACTGTTACTTCATGATGGGAGATAACCGCGACAACAGCAATGATAGCCGATATTGGGGAGTGGTTAAGGGAAAGGACATCATCGGGAAACCTCTCTTTGTCTATTGGTCCTACGAAGCGGACCCTTATGATCCTCGACCCAAATCCATCTTAGAGTATGCCCAGGAATATGTTTCGGTAGGGGTTAATTTCTTTTCTAAGACTCGCTGGTCGCGCACGGGAAGAATCTTGAGATAAAATCTTGTGCCTCGAAAAAATGAACCTCCGGAAGGGTGGGCTTCTGAAGACAGAGTCTTATAAAGAATAAGCCGGTGAGTCTTCAGCAACTCTAAGGTACTGGCGACGAAATATCTGAGCAAGGGCTTGGCCGGTGTAAGAATTAACATTTTTCGCTACTTGCTCCGGGGTTCCCTGGGCCACAATCTTCCCTCCTTCTTCCCCCCCTTCGGGCCCCAAGTCGATGATCCAGTCCGCGGTTTTAGTCACATCTAGATTATGCTCGATTATGATGACAGTGTTCCCTAACGCAGTAAGACGGTTTAGGACCTCGAGCAATTTTTTGACGTCGTCAAAATGCAAACCAGTGGTGGGTTCGTCCAGAAGATAGAGGGTTTTACCCGTTGCCCGCCGACTTAATTCCTTAGCCAGTTTAATCCTTTGGGCTTCGCCGCCGGAAAGTGTGGTCGCCGATTGTCCCAAGTGGATATATCCCAAACCTACATCGAGCAACGTTTGTAGCTTAGTCCTGATCAAAGGTATATTTTTCAAAAGCTGAAGAGCCTCGGTCACGGTGGTCTCCAAGAGTTCGGCAATGGAAAATCCTTTGTATTTAACACCGAGGGTTTCCCGATTATAGCGGTGGCCGCGGCAGACCTCGCATTCCACATAAACGTCGGGCAGAAAGTTCATTTCGATGCGCCTCAATCCATCTCCTTGACAGGCTTCGCAACGCCCTCCTTTGACATTAAAGCTGAAACGGCCGGCCTTATAGCCACGTGCCCTGGCCTCAGGCAATGAAGAATATAATTCCCGAATGGGTGTGAATAAACCCGTGTAAGTTGCCGGGTTGGACCTGGGAGTTCGACCAATCGGTGATTGGTCGATCTCAATCACCTTGTCAATCAACTCGCCGCCTTGAATTTCTTTGTGTTTTCCTGGCTCATCCAACGAGCGGTAGAGCTTCTTGGCTAAGGCTCGATACAAAATGTCGTTGACAAGCGAGGATTTTCCCGAGCCTGAAACCCCAGTGACTACTGTCAAAAGACCGAGAGGGAATGTCACATCAATGTTCTTCAAATTATTCTGTCTGGCTCCTTTCACGATGAGATAATTCCCATTTGGCTTTCGTCTTATCTCAGGGATCGGAATACACAGACTTCCGGCAATGTAGCGTCCTGTTAAGGATCTGGGGGTAGTGGCGATGGTCCTGGCAGTTCCGTGAGCAATCAGTTCGCCACCAGCCTTTCCGGCACCTGGGCCTAAATCCACAACATAGTCTGCCTGGCGGATGGTTTCTTCATCATGTTCAACCACCAAAACGGTGTTTCCCAGATCGCGTAGCTGCCGAAGCATGGCCAATAGCCGCTGGTTATCCCGGCTATGCAGACCGATCGAAGGTTCATCCAGGACATACAGAACCCCCCGCAAGCGGGAACCGATCTGTGTGGCCAGACGAATCCGTTGACCTTCACCTCCGGAAAGGGTCGCCGCCGAGCGATCCAAGCTGAGGTAACTCAATCCAACCGCCTCGAGAAATTCCAGGCGTTCAATAATCTCTTCGACAATGCGTCCGGCAATGACCTGTTCTCGCTCGTTTAGTTTGATGGTACGAACAACTTTCAAAGTGGTTCCCAATGGAAGCGACGTCAAATCTGCAATTGAGAGATTGGCAATTCTGATAGCGAGGCTCTCCGGACGTAACCTTTTGCCTGCGCACGCCGAACACGTTCGAGTTACCATGAATGTCTCATAAGCTTCGTCGTCAGCACCTGCGTAACCCTGGGAACAACTTTCCTGGAAGATCTTAATGATTCCCCCATTCAATTCCTTGTGATGATCAATCCCATTCCAAATAGCAGATTGTATCTTGGCGGGCAAGTGTTCAAAAGGTTGATTCAAGTCCACGTTAAAAAACTCGGAGATCGTATCCAGGAAACGACTGATTCGCGGTGGAAGAACGTCGCTGTGCGGCGCCAATCCGCCATTAAGAATGGATTTAGTGTGGTCTGGAAAGATACGGCCCGGATCTAATTCGAATCGGTATCCAAGTCCAGAACATTCTGGACATGCGCCATAACGGCTATTAAACGAAAATGTTCTAGGTTCGACCACCGGGATCGAAATCCCGCAGTCTATACAGGCTAAGGTTTCGGAGTATAATTTCTCTTCTCCGTTCACGACGGCGATCAGAACAATACCTTTGGCCAACTTCATGGCCAATTCGATGGAGCTCTCCAGGCGCTTTTCGATTCCTGGTTTGATCAACAGACGATCCACAACCGCTTCGATGGTGTGATTCTTGGTTTTATCGAGGTGGATTTTTTCATCCAGGCTGCGAAGAGATCCATCAATGCGAGCTCGAACAAAGCCTTCCTGAACCAAGTCTTCAAGAAGTTTCTTGAATTCCCCCTTTCGTCCCCTGACCACGGGAGCCAGAACCATGATTCTTTCACCTTTGGGGAGAGATCTGATTTTTTCGAGAATTTGCGCAGTTGATTGCTTGGCGATAAGCCGACCGCACCTGTGGCAATGAGGAACTCCGATCGAGGAATAAAGCAAACGAAGATAATCGTAAATCTCCGTGATAGTTCCTACCGTGGAGCGCGGACTCCGACTGGTGGTTTTTTGCTCAATAGAGATGGCAGGGCTGAGTCCTTCAATGGAATCCACGTCGGGTCGCTCCATCTGATCCAGAAACTGCCGGGCATAGGCCGAAAGCGATTCTACGTAACGGCGTTGGCCTTCAGCGTAAATGGTGTCGAAAGCAAGACTGGACTTCCCTGACCCGCTTAATCCCGTGACAACAGTCAACTGGTTGCGGGGAATCTCGACATTGATATTCTTGAGGTTGTGCTGACGAGCACCTCTAACTATGATTCTGTCAAGTCCCATTCGTTGGCGAACACTCCCTAAAAGAATTCAAGCAAACTCAAAAATATAAATGATAGACATAGCCGAGAAAACTCGTCAAGGAGTTTGGTTTACTCGGGATTTTGGAAGGCGGAACTGAAGTGAGTGGAGCAGGAAAAGGCTTAAGGAATCAGAAATTTCTCCAGCTTGACTCTTTCCGAGGTGGGCAAATTTAGAAATTGAACACCCATGGCCTTGTCTTTTTGAACCCAGACTACCTTGGCCGAACCCTGGAAGGAGTTGAGTTCTCCAGGGATATCGAAGTTAATTTGGATTAGGCTATCACGCAAGAAGGTTCGAGGGACACTGATAAAGGCCCCTCCAAAACTTAAATGCTCTATCGTTCCAGAAACCTTTTTCATGTCTTTTCTAATCTCAACCGAGATTTGGGTTCGCTCACGGGCAAAATTTCTTCGTTCCGCTCCTGTATCTTTCATGGATGGCCTCCTATTTTAGCGCGGAGAACTTTCATGAGATAACAAATCAAAATGGCTGTCAAGCAATTCCTGGAATCACTAGCCCGAGAGAAAAGTTCACAGTTCGGTCAAGTTTTTGTGTCAAGGCTCGATCAAATCGATCCACCGAGAACGCCAAGAGCGCTAAGAAGGCCTTGGAAAAAAGGGATTAGAATAAGAGCAGGCCTGAATTCAGTGGCGTGACTAGTTTGATCGGCAGACTTCAATAGACCCGGTCCGAAGTCAGCAAGTACTTCCTGTCCAGGGGTATCTGCAGGCGTCCAGTCCTTCTTTTTGGCGTTCCTGGCGGTTCGAGGTTTCCTTGGGAATACTGGAAATAACGACGCGTTTGGCAAAGATCCGCAAGAGCTATTTGACCTTTCGACTGCAAAGTACCCCTCGGGAAATCGTTAAAGTCAGCTAGTGCGAATCCCGATATGGATTACCGGCGTTTGCACTAACCCTTGCACGGAAGTTGGCACGCTGAAGGCTCTCCTCGAGATTCTTCCAATTCAAAACAGATGGGCCCTCGTTGTGTTAACTTCTCGGCTGGAGAAAGACCCTTCAATTCATGCGTCCTGAATTTCTGGAACCGCAAACTGATAGCCACAAAAATACACCAATGATCGATTCTCACCGTCTGTTGGTGGTTGACGATGATCCGGCGGTACGCCAGGCGTTATCTGTGGTCCTCGCGAGTTGCGGATATGTTTGTGACCAGGCGGGCTCCGCCCAGGAGGCTTTGAACTATTTACGGAACCAGTCGTACACTTGTGTTCTAACAGATTTGGTAATGCCAGAGAAATCCGGAATTGACTTGCTCCAAGATATTGTTGTCTCTTACCCGGATATTGCGGTCATTCTGGTCAGTGGGCAAAATGATACAGGTCTGGTCCGCAAAGCGCTCAAGAACGGCGCTTACGACTACGTCGTGAAACCTGCAACTGCTGGTGAAATAATCACGACGGTGTATGGCGCTTTGAAGAAGAGGGAGAACTATCTACAGGAACAGACTGATAAGGAGAGCCTGCGAGAAAAGATAGAGATCGGGCAAATGCAGTACATTTTGTTCAAAGATATCGTCGAAAGCACTATCGATGGAATCATGATTACCGATTTGGAGAATCGAATTATTTCAGTCAATCCGGCCTACGAAAAGCTCACAGGGTATCAGCGGGAGGAGTTGATGGGGTCTACCCCAACGATTTTTGAAGGGCACAATTTCGTGGGGGACACGACACGGGAGGTCTTGCGCTCGCTTCATATCAAAGGGTCCTGGTTCGGTGAGGTTATTGATCACCGTAAGGATGGAAGGAAATGGTATGCTCACATCACCATCACTCGCGTCAAAGATTCACGGGGGAAAGCATTTGCCGTTGTTTTCATTGTCCGGGACATCTCCGACAAGAAAGAGATGGAGAGTCAACTAATCGAAAGATTGCGGGAGGTTCATTCATCGCAGGATGCAGCTATCTTTGGTTTCGCCAAATTGGCCGAGTGCCGTGATCCCGTGTTAGGGCTTCATCTGGAAAGAATGCGTAAGTATTGTAAAGTCCTGGCAGAAGGTCTGGGCACTCTACCTAAATACCAATCCGAGATCGATGAAGCCTTCATCGACAAACTATATAAGTCGAGTCTGCTTCATGACGTTGGCAAGGTGGGTATTCCGGACAGCATTCTGTTGAAACCGGGCAAGTTAACGCCTGAAGAATATGAGATCATGAAAACTCATACGATAATTGGCGGGGATGTGTTAAAGAGCGCTGAGAGCCGAATCCCCGGCAGATCGTTTTTGACTTTGGGAAAGGAAATCGCTTACCACCATCACGAGAAATTTGACGGTACAGGTTATCCTCACGGTCTTTCTGGAGAGGCTATTCCGCTGTCGGCGAGGATAGTTGCACTGGCAGACGCTTACGATGCTCTGACCTCGAAACGCGTTTACAAAGATGTTGTGAATCCGGCAGAGTCAAGACATCGGATATTAATTGACCGGGGACGTCATTTCGATCCCGATATCGTTGATGCCTTTATACGCCGAGAAGATGAGTTCTTGAAAATCTTGCAAGAATTTTCCAAGGAGGAAGAAATCCTCTAAGTCTCTAATCTATAGCCTCCCCTTAATCATCTCTCTGCAGTTCAGAGCCATTTTCACCAAAATATCAGTCGGAAATCCCGTTTCGATGACTGCATTAATCAGGAACTAACAGGGGAACTAGTTCTGATATTGCAGTAGGGAATAAACCTCGTAGCCATTCAATTTCTTGCGGCCGTTCAAGAATTCCAATTCTACCAGGAATGCCGCACCCGCCACCTCTCCACCCAATTGGTGTATCAACCGGATGACCGCGGCGGCCGTTCCGCCTGTGGCCAGCAAATCATCCACCACCAAGGCACGCTGCCCTTTCTGAATAGCGTCGCGATGGATTTCCAGGGTGTCTTGACCGTATTCTAAATCGTAACTCGCCTTTACGGTTTCGGCCGGAAGTTTACCTGGCTTGCGCACAGGGACAAATCCCGCACTGAGATGATAGGCGAGAGTCGGAGCGAAGATGAATCCCCGGGACTCCACGCCCAGCACTAAATCTATATTTTGATGACGGTAGCGCGCGGCCAGAATATCGATGACTTCTTTAAAAGCTCTCTTGTCTTTAAGCAAAGTTGTTATGTCGTAGAAGAGGATTCCCTTCTTAGGAAAGTCAGGGACATTACGAATCAAATCCTTAAAGTGTTGCACGTCTGTAACGAATGATCTGGCTTAGAAAATGTGAATATCATAAATTGGTCGGGGCGAGAGGATTCGAACCTCCGACCCCCTGGTCCCGAATTATGCCTTGTTCTTGATTTTCGGTGTTGCCGGCTGCCCCCAATTGCTCCACAACGTCGAATACTACAAGCATTTAGCGCTTTTTTCAAGCACTGTGTGGCAATCTGTAGAAATGGGCATTCATGAGGGATAAAATGGCATCCGCGTGGACATTCATGTGGACGCCCACATGAAATTGGATAGGTCTGCGAAGGGTTATCACTTGTCCGTATCTTTTTCTTCCGGTGGGTAATAGGGAGCAACAGATCCATCCTTGTAGACTTTCGCAATAAACGGCGGCTCGCGTTTGGATAAGAATCGTTTCATAGCCGGAATTGCTTTCACAAAAACACAAGAACAAATGCGCGGAGGTTAGCATTCATCAATGCTTCCCTCTCTGTGGTGCGATATCGTATTCGAGTATCTTTTGTTAGGACGATCCATCCCCACTCGCCGACTCTAGGCAGCCAGTGATCATCTCGTTCAGCAGGGGTAAAATGATCACTGTGAATGTGCACCTCGAAGCCTTCCACTCGGAGTGCATCCGCGATTTTTTTATTCCCTAATGCACGATCGATGAAAAAAATGATGGGGTCAGGCTGCCTGGGGGAGTTCGCACCGGATCGCTTCTTCGATTTCGAGCCTGCTGCGGCCATAGTCTTCTGCTAGCTCGTCAATGGATTCTCCCGACTTATAACGCTGAGCAATGATAGCGGTGGGAATCCCTGTGCCCACTAGAATAGGCTTGCCAAACGAAACAAAAGGATCAATGACCACCATTTTGGGCTCGTTTATGTCACGTCTTCTTACGAACGGGTAAAGGCGGATGACTAGGCCAGATGAATCCCTTTCGATGCGCTGCAGATAGGCTTGCATGATCGATTTAATGGCCAATTGGCCGTCTTGAGAAATGTTTATGAGTTGGCCATACTTCTGGATAAAAAGATCGATGCCGTCAGTTTCAAACTTTTGATCAGCCAGCGGATGCTTAGAAGGAAATTTTCTTTGGAGATATTCCAACGCACTTCTTACTTTGTATAGCGGAACCTTATGTTCACGGCGAATGGCATCAAGAACATGGGCTTCGACAAGATTTATGAAGGAAAGGTGAGATTTTCTTTTAGGGTCTGGCAGGGAGAGTATCGGCTTAAAGTGTTTTTGGCCCTCCTCGGTAGGATAATAACGGCCCAACACCCATGATCGAAGTGTTGCCATTGGGATACTTAGAAACTGTGACACCTCTTGAATAGTATAAGCAGAAATCACCCGCGGATCCTGCCCGCTATACAACTTGAAGCTTCTTTCATCCACTCTCATCCGCGACATTGGATATTCTCCGTATGATGCAGGTAATTATACGCCAAAACGCATAATTTCTTTAATGAGAATGGATTCTAGTAGGTTTTAGTTAATGGACCTCTGAGCTTTGTGTTGTGCCAGCAATTTCCTTTGGTAGTTCTAATGCGGCTACTGCCTAGCGCTTCCCTTGCATTCGGATGTGGGAATAGTCCTTCCCTTATTCACGTGTCCGGCAAT
>QHZQ01000337.1 GCA_003224725.1 Acidobacteriota bacterium | reverse complement strand
CTGCTGTTGGCCGGGCTGCTTTCTTCCACCAACCGGGAAGAAGAGGCGGCCAAAGTCTATGAGGCGGTGCTGACGCGCGCCCCCAAGAGCCAGGAACCGTATCTGTACCTTGGCACTCTCTATGCCAAGCAGGGCAAATTTGAGCAGGCCATTGCCGTGCTCAACAAGCTGGTAGAGCTGCGTCCCCGCTCGATCCTGGGGTATTATTATCTCGGTCAGGTCTACGCTGCAGCCAACCAGCTTGACAAGGCAGAGACCTATTACCAGCAAGCGCTCAAGTTGAACCCTCAGTCTGAGCTGGTCCTGCTTGACCTCGCCTTGGTCTATGAGATGCAGAAGAAGCCTGAGCGCGCGATAGAAATCTACCAGAAAGCGTTGGCCCTCAACCCCCAAAGCGTGCAGGTGCGCAAGCGCCTGGGCGGCTTCTACCTGGGCCAGAAGAAGTTCGACGAAGCGCTCCTGCAGTTCCGCGAACTGGAAAAGATTGAGGCCGACCCGCAGGAGACCCGGCTGAAGATCAGCCTGATCTATCGCGAGAAAGGGGAACTCGCCAAGGCGATCACCGAGTTAAACCTGGTCCTGAATGCCCAGCCCGAGAACGACCGCGCCCGGTATTTTCTCGGGGCAGTCTATACGGAGGCCAAAGAGGACGATAAGGCCATTGCTGAGCTCTCGCGCCTGCAACCCGGCTCGGACTATTTCGCCGATGCCCGCCTGTACCTGAGCTACATCTACCAGCGCCAGGGCAAGCTGGACCAGGCGATTACTGAAGCCGAGCAGGCCCTGACCGTGAAAAAAGACGACCTCGATCTGCTCGGGTTCCTCGCCGCGCTCTACCGGGAGAAGGGCGACCACGCGCGGGCCATCGAGATCCTCAAACAGATGGTGACGCTCGCGCCCGAGAACGACCAGTATCACTTTACCCTTGGGGCAGTCTACGACGAAGTCAAAGACAAACCGAGCTGCATTGCGCACATGCAAAAGGCGATCGCGCTGAACCCGAAGAACGCGGCCGCGCTCAACTACCTGGGGTACACGTGGGCTGAGCAGGGCACGCGCCTGGACGAGGCCGAGAGCCTGATCCGCCGGGCGTTACAGGTCGAGCCCGATGACGGCTTCTATATCGATAGCCTGGGCTGGATCTACTATCAACGCGGCAACTACGCCAAGGCGGTAGAACATCTGGAGCGGGCGGTCGAGTTGGTCGGTGACGACCCCACCGTCATCGAACACCTCGGCGATGCGTACGAGAAGGCTGGCCGGACTATGGATGCCTCCCAGGCGTACCGCGAGGCTTTGGCGCATGCCAAGGAGGCGGACCAGATCCAGCGTCTACGCACTAAGATCGACACTCTCAGCAGCGACCGCAAGACGAGCGACAAAGAAATCTGAGACCCCTCGTGGAAGGTGGAATGCGGATTGCGGAATGATGTGAGCTGTACGCTTGTCTGTTACTGGTGCGATTGCAAGGTAGCATGAATTGCTGGTCTGCCGGACTCCGGACTCCAGACACCGGACTTCGGACTTTTGCCTCGGCCTTCATTCTCATTTTTTCTGTCTGTCTCGGGGGCTGTGCCGTCCGCCGTCCCCCCCAGCCTGCGCCGCCTCCTGTTGCCTTACCGTCTGCCCAGGAGCTTCTTACCAAACTTGACGCCCGCCGCCAGTCTCTGACCAGCCTACGGGGCCTGGCCCGGGTGGTGTATACAGATCCGCACGATAGAGGCACAGCCAAGCAGGCAGTAGCCGTGGTGGCGCCGGACCAGTTCCGCCTGGAACTGTTCTCGCCGATCGGCATCATGTCGCTCATCACCTGTGATGGCCGCGCCCTAGTCGCTTATTTCCCCCGGGAAAAGACCATTTACCGCGGCGCGGCGACCCCGCTGAATGTGGCCCGCTTTACCCGGGTCATGCTCTCAGCCCGTGATATCGCCAGCCTGCTGCTCGGGCTGCCGCCAGTTCTCCCCCGGGACAGCGCGGTAGGCACGGTCGGTTTCGATGCGGACAGGGGGTGGGTCCGCCTTGATTTCCCCTTGCCTGGGGGCAGCACCTTTGTTCTCTGGTTCGCTCAGCAGACTCTACTGCTGACGCGGTGGGAAATGCTGGCCAGTGACGGCACTCTACTGGCGCGTGTGAGTCTCGCCGATTATCGTCGGGTCAACGACCAGGATTTTCCCTTTGAGATCGCGCTCTCCGATCCGCAAGGCAAACAGGAGGCCTCAGTCTACTATGAACGAGTCGAGTTGCCCCCGCACCTGCCAGACTCGCTCTTTACCCTCGCGCCGATCGCCGGGGCGCAAGAGGTCGACGTGGATGCCTTGGCCGTAGAGTAGGGGTGCTGCGTGCCCTGCCTCTGAGGTGGGACAAGCCCATTGGTCCCAACTTACTCAAACTTTATGGGTTGAGAGGGCTGTCGGCACATTGTGAACGGGGTCTTGTAATCATCGATCATTTCCCGTTCGTGCTGAGCCTGTCGAAGCACGAAGCCTCTTTTTCAGCGCCCTGTTAGATCGTGAGAGTCGTGCCGTCAAACTTGGTCAACGAGAAGCCGCCAAAGTCCTCTGTGCCAGCGACGGTTCAACCACCGTCTGTAATGCTGTCCCAGGGGAACCCCAGACCGAGGTCTGTGGTGATGGTATCGACGGGGACTGTGATGGGACTGATCCGGTCTGTTTGACCTCAGTGAGGGAGTCATGAATCCAGTTGTATTGAGGAAGCGCATCGATATTGATGCGTTAATTCGAAAAGAAGCCATCAGTAAAAAGCAAAGAGATGAATCAAAGCAATTTCCATATAAGCTCGTGGTCAAGGAGATTCATTGGAAGGATAAAGACAGGGTTGATATTCGCCCTTATTATCGAGAAGATTGGTTGGATGAAACGATAGAGTTATCGGTACCGCAAAGGCAGCATGGATAGCCGATGTTTGCATGAAGAGAACAGCGTGATAATGAAACTGCCAAAAAGTGCGCTGACTATCTCTCTTATTATGCTCCTTTGCTCAGCTCTCCCCCGTTGGGGATTTGCGGACACGGGGGTGGAGGTTGAAAATTCGGAGGAAATGCATGGAAACAAGATTTTTGCTGAAAAGAGCAATTGCTAGTGGTACTTTTTGTGTTCTCTTGCTTATTCTCGCTGTTGACCTCGCCCTCTGAGGTTAATGCCAAAAGGTTTGCTTCTGATGTCCCAAAAGAGGCTCAGATGAAGATGTTAGAATTAGAGAACATTGTTGGCATCAGTGTATATACCGGAATCATAAGTAAATCATACACCGATTATATGATTGACAGATTGTTAGATGCGCTAGACAGTCAGTATATTGATGTTAAAATGAGATCTCTGGACCTGCTTATAGAAATAATAAAACAAATCAATATACCAAATGTAGTTATTGAGAAAAAATAAAGCCCGCTGTTGATTTTTTAATTGAAAAGCATATTAGCTCTCCTGCGGAACCAGACATTGCGCTTATCCAGAACGCTAAACGTGCACTCTGGCATATAGAGGTTAGGGAGCTCTCTGACAACAAGGAAAGGTTAAAATTTTTGCAAGATAATCTAGAGAATACAGAAAATGGCTATTATTACCTCTTTGAGGCTATGGATTATCTTGTTGCAATAGGAAATGATAGGGCCAGGGAAATTTTAGAGGAAAAATTAAAAGAGGATGCGAAACATAGTAAGTCTCAGAAGATCGCAGATAGGCTCTTGGTGAGCATAGAGAAGATAAAGGTTATCCAGAGGCTAGAAAATTTAGAAGCTGTCAGTAGAACGCAAGAATTAAAAGATTTAATCTCTAAGCGGGAAGAAGAGAAGGGTTTTTCCAGTAGCAACATATTAATCTGGCTGATAAGGCAGTTAGAAAAGATTAATGATCCAGCAGCCGTTCAGGCATTAAGGGATATTTGGCAAGATGACAAATATGAGCTTGAGTACCGTAATGAGGCACAGGAAGGTTTAATCCGGCTCAAAGCAATAAAGCCAGAGGAAGAAAAAATGTTCTTTTTTGCTGACTGATTATTACATCATTTGCTTGAGTTTTAGATGAGTCGATTGTGTATGAGAATTGGCTAGAACTGCGGTATGGAGGCGAAGTTGGCCCGCGGAGACTCTGACGGGGATGGCATCCCCGACGGTGTGGAGCGTGCGAACGGGCTTGGACCCGAACAATTCGCTGAATGGGTTTGCCGACCCCGACGGCCTGACCACCGAGCAGGAACTGAGGGACTTTGGCACTAACCCCTGGGTGGCTGATACCGACGGCGATGGCATCCGGGATGGGTTGGAGATTATGACTGGCAGCGCTCCTACGGACCCAACTAGCTTCAACCTGGCCCAAGCGCTGGCCTCGCTCGCCTAGGGTGCACTACTGCCATGCCGACGCACATTATGGGCGGCCCCAGCCTTATCGTAGCCCGGCTCTCTCTTCACGACGAACTCAACCTCAAGCCCTTCTTCGACCTCATTGAAGTCCAGCCCCGTCTCCAAATCGGTGAAATGGAAGAAATAGTCCCGGCCATCGCCCGCATGGATGAAGCCGAAGCCGCGCTCCGTCACTTTCTTCTTGACAATACCGCTCAGTACTTGCCCGAGCTTGCCACTGCCATTGCCGTCGGCGGGAGTTCCCACCTCCAGGTGGGAACTCACGAACTCCTGCTGAGCATCCTGCTTCTGGCTGGCAAACTCCGCTCGACACA
>QHZQ01000140.1 GCA_003224725.1 Acidobacteriota bacterium | reverse complement strand
GAGACAGGCTCGCTCCCCCGAAGTGCCGCTTGGCGAGATTCGGCAGGAATTGCTGTTTGAGAAACTGAGCGTCAATCTCGACAAAGTACCAACCCACCACTGCCATCGATCTGTCGTTTGAAGCCCGCTGCAACGGCGGAGATGGAGGTGAGGCGGAACCGCCCCGGTCTAGAAATGGTAGCCAGCCTCGTCGGGGTCCAGGACCGCGCGGGGAAGCAAGTGGGTTTCGACTCCAGTCGGGCCGACCTTTCGGCACCATGGAACGGAAGAAGGTTGCCGGGATGGCAATCACGGGCCGGTCTGCAGAGGATGCTAGAGTGAATCCACCAGGTAATCCATTTGGTGGTGCTCGCTGCGACCGGCGTTCTATCAAAAGGTCACGATAACTCTGCAGCCCAGCCGGCCAGTCCTGCTTTTCAAATTTCCGTTCGTGCGGCAGGAGGCGGTTAAACGCGACAGAATCCTTCGAGTCGATGATGCCGATGCCCAGGCTTCCTATGAGTTGCGGCTGGCGAGCATTATTCTGCCACTGGACAAACATTTCGGCAAGATGCAACTCGATTTCGGTTTCGTCTTGCAGACCGGCCAGTGGCCGGAAGGTTGAAGTGATCTCTTGAATGGCTCCCGCGAACTCAGACTGAAAGCCACGGAAAGCTACTTCGAGAAGCTCTTTCTGCCGGAGACGATCGGCGTCGCTCACACGGCCGATCCAGCGATACAGCAGGACCGCCGCCACCAGCACCGTTAGCGCCAGCAGACAAGAAGCAACAATGAGCCAACGTGACTTGTCGCGCTTTTCCCACACGACTGACATTATACCCCGGCGGGCGAACGCGGCTATCTCACCGTCACGAGACTTTACTTGGATTTTACAATGAGAAATCCAGAGGTTTTCAACTCGGGAAGATGAGAGGAATCCTTGGAAAGGCTCGTCCAGAGGTCGTTTCGAAAAGCGTTGATGCTCTCTCAGGGGCTGAGACGAAAGGCATTCAGAATTTACCTCGACTTTACAACATTCGCGCCGTTCTCTGTCTAGAATGTAATCCGGAGGAAAGGTCATCGGAAAGGGACGGGCATGAAGCGGCCCATCGACTCAGGTTACCTGTTAACTGAAGGTAAAGTGGTTTTTGCCTCCATTTTACAGAAGAGCTGCAATCCCTTTCGGCCTAATTGGCGTCCAAACAATTCGAGCAGCAGGGAGGGCGGACCAGCAGACTGCATTGAAAAGATTTTCGTGAGTACAGGACTCGAGGACAGTCCTGCGATTACATACAATGAACAAAGGAGAATCGAGATGAAAAAGATAACTGCTATTCTCGTTTTTGTATTGAGCATGGGAACCTTGCTGGCCCAGCAAGGTCCACCGGCCATGGGGCCTCGCTCCGGGACACCGCATTTGGATGCGTTGAAATCATTCTTGCAACTTTCGGACCAGCAGGTGCAAAACCTAACGGCACTTCTGACCTCCTTCCGCGACGCTGTCAAGCCGATTCACGAGCAGATCATGACCAAGCAAAAGGAACTGAAGCAAGAATTGGACAAGGCATCCCCGGACCCCAGCGTCGTGGCCCAGCTGATGGTGGATGTGAAGAATCTTCGAAACCAGATCAAGACGAAGCGTGACGAACTACGACCGCAACTGGTGGCGATCCTCTCCGATTCGCAGAAGAGTGCGCTGGCCACATTGCAGCAGGCTTTGTCGTTGCAGCACGCTGCTCATCAAGCGGTGGAATCAGATTTGATCGAAGCACCAGAAAATAATCCTTCCGACGCATGGGGGTTTGGGCGAGGGTGGGGACGAATGCACCCCAGGCCATGACGACGACTGGTTAATCCTAAAACCGGCAGTTCAAACAACCGCGGAGACGCGGAGACGCAGAGAGAAACAGGCATAAAACGTAACGCCCTCGCATTTTTTTCTCACCAAAACGGTGACAGAAGTATTGCTACACTGGGTTCAAAAGCCGAAAACCAAACGCCCGGCAATCCGGACTGTTGGCTGTTTTAACAAGAAGCTCTCCGCGCCTCTGCGTCTCTGCGGTGGGCTTTTACTGCTGTTTCTAGGTCAATCGCTGAGGTCAGGCAAGCCTAGGCGGCTGAGAACTGCGCAATCAGTACAGCTTGGGCTATACCTCCGACAGAGCGGATCTCGGAGCGGGCTATCACAGGATCCGTCTTCTGACCAAACAGAAAGGTTTGGTCGTGCAGACCCGAGACGGATATTACGCAGAGCGGTAGACCTCTATGACCTAACCCCCGGCTGATTCCATGGGCTATGATCTGACGCCCCTCCGGGTCTACCCGATGACGCCGAGGACGCGTAATTTGGGTGACAATCAATTCTTCCGAGACTGCACCGAATGGATACTGCCAGTTCACAATAACCGAATTTTACTTACCCTTTACAGACTCTTTACCACGTCATCTTCGCCGGATGCGTCTATGTAAGTGAAGACAAACACTCCCTAACTCTTTTCGGCCTGGGTGAGCGAAAAAAAATGGAAGGACCCAAAAAGGAGGGTGAAATGAATCGAGGCGAGAAACACGGCCAGGTGTGGTCAATCATCTTGGCGGGAGGAGATGGCGAGCGGCTTAGATCTTTGACTGAACGGTGGTTGGGATACCACAAGCCGAAGCAATACTGTACTTTTACCGGAACGCGGTCCATGCTTCAGCACACGCTGGACCGGGCCGACGTCCTCACAACACTCGAGCGCAGAGTGACAGTCATTAGTCGGTCCCACCTCTGGGATCTATCCTTGCAACTTTCGGAAGAAAAGACCGGGAAGCTCCTTGTACAGCCAGCCAATCGGGATACCGCGGCCGCAGTGTTTCTCGGCCTGGCTTACGTCAGGGCGCAAGATCCACAAGGAACAGTCGTTTTGTATCCTTCAGATCATTTCGTACATCCCGAGGAGCGATTCACCGCCGTGGTGAGCAGTGCCATAGTAGCTGCCGAAAGATTGCGACGTTGGCTGTTTTTATTAGGGGCCTCGCCTGACAAGGTCGAATCTGAGTATGGCTGGATTCAGCCCGGAGCGGAATTCGGCCGAATGAATGGACACTCTGTGAGAGCCGTGCAGGCATTCGTAGAAAAACCCAGTGTGGACTGGTGCCGCCGAGCCATGTCAGCAGGCGCCCTTTGGAACACGCTGGTTTTAGCAGCCAATGTCAAAATATTATGGTCGATGGGCTGGAGCTGCCTTCCGGAGGTGATGCCTTTTTTTGAAAAGTACCAGGAAGCCATTGGCACTCTGAAGGAAGAGATTGTGCTGGAAGAGATCTTTAAAGAGATGCCTGCCCGCAATTTCTCAACAGACCTGCTGCAGCGGGTATACAAGCAAGTTGCGGTCATTGAACTGAAGGAAGTGATCTGGTCTGACTGGGGCAGGTCGAGAAGGATTGTGGACACCCTGATCCAGACTGGCAAGTCTCCCAACTTTCCCCTAGCTTATGACGCAGCCGGATGAGCCAGACGGCAAATCTTAACTTCTGGGCCTCCATCGGCTCGTCCCGTTGGAGCCATGATTGAGAGATAAAGGCCATGCAAAAGTCTTGTTCTCTCATGCTTAGTGTGTACCTTGGCGGCACATGAATGGGAACGAAAGAGCGGATTCTTGCGCCTCGTGTGGGTGATTGACAGTCAGGGTGAAGGATTTCCCCCCACAGCCCGCGGCATGAAGGCCTATCACCCAAATTATGCACCACTGAGGCGATCCCCTTCACCCCCGTCCCCTCTCCCCCGATGGGGGCGAGGGGAGAGTTAATTGTAAGTTATT
Organism: Acidobacteriota bacterium; assembly: GCA_003224725.1. Lineage (GTDB taxonomy): Bacteria > Acidobacteriota > Terriglobia > Versatilivoradales > Versatilivoraceae > QHZQ01. Next base: position 17,329 of record QHZQ01000140.1, on the reverse strand, counting down.
TCTCCCTCTACCATGGGGAGAGGAAATCCCGGGCAAAGCCGGGGCGTTTACCGAGAGCGAATTAAGGTCCTTAACCATACCCTATTATGAACGAACTGGAATTCGCTAAGTGCGAACGAGCTCAACCAAGACACGGCGGGACCAAAAACCCAGCTGCGCAAGCGCTTGCTCTAATTCTTGCTTTGGCTTTCCTGGCGCTAGGGAGCATTCAGGTTTGCAGCCCGAAACAAGACGTCTTCAATCTTGCAAGGTTGGGTATTCCCGAATGGATGGTTTCTATGATGGGCTTCGCCGAAATAGGTGGAGGAGTGCTGTTGATCATTCCATCCACTGTGGCAGTTGCAGCCAATGGACTGGGCATGATCATGGCAGGGGCGGTGCTCGCACATCTCAATCATGACGAAAATCGAGCGGCCGTACTTCCTCTTGTTCTGCTTACGTTCTTAAACATTATCGCATATGTACAAACCTTCGGCGTTTTGTGGCCTGCCTCCACTCGCGTACCGCAGCCGAGAGCGCAGACAATTCTCGCCCAGAGACGCGGAGGCGTAGAGACGGAAAAAACTGAGGATTGAGTTTGGAGAATCGAGGACCGACAGCAGTCTCGATCGTGCGATCCTCGATCCGCTATCCTCGATCCTCGACTGGTCTGTGGAGGCTTCCATTGCCATTCACAGGGAATTGGGGCCGGGCCTTGCTGGAAACTGAGATTGTCCTGCTTCCCAAAAGGGGACGGCGTCTCTGGGCCGCCCCAGTGTTGTCTCTATTGCAAACGAGATAGTGGTTCCAAGACTTGACTTTTCAACTCTACACTATTTATGCTGCAAATTGGGGAAAGGATAAACAAATATGACACCCGGTAGAGTTTTGCTAGCATGGGGAAAAGTCCTGACCGGCAGAGTTCCCTTGCTTTCGATCGAAATCACTCGCGAATGTCCGCTACGCTGCCCTGGATGTTACGCCTATGGAAACATGCACCTGGGTGGCGCAATCACTCTGAGTCAACTGAGCGACCTCAGAGGTGACGCACTCGTCGAAGGAGTGGTCGACTTGGTGAAGCATCACCAGCCGATTCATGTCTCGATTGTGGGCGGGGAACCTCTCATCCGCCACCGCGAGTTGGGCCGCATCTTGCCGGTGCTGGGTCAAATGGGCGTCTTCACACTGGTAGTCACCAGTGGAGTTATCCCGATTCCCCGGGAGTGGATGGGAATCAACCGGTTGCGCGTCGCAGTTTCTGTGGACGGCCTGCCTGAGCACCACAATCGGCGCCGTGCCCCGGCAACTTACGAAAAAATCCTGCAGAACATCGCGGGGCGTCAGGTCAACATTNGGCCCGATGATGAAGCGGCCTGGATATCTCGAAGAGTATCTGAACTTCTGGACCTCCAGACCTGAAGTTAATCGAGTTTGGCTGAGTGTGTATACGCCACAGATGGGTGAGCAGAGCGAAGAGATTCTATCTCCGGCGGAACGGCAGGAACTGGTTCGCCAGATACCTGAACTGACTGGGCGTTTCCCCGCCTTGTGGGTAAATGACGGAATGGCGGAAGCGTTTGCCAACCCTCCAACCAGCCCTCGCGAATGTCTTTTTTCCAGAATGTCCGTAAATTACTCGGCGGACCTGAAGACGCGGGTTGAACCTTGTGTCTTTGGTGGTAATCCCGATTGCAGCCAGTGTGGCTGCTCCATCAGCGCCGGCCTGCATTGGCTCGGCCGCTTGCAACTGGGTCCGCTGAAAGTTTCTCACCTTGTGAAGGCGTCGATGGGCGTTGGTACCTTCGTCGGGAGGTTTCGTCCCGATTCCAATAAGGACCTGCGCTGGAATTCATCGCCCAAACGACAAGAAGGTGCGGAATTGGTGCAGATCAAACATTGAAGCCCTCTTCAAAAAAGGCAGAGACTTCAAAAGGTAGCGAGCAACCTCAGACCGCCAAGAAGTGCGGTTCTGTTGGCAACTGACCCCTCACCCGTCCTTCGGCCACCCTCTCCCCACGGGAGAGGGGCTGGGGGTGAGGGGAGCCTGGTCCTTGACACAAATTTGACCGAACTGTGAACTTTGTCGCCACCAAGTAAGCCTAGCAGTCCCTTCTTTGCTCTCTTACCGGTGGCGATAGTAGCCTCGGTGATAGAAGTACCGGGGGTGCGAATAGAAGACGAAACTCGAGCCATAGAAGAATGGTGGATAGTAACCGTAGTTGTACGGTGGATAATAGCCGCCATAATAGACGGGTGGAGGTGGCCCCGGTGACGGACCCCGTTCGGCCAATCTCGTCTGCTCGTAGTCCTCTTGCCTGACAGGTTGAAAGGCCTGGTCCGAAGGCCCGACCGAGAGGGTGACAGGTGCTTCGAGCCGGAAGGTGAGCTGGTCTTCGGGATAAACGAGGGTGGGCTTGCCGCGCGTGACAAGGACGCCGATGGTCGAGGCGGCAGCTCCAGCTATCGCTCCTATGCCGGCGCCCAATCCACCTTCGGCCGCAGCCCCGATCGCCGCGCCGACACCGGTGCTGGCCCCAACGGCACCGACGTCCCGGCCCACAGAGGTGTCGCCCCGCCGCTCCTGCAAGGTCGTTTTCACCTGGATTTGCCGGCCATCAATCAGGCTCAGCTCGGTGAGTTCCAAACCGAGCCGTGAAGTTCCTTTTACACGCCCGGCTTTTTCCGCTGAGGCAACTACGCCTCCAACGGTCTGGCCGCGGCGGGCAATCACGCGTCCATTCGCGACCAACGGCTGAGCGAGAGTCGCCGTGAAGGCATCGCCCGGCCGATTACGGTCACTCGAGAGCCACTCGTCCAACCGAACCGTGATCCAGGAGCCGGCAGGCAAAGTGAGTGTCGAGGGTGGGGACTGAGGGTCTGTCGAGGTTGGTTCCCCGAATTTATGCCATCCGCTGGACGGCCCCTCGCCCGATGGCTCCTGTTCTTGCGCCTGTCCCGGTAGTACCAAGCCTACCGAAAGCGCCAATAACATGCAGAGAATCCATTTCAGTTGAGTTTGCATTATTCCACCTCCTGGTTTCCAAATTCCCAGGAGGGCATGTTCGATGCCAACTTCAAGTCTTTTAGATTCAGTTAGCGTAAGGGAGGGTGCTGGCTGATTAGAGCCACGGTGGCTATTCTCAGCCACCACTCCTTCTTAGAAGACCGAGCCAAGGTCGATTGTTAGAGTGGGATCCTCAAACCATTAAGGTTTCTTGGTAGCGAAGAAGTTCAAACTTTGGTCAAGTTTGTTGACCTGCTGTCCCCTCACCCAACACCCAGGGAGCTTTCTGAAAGCTCCCGTGTCTCTCCCATTAGCCAGAAATATTTGAGATTTCTTAGATCACAGCCAGGGAGATCACACCCACGAATCACACGAATCCACACCAATAAAGAAGCCTGTTCTGCCAGTTCGTATGCTTCATGGAGCGAGTTGGCGCCGCACTCCAGATCCTGCAGGATCTGAAGTGCGGTATCTGACCTCACTTGAACTTGTGATTTTCAGCCGGTGCACAGCTTACGATTGCACGTGGAGGTTGTTGGTAACGGAAAACACCCCGGCAACCGAGTTGGCCTCCATGTTGGCGAGGATCTTGTCCATGGGACGGCTGACCACACCCTCCAAGGTCACTTGACCGTTTTTGACGATAATGCGGATGGGAGGCACGGGCTGAACAGCATACGGAAGCATCGAGGAGCTGCCATAGACTTTCCGATAGACACTTAACCGAATGCGATCATCGTTAGGTGAAAGTGGCAAAACCTCCACGTGGTTGATCACCTGGTTGACCCCGCTGACCTGCGCGACTGCCCTTTGAGCATCGCTTGCCAAGACGGGCCGTGTCACCTGGCCCAGCAACTCCACTTTGTCGCCATCCACTCTAAACTCCAGATTGTCGAAGACTCCATAATAGGGAAGCATCAGCAACGCATGGCACACCGCAATTTCCTTGGGTGAAAGCACCGGCGCCGGAATGTTTCCCTCCGGACTGGCCGTAATGATTGGTTCTACTTTTGCCTGAACCGTCACAGGGGCAAAAGCTAGAACAAAGACTAGAATCACACCGTTTAGCCAATATAGGGTTTGGTTTTTCATATTCCCTCCTTTTTTACCAGCAGTGACTCCACCTTTACGTGCGGAGTCCAGCAGATTTGCGGCGCTAATCAACGGGCGAACCGTGCCGTTGGTTCCGCCTGCATCATCAGCAACGTCCCCCGGGCCGCGCAGGTTTCGGAATATTTGCAATCCCCGCTAACAGGATTTCGAATTCGCCTGATAGCGTGCATGGAACTACCACCGCCGGAGCGAACTTGACCACTTCCGCAGCCGAGGTGAAGAATTGTGGAGAACCTCCAAAGACTCTGAACTTGTAAACCCTACTACCGCCTCCTGTGTTTATCAGCGTTCATCTGCGTCCAAGAGTTTTTTCTCTGCGTCTCCAGCGTCTCTGCGGTCAGAGTTTTTGCTTGCGACCACCGGCCTCGTTAAGTCTTGGTGGTCTTCTTTGCGTCCTTCGCGTCTTCGCAGTTTGATGTTGCGCCCCTGCCGCGCTGTGACTCTCAATCCCTTGTGCTTGGCTGTTTTTCGCAAGGACATTGAAACCGAGACCCGTTTGCATGAAATGGTGCCCTGACAATGTGTTAACATGCGCTGCGTCAAGCTTCGAAATCTTGACTGTAGAGGAACCACCGGCCATGAAAGTTCGACCTGGAAATCCCTACCCGCTAGGCGCCACTTGGGACGGGGCAGGAGTCAACTTTGCTATTTTCTCCGAGCACGCTACTAAGGTGGAGCTCTGCCTGTTTGATTCCCCAGAGGCACAGCATGAGTCAGCCCGGATCACACTCCCTGAACAAACTGATCTGGTCTGGCATGGCTATCTCCCTGACATTCTTCCAGGACAACTTTATGGCTGCCGTGTTCATGGACCCTATGAGCCATCTCTCGGCCACCGGTTTAATCCAAACAAAGTCGTCCTGGATCCCTACGCCAAAGCGATTGGCCGCAGCATCCAGTGGCGTAATGAGATGTACGGCTATCGCATTGGCGACTCAGACGGGGATCTCTCAATGGATGACCGTGATAATGCGGCGTACGCCCCCCTGGCGGCACTGGTTAATACCGCTTTCGCCTGGGGGAACGACCGGCATCCTCGAATCCCTTGGCATAAGACCGTGATTTACGAAGTGCATGTCAAGGGCTTCACAAAATTGCATCCCCGGGTCCCTCGAAAAATGAGGGCCACTTATTCCGGCTTTTCGTCGGAACCAGCCATTGCTCATCTCAAGGAGCTCGGCGTCACGGCGGTAGAGCTGATGCCAGTTCATCATCATGCCTACGATCGCCACCTCGTCGGACGGGGACTTACAAATTATTGGGGCTATAACACTCTCGCTTTTTTTGCGCCGGAAATTCGTTACGCGATGGCTTCGGCTCCCGCTGGTTCTGTTTCTGAATTCAAAACAATGGTTCGGAATCTTCATGCCGCCGGTCTGGAGGTGATTTTGGATGTGGTCTACAACCACACCGCGGAAGGAAACCATCTTGGACCGACCCTCTCTCTACGTGGCATTGACAATGCTTCCTACTACCGCCTGGTCCCAGACAACCGGCGCTGCTACATCGACTATACCGGCTGCGGCAATACCCTCAACATGGTCCATCCGCGCGTTCTTCAACTCATTATGGACAGCCTGCGCTACTGGGTTTTGGAAATGCACGTCGACGGCTTTCGCTTTGATCTGGCCAGCACACTGGCTCGCGAACTCCACGAAGTAGACAAACTGGGAGCCTTCTTTGACATCATCCATCAGGATCCAGTCCTCTCCCAGGTAAAGCTCATTGCGGAACCTTGGGACCTGGGTGAAGGCGGCTATCAGGTTGGAAACTTCCCGGTCGGATGGACGGAGTGGAACGGGAAATACCGGGACGCCATTCGGCGCTTCTGGAAGGGGGACGGTGGCGTCGTCTCCGAGTTAGCGACACGTTTGGGAGGAAGCAGTGACCTTTATGGAAGCAGCGGACGCCGCCCCTATGCCAGCGTCAATTTTGTCACCTGTCACGACGGGTTCACCCTTCATGATCTAGTTAGTTATAACCACAAGCACAACGAGGCTAACGGAGAGAATAGTGCCGATGGGGAAAACAATAACCTGAGCTGGAATTGTGGAGCAGAAGGGCCGACCAATGACAAGAGGATTAATGCCCTGCGGGAAAAACAGAAACGGAATTTTCTTGCCACGCTGATGCTTTCGCAAGGAGTTCCCATGCTCTGCGGCGGCGATGAGCTTGGACGAACGCAGCTCGGCAATAACAATGCCTATTGCCAGGACAACGAAATCAGTTGGTTCCACTGGGATCTGACTCCGGTGCAAAACGACTTGTTGGAGTTTACGCGTTACCTCGTCCGGTTGCGCAAGACACAACCGGTCCTCATGCGGCGAAGGTTTTTCCAGGGCCGAAGCATTCGCGGCGCTGGTGTCAAGGATATTGCCTGGTTCGAACCGAGCGGCAGGGAGATGACCGATGCCGATTGGAATGCGCATTCTGCCCACTGCTTGGGGGTCTTCCTCAATGGAAAGGAGTTGCAGGAGATAGACGAAGAAGGCGGGCCGATCGAGGGCGATACTCTTTTCGTGATGTTTAATGCCCAGCATGAAACGATTTCCTTCGCGCTGCCAATGCCCGGACCAGATGATGTTTGGGAGCGAATACTCGACACCGCAGAGAAACGGTGGAAACGACGGCAGCGACTGCGCGACCATAGCTACAAACTGCGCTCACGCTCACTGGCTGTTTTCCGCCTGGCTGGAAAGAGGAAAGTGTTCTGGTAACCACGGTCAGTGCTTTTTACCGGCCGTGGGCTCTTCCTCACGATGGAGTGCGCTGGCTTGACAGCACATTGGAGCAGCCTGCGACTATGACGCAGGTAAGGGCTGGCTGTGACCATCGGCCAGCGGTGGCATCAAGCCACCACCAAACAAGGCGGCGTCCAGCCACCCGCATTCCAAAACAGGGTTGCGTCCTGAGGGCACCAACAATACGATCCTTTCCTGGGGCGTCGCTTCGCTCTGCCGCATTTCTTTTTCAATTCCAACCTCATTACATTTCCTCTCCACCATGGCCGAGTATGATAGAGTTTGTGTTGATCCACGGGAACATTCGGGCCCGCAGTGACACATGTTCGAGACATGGAATCAGGTCCCCCTATGAATTCTTGGAAGGCGAGCCGGTCTGCATAGGTCCGGGCCTTGACTGCAATGCCTCGGTCTTCCTTGATAGATCTCTGAAATGGCAGGAGGGTAGATTCTATGAAATGGTCATGGAAGTTAGGCGAATTTGCGGGCATTGGCGTCTATATGCACGCAACCTTTCTCCTGCTCATCGGATGGGTCATACTGACTCACTGGACACAAAGTCATAGTCTTGCCTCAACTCTGGCAGGGGTTGGGTTTATTTTGGCCCTTTTTGGTTGTGTTGTGCTGCATGAGTTCGGACACGCTCTGACGGCAAAGAAGTACGGCATCAAGACACGCGATATCACTCTGCTCCCGATCGGGGGGGTTGCCCGGCTGGAACGGATGCCGGAGGATCCCATGCAGGAACTCTGGGTAGCCCTCGCAGGTCCGGCAGTGAATGTCGTTATTGCGGTGGTGCTGTACCTCTGGCTCATGGCCACTACCGGTCTGGAACCGATGGGTAATCTGAGCCTCACTGGCGGGCCGATCATTCAACGGCTGGTGGGAGTGAATATCTTTCTTGTACTGTTTAATATGCTGCCGGCTTTTCCAATGGATGGCGGTCGAGTGCTCCGAGCGATCTTAGCCACTCGAATGGAGTACACCACAGCCACAAATGCCGCAGCCACCATTGGACAGGGAATGGCACTTCTCTTTGGATTTCTGGGATTCTTCACCAACCCATTTCTTTTATTCATCGCGTTGTTTGTCTGGATCGGCGCAGCTCAGGAGGCCAGCATAACCCAGATGAAATTTGCCTTGAGCGGCATCCCGATTGCGCGGGCTATGATCACTGATTTTCGTTCGCTCTCAATTGAAGACTCGCTGGGCCGCGTGATTGAATTGATCTTGGCGGGATCTCAGCAGGATTTTCCGGTCGAGGAGAATGGGCAGGTTGTCGGGATCCTGACTCGAGATAACCTGCTTCGTGCCCTTGCTCGGGAAGGGAAAGACCTCGCCGTAAGCCAGGTTATGCAACGTGATTTTCAGATGGTCGAGGCTTCCGAAATGTTGGAGACGGGTTTTCGGCGGCTGCAAAACTGTCAATGCCACACCTTGCCCGTGACCCGCAACGGCCGATTGGCAGGTCTAGTGACAATGGACAATCTCGGCGAATTTATGATGATTCAGTCCGCCCTTGAAGCATCGCGAAGAAATCGCTGAATGCTGAGGTGCGATCCGTCAGTGGCGGCAATTGTGCAGATACGGCTACGTGGGCACTCGCGTGAGGTTTTTAAGCCGGCCGCTCCGTCTGCTCTGGCGGATTCGCTCAGGAAACGTTTTATCGTGGGTTAGGGTACTGGAAAGTCTAAAAGGTACCGGCATGCGCATTGCAACTTGGAATATTAACGGGCTTCGGGCACGCTTCGATTTCTTACTTCACTGGCTACGCGCTCGACAACCCGACGTCGTGGGACTTCAGGAGCTTAAGGTCGACGACGTGGGTTTCCCGCACGCTGAGTTGAAGGCAGCAGGGTATGATGCTGCTGTCCACGGCCAGAAGGCCTGGAACGGTGTGGCCATCCTGAGTCGGGAGCCCGCTGTGGTCAAGCAAAAGGGCTTGCCTGGAGAAGAGGATCTAGGGGCGCGCCTCATCGCGGCGACCGTGGGTGATCTGACGTTTACTACTGTTTATTGTCCTAACGGCAAAGACATCGGCCATCCTGATTTCCCAAGAAAACTGCACTGGCTGGATTCCCTCACAGATTATCTCCGAGAACGCGATAACTCAGCCGAGCCTATGATCCTCTGCGGTGACTTCAACATTTGTCCCACATCCCTGGACACCTGGAACGAAACAGAGTTGGGTGGCCAGATCTTTCATACCGGCGAAGAGCGGACTCGGTTTCAACGTCTTCTCGAATGGGGCTTTTCTGACGTTTACCGCCAGTTGTTTCCCGACGGACGGGCTTTTTCGTGGTGGGATTATCGTGCCGGTGCCTTTCACCAGAATCAAGGCTTGCGTATCGATCTCATGCTGGCCACCCAGCCGGTCGCGCGAAGAATACGGCACGTAGAGATCGATCGCGAGTACCGCAAGAAGAAGGATGGCCTCACGGCGTCCGATCATGCGCCGGTGCTGGCTGATCTCAGTTAGACTTCGATTCCATGTCTGTAGACTTAGGGTTACTTGGTGGCGAAGAAGTTCAAACTTCGGTCAAATTTGTTAAGCTGCCGTCCCCTCACCCAGGGAGCTTTCTCAAAGCTCCCATGCCTCTCCCAATGGGAGAGGGTGGCCGAAGCGACGGCGGTCGCGGAGGCCGGGTGAGGGGTGAGTCTGCAACGTAGACGCACTCCTCGGCGGTCTGAGGTTGCTCACTACTACTAGGGCAAGCATTCCTGCTTGTCGATTGGGCGTTATCGACTAGCGACAGGCAAGGATGCCTGTCGCTACTTCGCGCTCGCAAGTCACGGGCGATGCTGTGCAAGTTGCCAATCTGATAACCGGATCCCGAACAGGCCGACAGCGTCAGCTTAACGACAATAAGTCAAGGGAGAAACAATGCGCTCAATGAATCTCGTTGTAATATGGTTTCGTCAGTTGTGGATGGGGCTGGCATTTTTGCTTCTGACCTCGATCCCAATACCCGGAGGGACAGTCAAGCCCGCCCTGCATGGACGCCACTGGGTTGCGATCACAGGAAAGCCCCTGGCCGCGACCGCGGGGGCGATGATGTTCCAGAAAGGCGGGAACGCGGTCGACGCCGCTTGCGCCATGCTGGCTGCGACCTGCACGATGTACGACGGTTTGAGTTGGGCAGGCGAAACCCAGGCATTGATCTTCGATGCCAAGACAGGCAAGGTTGTGGGGATCAATGCTCTGGGAGTTGCCCCCACTGGCGCGACCACCGACTTTTTCCGAAAAAAGGAAATGAACTATCCACCCGCTTATGGTCCGTTGGCTGCCGTCACCCCGGGCAATCCTGGGGGCCTCCTGGTGATGCTCGCCGAGTTCGGCACACTGAGCTTGAAGGAGGTACTCGAACCGTCGATTCAAATGGCGGAAGGTTATCCCATCGAGAAAGAATTGACTGACTCGATTGAAAAGGAAAAGCAACGGATTAAAGGATGGCCTTATTCCAAACGAGTCTTCCTGCCCCATTTGGGCGATCCGTATGAAGCTCCGTATCCCGGCGAAATCTTTCGCCAGTTGGACCTGCGGGCCACCTTGCAGAAAATGGTTGAGGCCGAGCAGGAAGCGCTGGCTGCAGGCAAGAGCCGTAAAGAGGCGATCTTGGTTGCCTACGACCGGTTCTACAAGGGGGATATTGCCAGGGAGTTTGTTCGGGGATCGCAGGAACAGGGAGGTCTCCATACTTTGGAGGATCTGGCCTCCTGGAAAGTGCATATCGAGGAACCGGTCATGACCCGCTACCAAGGGATCGAAGTTTTCAAGCTCACGACCTGGGTCCAGGGACCGGTTCTACTCCAAGCCTTAAACATTCTCGAGAACGTAGACTTGAAATCCATGGGCTACAACAGCGCGCGTTATATTCACACCCTTTATCAGGTTATGAACCTGGCTTTTGCTGATCGGGACTTTTATTACGGCGACCCCTACTTTGCTCCGGAAGAACCCATTCACGGCTTACTTTCGAAGGACTATGCCAAGGAGCGCTTCAAGCAGATCAACTGGGACCGAAACGACCCTAAAGTCAAGCCAGGCAATCCCTATCCGTTTGAAGGAAAGAAGAACCCGTTTCTTCATCTTCTGGAGAAGTGGGACTCCCGTCTCCCGGCCCGTCCTGAACCCCAGACGGCTCAGAAAGCTAGATCGTTTGAAGAAGGATTCCTGGCCGGCACCACCTCAATTGAAGCCGCCGACGAAGCTGGATGGGTGGTTTCAGTCACGCCCAGCGGAGGTTGGATTCCCGCCTGTATTGCGGGCCGAATCGGGGTCGGCATGAGTCAGCGTATGCAAAGTTTTATCCTCGATGAGACCCAGAATCCCTTTAATGTGCTGGAACCCGGGAAGCGGCCACGAGCGACCCTGACGCCGAGCCTGGCACTGAAAGACGGTCATCCCTTTTTGTCTTTTGCTGTTCAGGGAGGCGATACACAAGATCAGAACCTGTTACAGTTCTTTCTCAACGTGGTTGAGTTCGGGATGAACGTTCAGGAGGCGGCCGAAGCGCCGAACATTACCAGTTACCAGATGAGGAGCTCGTTCGATGCTCACCAGGCAAAACCGGGAAAGCTCACTCTAAACGATTCGGTGCCGCCCTGGGTCAGGACAGAATTGGGAAAAATGGGATACGAATTGGATATCCGGAAGCTCACCTCAGGTCCAATCAATGCCATTTTCTTCGACCGGAAACATGGCACGATGTGGGGCGGCTCAAGCAACTATGGCGAAGACTATGGTATCGCCTGGTAATCGTCGCGAAGTTGGCGGCTGCGGAATGGTAAGACCGAGCACGCCAATGAGGACGCGTTGGTCACGGGTAGGGTTGGCATCTTGAGCGTCGCCTAAATATTAGGCCTGCGTAGAAGGGACTTCCGACGAACCGTTTGACATGCCAGTGACCTCTATCCTATCATTTCCCCGCCATTCTTCCGGGACATATTGCTCAAAAGAGACATAATGTAAAGACTCTTTGCTTGAATTGTATCCAACCCAAATGAGTGATGGCGTTGGCTAATGAGCCTGGAGGACTTAAGCAGGAGGGTGAAATCTAACGCGGCAATCGCTTGTGTCCAAGGTGTGGAGCGACTTCAAAGGAGGTGCATTAGTGAAAAGGAACTGGAGCATCATTATCCTGGTCTTGATTCTACTTTCCCTCGGTCTCCTCAGTTCGCTCGTCAGTCTGTGGATGAACTGGCTTTGGTTTCAGGAATCAGGTTATCCAATTCTGTTCAGTAAGAGCTTGGTCACCAAAATTGTCCTGGCCATTTTTTTTGGACTTCTTTTCTTTCTGGTGGTCTACTCCAATGTACGCCTGGCCCGCCGACTGGCCCGCGGCCAAGCCCGTTCCTACGTAGATAACATCCTCGAGTTTCCTCACATCGAAGGTTTGGAAAGAACGGTTCATCGGTTCTTGCTGGGAGCACTCCTTCTCCTCGCCTACATCATTGGCTCATGGGCTGCGGGACAGTGGGACGTCTATCTACGTTATCAAAATGCCGTTTCCTTTGGGGTGACCGATCCCCTTTTCTCGCATGACATTGGATTCTATTTTTTTACACTCCCCTTTTATAACTTTCTTTATCTTTTTGGTTTTCTTTTACTGCTCTTCTCCTTTCTGGCCAGCTTACTAATCTACGGTATCGAAGGCGGAGTCTGGCTAACGCGCCGGGGGCTCCAGTTGGCAAGGCCAGCGCGTTGGCATCTCTCGACAATCGTGGCTTTGTTTCTGTTCCTACTGAGCTTCTATTATCAGCTCGAAATCTATGACCTCCTCTTTTCCGAAAGAGGGATCGTTTATGGAGCCAGCTTCACCGATATCAACGCGCAGTTGCCGGTTTTGCGTCTTCTGATTATTATCAGCGCCTTCTCCGGCATATTGGTCGCTCTGAGCGCCTTTCTGCGCAGATATACATTGGCGCTATCCGCACTGGGGCTTCTGCTGGTCGTCGCGCTGGTGGGGAATCAAGTCTATCCCGAAATCATTCAGCGCTTTGAAGTAGCTCCCAATGAAATCAGCAAAGAAGCCCCCTTTATTGATCTGGGGATCAAATACACGCGCATGGCTTACGGGATCAAGGACGTTCAGGAGGAAGAGTTTCCTGCCGTAGAGGATCTGTCGCAGGAAGCGCTCAAGAAAAATGAACTCACCTTGCAGAACATTCGACTCTGGGATCATCGTCCGCTGCTGCGTACTTACGGACAGCTTCAGGTGATTCGCACCTACTACGACTTTGAGGACGTCGATAACGACCGCTACCTGATTGATGGAAAGCTGCGCCAGGTGAGTTTATCGCCGAGAGAGCTTTCATCAGAGAGGCTACCTAGCCGCATCTGGATTAATGAGCATCTGACTTACACACACGGCTATGGTCTGTGCATGGGACCCGTCAATCAGTTTACCAAGGAAGGTCTTCCCACATTCGTGATCAAAGATATTCCCCCTCGTTCCTCGACCCACATTAAAGTAACTCGACCCCAGATTTATTACGGAGAGATTTCCAATTCCTATTGCTTTGTGAAAACCGCAGCCAAAGAATTCGATTACCCTGCCGGCGACCAGAACGTCTACACTGTGTACACGGGTAGGGGTGGAATCCCCGTCCACAATTTCTTTCGCAAGCTGCTTTTCAGTTTCCGATTTAAAGAACCAAAGATTTTCTTGTCCAGTGATATCCGTCCAGACAGTCGCCTGATGTTTGATCGGTCCATTTCGACCCGGCTGCAAAAGCTTTTGCCCTTTATCCGCTATGACAAAGATCCTTACATGGTTATTTCCGAGGAGGGGCACTTGTTCTGGATCATCGATGGCTACACATTGAGCGATCGATTTCCCTATTCTCAACCGACCCCCGACTTAGGGAATTACATTCGCAATTCCGTCAAAGCTACTATCGATGCCTACAATGGGACAGTGTTCTTTTACATCAGTGACCCGGGAGATCCCCTCATTCAGGTTTACTCAAGAATCTTCCCCGGTGTCTTCAAGCCCATGGATCAGATGCCTCCGCATCTAAGAAGACACCTGCGCTATCCCGAAGACCTCTTCACGATCCAAGCCAATATATACGCCACTTACCATATGACCGATTCCCAGGTTTTTTACAATAAGGAAGACTTGTGGCGCATTCCAACACTGGGCCAGGCCGGTGGCGATACACCTCTTGAACCGTATTACACCATCATGAAGCTGAATACCAAGGCGGCCCGGGAAGAGTTCATCCTGATGATCCCCTTTACGCCAGCTCGCCGGGAAAACATGATTGCCTGGATGGCGGCTCGCTGTGATGAACCGAATTATGGGAAACTGATCGTCTATGACTTTCCCAAACAACGTCTGGTCTACGGCCCGACACAGATTGTCAGCCGAATCAATCAAGAGGCCGAGATTTCCAAACAGCTTACGCTCTGGAGCACTGGTGGGTCCACGGTGATCCGAGGCAGTCTTCTGGTCATTCCGGTGGAAGAATCGATCCTGTACATTCAACCGCTCTATCTGGCCGCTGCCCAGAAGGAGAGCTTGCCCGAATTGAAGCGGGTCATTGTCGCTTTCGGAAATAGCATTGCCATGGAAGAAACCTTGGAATTGGCCTTGACCCGGATTTTTGGTGGGGTCGCATTGCCCAGTGAATCCCAGGTCCCGCCCGAGCTCACGCAGAAAAAAGAGAGCCAATCCATCAACACGCTGGTCCAAAAAGCCAACGATTATTATCAGCGAGCTCAAAGTGCCGTAAAACAGGGCGACTGGTCCCGATATGGGGAAGAAGTAAAGCGGTTGGGTGAAGTACTTAAGGAACTGCAAGAAAAGGCCAAGTAGGAGGCTCAGGCTCCAACGGCCCGTTCAGCATTCTCGCATTTTTCCCTATAGAACATAGAAGATCCACAGAAACTGGGTTTCGAGACAATCCAGGCACCTTCCTTTCTTTTGTTCCCTAAGAAGGTTGTTGTGGCTCATGAGGGTCTGTCTCTGAAAAGAGGTAATCAGTAGCTTGTCTCCCTCCGATAGAAAGGGTGATCGGTCCTCCATCTTGGAAGGCCCGTTCAGAAACACCACCTGTCGAACTTGCTGTGATTGGATTGAGAAAAGACTTGCTGTATTTGTTCAACGCTAAGAGTGCCGATCAGTCACGGCCTTGGGGAGAACCTTATGTGGAAAAGCAGAAAACCAGAGGAAGAAAAGGAAACTCAGGTGAACCGAAAGGAGGAGTTGCCAATGAGTGTATTTGTGGAGAGAGAACCTGTGGAAACACGGTTGGAACCCAGAACGACCCCGGGAAAACAAGAAGTCATTAATATCGGGAAATCCGTTTCTATTAAAGGAGAGCTCACCGGGGACGAGGATCTTACCATTGAAGGACGAGTGGAAGGAAAGATTGAACTCAAGGATCACAACCTTGTGATTGGTCCCCATGGGACAATCAAGGGTCAAATCAATGCAAAAAATGTCACTGTCAAAGGGAAGGTCCTTGGCAATGTTTCTGCAAGAGAATTAGTGGAAATCAAAGCGTCGGGATCTGTGGCAGGAGATATTGAATCTTTGCAAATATCCATTGTAGACGGTGCTTATTTCAAGGGGCGCGTCGATTTGCGGAGAGGTCCGGCCACAGAGCGGTCCCATTCGCCCAAGCCAGAAGCTGCCAAAGTAAACTCGGAACAGGGTGGTTTGGCGGGGCTCCAAGCAATCTAGGTCTCGCTGCCACACTCGAGTGCCCTAACCTGCCAGACGGATAGCAGCTCAGAGGTCAATAAATGTGGAAA
The DNA here is from genome assembly GCA_003224725.1 of Acidobacteriota bacterium. GTDB lineage: Bacteria > Acidobacteriota > Terriglobia > Versatilivoradales > Versatilivoraceae > QHZQ01. Next base: position 1,728 of record QHZQ01000140.1, on the reverse strand, counting down.
TGGACGTTGTCGCTGATGATCTGTCGGGGAAAGCATCGATATATGATGCATTTTCTTAGCGAAAAAAAGGTGTGGGAATGTACTCGCTGCGGGCGCATTTTTCCAATCCCAGAATCTTTGATTCACCCTTCGGGATCCTTCAAGCCAAAAGCACCAGAACAACCCAGTAAGGACGGGATGGACCCACAAGAGAAATCAAGAAACGCGGGAGAGCCTCTGATCATGATTCAGGATGCTTACCAAAAACGAAAGAAAGGTGCCTGAGAGCAATTCTCTTCTCAGTGCTCGTTCCACCTAGCTTGTCTAAGTTTGAAAATCTCAACCGGTCCTTTTATGCTAAGGCATCTTTGACCTTCTCCAGGATATTGTTCTAGGAAAGAATGCAGAGCACTACAAATTTACCAGCGCTTTGCCGGGGCACCAACCCTCAACTACCACTTTCTCGATAGCCTCCTATTGACCCGATCCGTTGATCCCCGGCGGTGGAGTAGACAACAACGTCAGGATGAGTGGGGTTGGGGTTCGGCTAACGCCCCATGGCTCTTCGAGCTTGAAATTTTTTCACGGCTTCGAGTTGACAGGATACCAAGAACGCGGCTCTCATCCAGTTAGCGCAGCAGCTTCCTTATTCCTCGAACCGCTTGCTGGATACGCTGCTCGTTTTCCACCAGGGCAAAGCGCACGAAGTCATTGCCATATTCTCCAAAACCAATGCCCGGACTGACCGCGACCTTGGCCTCCTTCAAAAGCAATTTGGCAAATTCCAGGGAGCCCATGGCTTTGAATCTTTCAGGGATTTCTCCCCAAACAAACATGGTTGCCTTGGGCTTTTCAATGATCCAGTTGGCCCGCCTTAAACCCTCGCAGAGTACGTCTCTCCGACTTTGGTACGTGTTTACGATCTCCTCCACGCAATCTTGAGGGCCCCGCAAAGCGGCAATGGCGGCAATCTGAATCGGCTGAAAGGTTCCATAATCCAGGTAGCTTTTGATGCGCGTCAGAGCGTGAATGACTTCGCGATTCCCCGTGCAGAAGCCGACGCGCCAACCTGCCATGTTGTAACTCTTGGAAAGGCTGAAGAACTCGACTGCCCGTTCACGGGCGGCCGGGATTTCTAATATGCTGGGGGCCTTATAGCCGTCGAAAACCAGATCCGCATAAGCCAGATCGTGCAGGACCAGCAGCTTGTACTCCTCCGCAAATTCAATGACCTTTTGGAAGAAGGCTCGATCAACCACTTGCGTCGTAGGATTGTGGGGGAAGGAGAGAATCAAAAGTTTAGGTAGCGGCCAGATCAGTTTAATGCGCCGCTGCATCTCTTCGAAAAAGTCTCGCCCGGGCAGCATGGGAATGCTTTGAACATCGCCGCCCGCAATCAATACGGAATAAAGATGAATCGGATAAGTTGGGTTGGGAACAAAGGCGGCGTCTCCCTGTCCCATCAGGGCCAACACCAGGTGCGCCAATCCCTCCTTGGCGCCGATAGTAACGATGGCCTCGGTTTCCGGATCAAGTTGGACCTGGTAGTGTTTCTTGTACCACTCGCAAATCGCCAGCCGCAGTTGAAATATCCCCTTGGAGGCCGAATAGCGATGGTTGCGCGGGTTCTGTGCCGCTTCCACCAGCTTATGGACAATGTGCGGAGGCGTGGCTAAATCCGGATTGCCCATGCCCAAGTCAATGATGTCCTCGCCGGCCCGGCGAGCCTTCATTTTCAAGTCGGTGACA
>QHZQ01000336.1:6950-7359 GCA_003224725.1 Acidobacteriota bacterium | reverse complement strand
CGACTGGCCGACCCGAAATTAGATGCCCTGCGTTTTAGTCATCTTCGCACCCCATTGCGGGCAAAACCAGGATGCAATGTTTCCCAGATGCACTATGCACGCCAGGGAATCATCACGCCGGAAATAGAATTCATCGCCATCCGGGAAAACCAGCGCCTTGAGAACAGCTATGCGGCGCAGCATCCTGGAAATTCCTGGGGAGCCAACACGCCCAAAGAGATCACCCCCGAGTTTGTGCGCGAGGAAGTGGCGCGAGGTCGCGCCGTAATTCCCGCCAACATAAACCACCCGGAACTGGAGCCGATGATCATCGGACGCAATTTCTTGGTGAAGATCAACGCCAACATCGGGAATTCGGCGGTGACCTCGACCATTGAAGAAGAGGTCGAAAAGATGGTCTGGGCCATCC
>QHZQ01000336.1:0-6888 GCA_003224725.1 Acidobacteriota bacterium | reverse complement strand
CAGCCCTGTGCCCATCGGTACTGTACCCATTTATCAAGCCCTCGAGAAGGTTAATGGCCGGGCTGAGGAGCTGACTTGGGAGATATTCCGGGACACTCTGATCGAACAGGCAGAACAGGGCGTCGACTACTTCACCATCCACGCGGGCGTCCTTCTACGCTACGTTCCCCTGACCGCCAAACGCGTGACCGGCATTGTCTCTCGGGGAGGTTCCATTCTGGCCAAGTGGTGCCTGGCCCACCACGCTGAAAACTTCCTTTACACCCACTTCGAGGAAATCTGCGAAATTATGAAGGCGTACGATGTAACCTTCAGTTTAGGCGATGGTCTCCGGCCCGGATCGATCGCAGATGCCAACGATGAGGCTCAGTTCGGGGAACTGGAAACCCTGGGCGAGCTGACCCGGATTGCCTGGAAGCACGATGTTCAGACGATGATTGAGGGCCCAGGACACATCCCAATGCACCTGATCCAGGTCAACATGACCAGGCAACTGCAGGGCTGTGGCGAAGCTCCTTTCTACACCCTGGGACCTCTCACCACGGACATTGCGCCAGGCTACGACCACATCACCAGCGCTATAGGTGCCGCCATGATTGGATGGTTCGGAACTGCCATGCTGTGCTACGTCACCCCCAAAGAGCACCTGGGGCTGCCTAATCGCGACGACGTAAAGGAGGGCGTCATTGCTTACAAGATCGCGGCTCATGCTGCCGATCTGGCTAAAGGCCATCCGGGCGTCCAGGCCCGTGACAATGCACTTTCTCAAGCGCGCTTCGAATTTCGCTGGGAAGATCAATTCAACCTGGGTTTGGATCCAGAGCGAGCCCGTGCTTTCCACGATGCCACTCTCCCCGGCGAAAATGCCAAGGTGGCCCACTTTTGCTCGATGTGCGGACCCCATTTCTGCTCTATGAAGATTACCGAGGACGTGCGGCAATATGCCGAGACGTTGGGCGTCACGCCTGAAGAAGCTCTTCAAAAGGGCTTGGAAAACAAGTCTACAGAGTTCAAACAAGCTGGAGCCGCCCTTTATCAAAGGGTCTGAGGCAGCGAGAGAAGACCGCCAGCCTCCATTCCTGACCCGCCGCAATTTCCTTTGCGCACAAGCAGCACTTCCTGACGGTCTGCCACGGATGGGCGTTCGGCGCCACCTTTTCAGTGTCGCGACCGATGGGGGAGCAGCATTTTTCATTACCGCGACCGTGAGGAAGCGGCAATCCCGTATATCCGTTGCATGATGCCTACTCAATTCTCCCCTTGACAATCCGCACCGGCCCCTTATAATTATTCACTCCAGCGTATAAATATGCGAGACGGCGTTTATGAGCAAGAGTCGGAGACAAAAAGAGATCTTGAGCTTGGTGCAATCGGATCAAATCTCCAGCCAACTGGAACTGAGCCGGCGGTTGCGGGCCAGGGGAACAAATGTGACCCAAGCGACTCTGTCGCGCGATTTGCGAGAACTTAATCTGGTAAAAACGGCTCAGGGTTACAAGCTTGCCGAATTGTTGAATCGTTCGAACGGAAGCCATCATCACCTGCGCCAGGTTCTTTCCCAACTGATGACCGAAGTGGCCGCTGCCAGCAATTTGGTAGTCGTCAAAACCTTTCCAGGCAACGCGCCTTCCGTGGCGCTTTCACTGGACAATCTGGGCTGGAAAGACATTGTTGGAACCGTTGCGGGAGATGATACCATCCTGGTAGTGACTAGAGATATTACCCAAGCCAGAGCAGTCAAAAAGCGTCTCATGGAACTGAGGAGCCCATAAGAGGAGGGCCGGGGTTAATGCCGAGTCGTTCTAACATCGCCGTTATCGGCGCCAGTGGATATTCCGGTGCCGAAATCGTGAGTCTGCTCTTAGGCCATCCGGCAGCGCAACTCACAACCTTGATGACTGCCAATCAGGAGCGCAGAGATAATGAACCGCAGAAATATAGTGATGCTTTGCCGCAATTCTATCGTCTTTGTGACCTGGAAATTGAGCCGTTGGATCTTGATGAACTCCAGAAGCGCGCCATTGCCATCACCTTTCTGGCAACCCCTAACGAAATATCTCATGAACTTGTTCCGAAACTCCTGGAAAGAAGACTGCGGGTAATCGACCTGAGTGGGTCTTATCGTCTTAAGCAAAGCGCTCTTTATGCCAGGTGGTATGGGTTTGAGCATCAATTCCCCAGGCTTTTAGAGTCGGCAGTCTATGGACTCACCGAGATTTATCGCGATTTGGTTTGCAAAGCTCAACTGCTGGCCAACCCAGGCTGCTATGCTACCTCAGCCTTGTTACCGTTGATTCCCTTGCAGCAGCGCGGACTGATCGACGCGAAAGTCGACATTGTGTGCGACTCGAAGTCGGGTGTGAGCGGCGCTGGAAAAGCTCCCAGTCCCAACACCCATTTTTCTGAGGTCACCGAGAGCTTTAAGGCCTACAGCGTTATGAAGCATCGCCATGCGCCTGAAATCTGGCAGGAGTTAGGAAATCCCAACTTGATCTTCACACCTCATCTTCTCCCCATCCATCGTGGCATTCTCTCGACTATTTACGTAAAGGTGCGAAGATCGGTGAATGAGCTCATGATTTCTGAGTGCCTGCAAGAAGCCTATGGCGACAAACCTTTCATACGGCTTTATACCCACGGAACTCTCCCCGAAGTCAAGTTCGTGGCTCACACGAATTTTTGCGACATCGGGTGGAAATTTGATTCGGATCGCTCGAACCTGATCCTGGTCTCCGCGATAGACAACCTTGGCAAAGGCGCAGCCGGTCAAGCCGTTCAAAATATGAATGTGATGTTAGAAGTGGAGGAAAGGGCGGGATTACTTTAAGGAATGGCTGAGGAACGCAGGTGCGGAGAGGCTTTGAAAAATGCACGGCAACCCTCAATGTGGTTATACAAGAGGGTCGTTTCATGTTGGCGAGCCACTTTCCTTGGTGCTCTGGGGTTACTTGGTGGCGAAGGAGTTCAAACTTCGGTCAAATTTGTTAAGGTACCGTCCCCTCACCGCCAGCCCCTCTCCCAATGGGAGAGGGTGGCCGAAGCGACGGCGGTCGCGGAGGCCGGGTGAGGGGTCCGTGGCCGATAGAATCGCACTCCTGGGCGGTCTGAGGTTGCTCGCTACTTCTAGTGGAGAGATCTTCCCCTCAAAGACGAAAAGTCGCTCAGGGCTTTTGGGAGGATGTCTCTCTGCCGCCGACCTCGCCCTTCGCGTCTTCGCGGTTTGATTTTCGGTTGTGACCTCCGGCTGCGCCGTGCCTCTGAGGTTAATCATCCCTGGATGCGTGAGATTCGCTAAACGAGAGGCTCACCTTGCGAATTGTCGTAAAACTGGGGGGAAGTTTATTGACGGACGTGGAACTTCTCCATAGAATAATCGCCCAACTCGCTGAAGTGCAGGACCGGAAACATGATGTCATTGTGGTCCACGGAGGCGGCCAACAGATTAAACAATACTTGGAGCAACTGAAGATCTCCAGCCACTTTCGCAACGGGTTGCGGGTCACCGATCCTGCTACGATGCAAGTCGTGCAGATGGTCTTGGCAGGACTGGTCAACAAAGACATCGTGGCAGCCTTCGCCCAAAACCATCGGGCGGCGGTCGGCCTTTGCGGTGGAGACGGCCGTAGCTTTATTGCTCGCAAGTTCGCGGATCGTGGAACTCAGCCTGGGAACCTCGATTACGGCTTTGTAGGTGAAATCGTCCAAGGCAATCCCAAATTGGTCAATCTGCTGCTTTCCGAAGGATATTTTCCAGTCATTGCCTGCATCGGCCTTGGTGAAGAAGCGGCTTACTACAATGTTAACGCAGACGAGATGGCCGCGGCCGTGGCCATTTTCTGTAAAGCCGAACGTTTAATCTTCTTGACCGATGTGCCTGGAGTCCTGGACGCAGAGAAGAAAGTGATCCCCTCGCTGACTCCAGCTCAACTGGAGAAACTTCGAGCCTCAGCAGTGATATCTGAAGGTATGCTTCCCAAGGCCCGAGCCTGTGAGCGTGCTTTGGAAAATGGGATTCGACAGATCCACATTGTAAGCGGCAAGGCGCAGGACTGCTTGAGCCGTCTTTTATTGCAAGGCGAATCAATGGGGACCACCATTTTCGATTGACGATTGCAGATGGCCGATTGTCGATTTAAGAAAATGTGCGGTCCTGATGAAAAACGGGGAGCTACAAAGGCAAATGCGTAGTCTTGCGAAAGAGCAGGGTTACTTGGGGGCGAAGAAGGTCAAACTTTGGTCAGTTTGTTAGCGTCCCCTCACTCACACTCAGGGAGCTTTCTCAAAACTCCCATGCCTCTCCCATTGCAAGAGGGTGGCCGAAACACGGCTGAGGGGTCAGTTGCCGAGAGAGCTGCACTCCTCGGCTGTCTTAGGTCGCTCGCTAAAGACTAGTGAACTGGATAGTGGGCAAATGAAAATCAGCAATCATCAATTGGAAGAATCCGCATGAACTTGAAACAGATCACGGACTCGGAATCCAAATACCTCATCAGCAACTATAAGAAATATCCCCTTTTCGTAGACAAGGGGCGGAAATGCGTGGTTTACGATGATGCCGGAAAGCGCTATATCGACCTTTTGGCGGGCATCGCGGTCAATGCGCTGGGATACAACCACCAGCGCATTAACAATATTATTCGAAAACAAATTAAGAAGTCGGTCCATGTCTGTAACCTCTTTTATCATCCTTATCAAGCTTTGTTGGCCAAAAGGCTGATTGAAGTTTCTGGCCTGGAAAAAGCCTTCTTCTGCAATAGTGGTACGGAGGCTATCGAAGCAGCCTTTAAGCTGGCTCGAGGATATGCCTATAAGAATCACCTGGGCTCTCACGCTCGCCAATGCTTTTCATGGCCGAACCTACGGGGCGCTATCAGCCACGGCTTCGGACAAATACCGCAAGCCTTATGAGCCGTTGGTCCCGGGCTTTCGATTCGTCAAGTTCAACGATGTCGAGGACCTTAAAAGCCAGTTCAACGAAAAAGTCTGCGCCTTAATTGTCGAGCCCATCCAAGGCGAAGGAGGCATCCATGCCTGCTCTCCAGAATTTCTGACTGCTGCCCGCCAGCTCTGCGATCAATACCAGGCGTTGCTTATCTTTGATGAGATTCAATGTGGTATCGGGCGCACCGGCCGCTATTTCTACTTTCAAAAGTTTGATATCAAACCCGACGTTTTAACCTTAGCCAAACCCATAGGATTAGGATTGCCATTGGGAGCGCTATTAACCACCGACAGAGTCGCTCCCACCTTTGGTCCGGGCGACCATGGCACGACTTTTGGGGGAGGCCCTTTGGCTTGCAGGGTGGGCTTCGAATTTCTAAAAATCCTGCAAGAAGACCATCTTCTGAAACAAATTGCCACAACCGGTGATTTCTTCAAGGAAAGGCTGCTGGGCTTAAAATCCAAGTATCCATTTGTGCTGGATGTCCGTGGAGAAGGGTTGATCTTGGGGATGGAGTTAAGTTTTCCAGGTCGAGAGGTCGTCAACCGATGTCTGGAGGCAGGATTCATCATCAACTGCACGGCTGACAAAGTGCTGCGTTTTCTCCCTCCTTATATCATTACGAAGAAGGAAATCAGCAAGTTTATCAAAGCGCTGGACAAAATTTTGTCTGAAGTAAATCTGGCCACGCAGGAAGTAGATTCCGTGTCCCAACCTGTCGGAGGAAGCCATTAAGAAAAACTCCACAGATGCGGCCCGCACGAGCACAGTCAATTCCAGCTCAACGGTCAGAAAGAACCTGAGTGTCGAAGACTTAATCTCGATTCAATTCTTAACGCCCCAGGATATTGAGCTGATCTTTGAGTCGGCGAAAGCCATCAAAAAGAATTCATCCGATTTTTCCCGGGTCTTGGCTGGCAAGACAGTGGCCTTAATTTTTGAGAAGCCCTCTCTGCGAACTCGCGTCACCTTCGATGTCGGGATGACCGGCATGGGAGGAAACGTTGTCTTCCTGGATCATAGTGGCACCAAATTGGGTGAGCGCGAGTCGATTAAGGATGTAGCTAAAAACCTGGAACGATGGGTCCATGGAATTGTGGCTCGGACTTACAAAAACAAATCGGTCGTGGAATTGGCCGAGCATGCCGCCATTCCCGTCATCAATGGGTTGACGGACCTTCTGCACCCCTGTCAGGCATTGACAGACTATTTCACCATCAAGGAAAGGTTTGGCGCCTTCAGGAACATCAAGTTCGCTTACGTCGGCGATGGCAACAATACCTGTCACTCCCTCATCGATGGGGGAGCAAAACTCGGGATGGAGCTATGGATCGCCACGCCCGAAGGGTTCGAACCCAATCATCGGATTGTCAGCGAGGCCGAAAAAACTGCCCGAGACACCGGGGCCCAAATTCAAATTGTCAATGATCCGGTGGAAGCGGTTAGAGGCGCCGGCATTGTTTATACCGATGTCTGGGCCAGCATGGGCCAGGAAGCAGAAACGGAAGATCGGGCAGCCGTTTTCGCAGATTATCGAGTGGATAGCGAGTTGATGGCTTATGCCCGCCCGGATGCGGTCTTCATGCACTGCCTACCAGCCCATCGAGGTTATGAGGTGGCCCCCAGTGTGATTGATTCTCCGCAGTCCATTGTTTACGATCAAGCGGAAAACCGCCTGCACGTGCAGAAGGCGATTCTCTATTTGTTGATAAGGCGCTGAATCCAACGTGGATGGGTGCTTGCGAATCCGGATGACGGATTGATGGAGACCTAGAGATCATAAAGACTGGGGCCGGCTGCAATGGAAAGGAAGAGCTGAAGCTTTAGTCCCCACTGCGAATCCCGTCGCAGACGCGACTGTACTTCCAATTGAGGGAATCGAGCCAATGATCAAAAAGGTTGTTTTAGCTTACTCGGGAGGGTTGGATACCTCCGTTATCATCCCC
>QHZQ01000139.1 GCA_003224725.1 Acidobacteriota bacterium | reverse complement strand
GGCGCGTGCGTCATGGTCACTTCGAAGACAATGTGATCGAGAACAACGGGCTCTACGGCATTTCCATTGGACACAAGGACACGGATAACCTTTTTACCCATAACACTGTCACGGGCAATGGCTTCAGTGCAGTGTACTTCAGGAAAGAATCATTGAAGAACAGCGGTCATCGCAACACTTTCAGAGACAATACCATTGCCAACAATGGGGACGTTAAGAGTGGATATGGATTCTATGTAGAGCCTTATGCCGGAGACATCCTCATCGCGAACAACCGGATCAGCGATACACGTTCCGGCAGCAACCGCACCCAGCGCTACGCTGTGTACAGGACCGCCGGTGCCGGTTCTATCCAACTGCAGAACAACACAATGGAAGGAAACGTGGTAGGAGAATACTACGAGGCGAAGCGATGAGGTTGCCTTCCACCTGGTTTCCCCAGCACTTTGGCAGAGGGATTCCCGCTACGCAGCTGTCGCCGCTCCGCTTCACCCTGGGCTACAATTCGTCGCCCCTCCGGGACTAGGGCTCGCACCTGACCGGTGATATTCCGGCGAAATCGAAGGTGGGAGCCGATCTCCGAGCGGCGACTGTTCCGTCGGGATATCGGCGTCCGGAGCCCGATTCCGATTCTCTGTCTTCCGAACGAAGTTTTCCTTTCACCCAACATAACGGACTATCCAAGCCTCTGGCCGTTGATATCTCAGCACACGGTGCTCGTCGTTGTCCTCATACTCGTCCTCGAAATCCAAGCACGACGACGAGGACGAGAACGACAATGACTCCATTGACAAGAACAAGATTCTCGTTTTGATCCACATAACGGGCTGACTATCGCCAGCGACCATAACCATCCTGGTAACCTCGCAAAAAAGCGGCCCGATACTCGCGCTTGTAAGCTTCCTTGTTGCCGTAGCTGTTGCGGTATCCATGGTCCGCGTCGCGATAGCTGCCACGGTCGTCGGGATCGAAATCTTTGTTGTGCTCTAGATCCTTGCGGCCTGCATCCAGCCCATCGCGGTAGCCAATATCATAAGCCACATCCGCGTAGCCCCATCGGCGGCTTTCATAGATGTCGTCGTAGCGGTCACGGTCACCGTAGCGATAGTCATCGCGGCGACCATAGATGTCACCAAACCGCCCGGAGCGAGAGTTATAAGCATCATCGTAACCTGCCTGGTAACCTTCACGATACCCGTTCTTGTATCGTCCTTTGTCTCCCATGTACTTTTCATAACCACGGTCCCCATGCTTGTAGTCGTCATTGCGAAAGTCGTAACCAGCTCTCCGCTCGCGGTCCTCGCGTCCGTGATGGAAACCGTCCCGGTAGCCGTGTTCGTATCCATGTTGCCTGGCCTCAAGCGCCCCGCCATGATAACGATCATTTTCATGGGCGACCGCAAAGCCGCTCAGGGCAAGCAAAACGGCCAAAACCATCCCAAGTCTTTCCCATCGCTTTATCATAATGACCCTCCTTGGCGAATTTTTTTCCGCGATTGCGCTTTGCAGAATCAACCATATCTTCTTCACCGCCTGCATAAGCATTCGCGGCACATACGATTATGATGCGTGCAATCGCCATGCCAGTTTCACGCTCAGAGAATTATCTTCTTAACTGCAACTGTTTCCTTACGTTAATTGGGAGGTGGGCCAGTGGAAAGCTATGGAGATACTGCGGCTGGCATGGGAAAATTCTTCATTGTGGATCTTGGTATTTTGATCTCGCCCGTATTGGATCAGGTAGGTAAGTCTGAGTTTTGCACATCAAACACGGTCAGCCGCCGGCAGAACCGCCTTTGATGCCTCCTTTTGTGAGTTCGCGGGGGTCAAGCAATTGGTCGAGTTCCTTTCGCGTGAGCTTGGAGTTCTCAGCAGCAACTTCTTTGACGCGACGGCCTTCGGCATAAGCCTGCTTGGCAATTTTGGCGCCCAGTTCGTAGCCGATGACGGGATTAAGCGCGGTCACCATAATTGGGTTTTTCTCAACCAGGGCAGCAATGGACTCGCGGTTGACTGTAAAGCCGGCGACCGCCTTGTCTGCCAGGGCACGGCTGGCGTTGGCCAGAATTTCGATGGTTTGGAGCAGATTGTTAGCAATGATGGGCAGCATCACCAGCAGTTCGAAGTTACCGTCGCTGGCAGCCACACAGAGTGTTGCGTCGTTGCCAATGACTTGCGCAGCCACCATCATCGCGGCCTCTGGAATCACCGGATTGATCTTTCCCGGCATGATGGAGCTGCCCGGCTGGAGAGCCGGCAGGACAATCTCGGCCAGACCCGCCTGGGGGCCAGAATTCATCCAGCGCAAGTCATTGGCAATTTTCAGCAGCGAGACGGCAATGGTCTTGAGTTGGCCACTGAGTTCGACAGCGCCATCTTGCGCGGCCTGGGCTTCAAAATGGTCGGGTGCCTCAACGAAGCTGGCCCCGGTCATCTGGGAGAGCCTGGCGGCAATGCGGGCGCCAAACTCGGGATGGGCGTTGATGCCCGTTCCCACCGCAGTGCCACCCAATGCCAGTTCGCCCAGGCGCGGCAAGGTCGCGGAAATACGATCGATACCATGGACGATTTGCGAGGCCCAGCCACCAATCTGCTGGCTCAGGCGAATCGGCATGGCATCCATCAAATGAGTGCGGCCCGTTTTCACGACGTCATCGGTTTCCTGGGCCTTCTTGACCAGGAGTTTGCGGAGGTGGTGGAGGGCCGGAAGAAGCCGCTCCCGAACCTCCATAACGGCGGCAACATGAATGGCAGCCGGTATGACGTCATTGGATGATTGACACATGTTCACATGGTCGTTGGGGTGCACGTTGATATCCTTGGCCAATTGACGAGCGCGCGTGGCAATCACTTCGTTGGCATTCATGTTGGTCGAAGTGCCTGAGCCGGTCTGGAAAATATCAATGGGAAATTGACCGTCGTGCCGTCCCTCAGCAACCTCGTCCGCCGCCCTGCGAACAGCTTCGGCAATTCCTCTCTCGAGCAAGCCGAGCTCCTGATTCACAGTCGCCGCCGCCGACTTGATCAGACCCAGGGCGCGGATAAACGACCGACCGAACCGGATGCCACTGATAGGAAAGTTTTCCACAGCCCGCTGGGTTTGAGCCATGTAAAGCGCGTTGGCCGGCACTCGGACTTCTCCCATGGAATCTTTTTCAATACGGTATTCCTGATTAGCCATGGCTGCTGCTCCTCCATTTATGGTCTCGCAATAACGAGGATATCACCGGTCGGATCGCTTGGTAAAGCCAGTTAAGTTTCTCTTGACCCGATCACACCTAATAGAGATTTTTTGCAAACAACTATTAACGCGTGCAGCTTCCAACTGGAAGCTATTCACTTGGGGTGAAGCGATATCCCACCCAGGGCTCGGTGAGGATATAACGTGGTTGGCTGGAGTCCGGCTCAATCTTACGTCGCAATTGGTTGATGAAGACCCGCAGATATTCAGTTTGATCGGCCGATTGCCAGCCCCATACTGCTTGCAGCAGAGCTCGGTGAGTGACGACCTTACCTGCATTGCTCACCAGGTACTTGAGGACGTCAAATTCCTTTGGGGTTAGCCGGATCTCGTTACCACCGACCACTACACGGCGTTCGTCCATATCGATGGATACGTCACCGACTGTCAGGACTCGATCATTCGATTCCGCCGTAGAAAGTCGCCGCAGGACGGCTCTCACACGGGCCAGCAGTTCGTCCATGCCAAACGGCTTGGTCACGTAATCATCGGCACCCAAATCCAGCGCCGTAACCTTATCACTCTCAGAGCCCTTAGCTGATAGCACAATGATGGGTACGGAAGAAAATTCACGTACCCGCCGGCATACCTCCAGGCCTGACGTGTCAGGCATTACCAGATCCAGGATGACCAGGTCGGGAACGTGTTTACTGAGCTCATCCAGGGCATCCTCGCCGCTCGAGGCCGTGATGACTTCATAGCCACGGATTGGCAAACTCGCGCGCATCACTCGCAAGATCTGAGGCTCATCGTCTACTACGAGTATGACCGGCTTACTCATGCTTCATCTCCGACGGGTGTCAACGGTTTGGAGACCATTCTGGTTTCAACGGGCACCGTGAACGAAAACGTAGCTCCATTCGCTGGGGTGCTTTCCACCCAGATTCTACCTCCGTGGGCTTCAATGATACCCCGAGCAATGGCAAGTCCCATTCCGGTGCCGTACCTTCGCTTCACCGACCGGATCGCTCCCCGATAGAACTTGTCGAAGACACGAGTTAGTTCATTGGTCGGGATCCCCGGTCCCTGGTCCTGGACGGTTACCTTTAGTCTGTGGCTGTCAATGGCTCCACGAAGAATGATCTCACTTTGCCCTGGAGAATATTTGGCGGCATTCTCCAACAGGTTTGCAATGACGCTGGCCAATAATCGGGAATCGACTTTTACCATGGGAAGATTCTCTTCACACTCGACCCTGACTCGGTGGTTGGAGAGTTCAGCCGTGCAACGATCGAGCACATTGCCGAAGATTTCGGATAAGGACCCCCACTCTTTGATGGGGTGTAATTCTCCGGACTCAATCCGGGCCATCTCCAGCAGGTTTTGAACAAGACGCGTCAGCCGGTTGACCTCTTCCCTGATGATCAAGTGGAACTCATGCAGGGCTTCTCTATCCCAATTGAGGTTCTTTTCCAGCAGGTTATCCACTGCAGCGCGGATAGAAGTCAATGGGTTGCGCAGATCATGAGAGACGGATGCCAGGAGTGCGGACTTCAACTGGTCACTTTGGCTGAGGGCTTCCGTTCGGCTCAGTTGCTTGAGAAAGCGCGCCCGTTCCAAAGCGAGGGCGACTAATCCGCTGATCGCTTCGATCGTTCCCGCCTCCATCAGGCCGGAAGTCAGAAAGAGGACCCCTGTGACGCGGACGCCCACTTTCAGCGGCGCATACGTGCTGTTATGCGCCGTGTCAATCCTCAGCTCTCCTCTTTCAAAAACCTCTCGCAGCAGCTTTTCAGAAACTGGAGGTGGAGATGCGGAGGTGGCTGGCAGTTCTTCCAGTCTTCCAGATTCGTCGGGTGTAAAGACTTCGCAGTTCGTGATCTCAAAAACTTCTCTGACCTGTCTGGAAATGGTCGACACGGCGGTCTCGGGATCCGGCGTGATAATGATGGCGCGGCTCAACTGATAGAGCTTCCATACCTCCTCACGGCTCTTTTCCGCTTCTCGAGCCCTTCTGCGGGCGGCGGAGGAAAGCTGGCTGGCAATGATCGCCGTAACTAGAAAAGCACATAGAGCTACCCAATTCTGGGGATCGTAGATGGTGAACGTCCCAACCGGAGGAAGAAAGAAAAAATTGAGACACAGCATTCCCGCGATTGAAGCCAGGATGGCCGGGCCAATTCCCTGGGAAGCAGCGGTCAGCAGAACGACCAAAAAAAAGCTGAGCGCGACCGTCGTCGCATTCACTTCTATGATTAGAAGCTTGTAGCAGGCGGTCACCGTCGCTACCCCTGTCAGGGGGCCCAGATAGCCAAACCATCTTTGACGACCAAGGCGTTTCATGGCTTTTCATTATATCGCTTGGTCCCGCCGCGTCATAGGGGAAGGTCCAAACGTCCCATCGCTGCATGCGTGCTTACTGAAATTGTTCCCTTGCGGGGGTGAGTTTGGACATTATGGGTCTGCGCCAGACCACGACGCGTATTGAGATTCCTGCAGTTACGTACTTCCCACTATGAAAGACGCGTTTGGTGGAGAGGTGAGATATGCTGGGCACCGAAACGCCGGTTGCGCCGCCGCATCGCGGCGCTTGACGGTAGGCCGGCCTTTCAAGGCCGGTACCTCGGTGTCCCATCGGGAACCCGCGCCGCGTCAGCGGCGCTTGAATCTCGCACCCCGTTGGGGTTTGCCATCTCATCTGTCGCTCCGCGACAGGGTATTGGTTTAGGTTGCCGAGACCGGCCTTGAAAGGCTGGCCTACCGTCAGATGCCGCGACGCGGCGATGAAAATGTCCAAACTCCAGAGAGGTTTCTCTATCGAGAACCTAACGCCCATGAGAAGGACCTGGTCACTGCTAAAAACTGTCTTTTTATTCGTAATACGGGTTGCACCGGAGGCCCGGAGCAGGGAAGGGAAGTGCTAAACTGAATGGTCACGATCTCTTGCCACCTTTGTCATGACTTTTCACTTGCACTGCTGATTCGGGCGTCTGTTGCCTGAGCAGGTCTCTTCGCATGTGTTCCAGCAGAGCCGCTTGTTCTTGGCTTTTGCAATTCTGTTTCAAAAGGGCAAGGGCGATGCTTACGATATCTTTGTGGTGGAGATGTTCCCAACCCGGCTGACTTGTCGTACTAAGCCAGAGCTCATGAACCAGATTGACATCGTCTTCAGACATTTGCGGCGCATGAGCTCCAAGATAAAAGTCGCGTATTCTCCCGTTTGGTTTAATAATGCGGAAACATACCTGATGCTTCGGCTTTTGCGTTAATCTTTCCCAGGCTTGCCCCAGGCGCCTTGCCTGTTCTTCCGGAGTCACGACCGAGGAGACACCCGCAATGATCATGGAGGAATGGAGCTGAGCCGCCGTCTGGGCAATGGCTTGAAAAATATCTGAAGAGGGTACAACCAGCAGCTCCACATGCTTGCCTGCTTTCTCTGCCAATGCCACCACCCGACTAAAAAGGAGCTGTTCGTACTCGGTAAAGACCCGGTGTTCTGCCAAGTCCTGATAGCCGGTGTCCGGGCCGCGAAGTAGATGAACCGTCATCACCACGAGATCCGTCTTTCCGGTATTTGTCAGCTCCAGAGCTTTACTGACATGATCCAGGGTGTTGTAGTCCCGCACCAGGCACAAGGTATTCCCAGGACGGACCGCGACCGATTGGTGCGAGACCACTTGTTGAAGCTGAACCCGAAACTGGTCGACCTCAATGTGGGCTTTGGCGCCGCGTCGCCGCTCGTTGACGCGCTCAGAAACCGTGAAAATCAGGAAGAACACCAGGGTAAAGGCGACGCCACTAATCGTCGCGACCTGTTTGGTGATCAAATTGATGCCTGCGACAGTAAAAAGAAGGGTCGCAATGATACCCAGTCCGAGAGGGATTTCATTGCTGTTCAGAGGAATGTTGAGCGGCACCTTCCATTCGCGAGGAGACTTATCTTTGAAACGCAAGACCAGCACGCCCAGTCCCTTGAAAGCGAATGACCAAATGACTCCAAAGGCGTACGCCTCTCCCAAGACATAGACATTTCCCCTAGAACCCATGATCGTCAGCAGCTGCAAAAGGACGATCAGATTGATCATTCGGTGGGTGGTTCCATACCTCTTGTGCGGTTTACGGAACCAGTCGGGCATTACACCATCTTCGCTGACACGATTGAGAACGCCGTTGGATCCGATAATGGCGGTATTGACTGCTCCCGCAAGCATCAAGAAACCGACAACTACAATAAAGGCTTGGAAGAGAAGTTTCAGCGGTAAAGGTCCCACCAGATTCATGGCAATGCCGCTGATCAGGTTGCCGAAGTATTGTGGCCTCAGGCTGTCGGGAATGAGGGCATAGGCAAAGAACGAAACCAGCGAGGTAAACAAAAGCGAATAAATGAAAATCACCAGTCCCGCTCGCATCAGATTCCGATGCTTGGGGTATTCGAGCTCGCGATTCACCTGGGCCAGAGATTCTTCACCCGACATGGCCAGGAAGGAGTGGCCAAAGGCGATCAGGATGCCAATGAGCCCGAGCAGTGCTCCTGCATTCCCGGGCAAACCATAACGCGGCTCAGCAGCTGTGTCCGTGGCGGAAGAATCCGACGGCGGTGTGTGCACTGGCAACGGATGCAAGGCATGGGGCGCTATATTCGGCAACCAACCCACGGCGTCGCGGTTAAAGGAAAGGTTCTGTGGCGCCGGCTTGGGCGGAAGCCGCTTGCTTTCAGGTTTCAGAAGAATTGATGTCCCGCTCCAAACGATCAAAAGAACCACCATTGCTGTGGTCACGTACATGATTTTCAGGGCATCGTCGGAGGATTCATGGATTCCCTGGGTGTTCCGCCACCAGAAATAAAGCGTGATGAGGACGGCAATGACTGCCGCCAAATGGTTAATTGCGTCTTTCGATGGCTGCCACGGATGGCCGAAGTAAGTGACCGTTTGAGCCACCAGGCCCACGATATATTGACCTGCCGAGACGCCTGAGATCGGGCCGGTCAAGACGTAATCGAACATTAGAGCAGAAACCGAAAGCTTGGCCAGGGTGCCCCCCATCGCTTCCTTGACAACGCGATAGACGCCCCCTCGCGTGAACATCGCGCAGGACTCAATATAAATGGCCCGCACCGCATAGGAGAACAGCATCACTCCCAGGATGAACCAGGGCGCCGCCTGACCCACGGCCTGTTCAGCAATACCGCCCACGTAAAAAGCAGAAGAACCGAGATCGTTGAGTACGATCGCTGCGGCACGCCAGAACGAGATAAAACTCAGCATGACTGAAGTGGCCACCACGACCTTAGTCGTGCGTTCGGATTGTGTTTCGGTTGGTGAAGACACGGTTACATCTCTCCCCTATGGAAATAACAGGTATCCGGGCCCCGACCGTGAGGGAGGGGCAGACTCAGCAAATTGCCTAAACCGCTCCCTTACGGTCGCGGCTCGGTGCAACATTTTCATGTCCTAAGCCGCCGCCCTGGGCGGCGTGGGGAACTCTCCTGAAAATCCCCTCTGGGGAGGGGCAGAAGGCGTAGCCTTCGGGGTGGGTCCTATGGTTCGGGATAACCCACCCCTGCGCCCCTCCCGTGGAGGGGAATGATTTTCATCCCTGGTGGTGCCGCCGTGCGGCATGAGCGGCTCTCCTGAAAATCCCCCTTAATAAAGGGGGAAAGAAGCCGAAGGCTTCAGGAGGGTTGTCCTGTGAGCCAGTGCCGCCAGACGCCAGCAAGACAACCCCCAAGGCCCAAGGGCCTTTGCCCCCTTTCTTAAGGGGGAATCACTCATTTTCATGTTCGGTGGCGCAGCCCCAGGGCTGCCAGGGCAACTCCTCCTCTGAAAATCCCCTGTCGGGAGCGGCAGAAGGCGTCGGCCTTCGGGGTGGGTCCTCGGGTTCGGGACAACCCACCCCTGCAACCCCTCCGGCGGAGGGGAATGTGCATTTTCCTCCTTGCCGGCGCCGCCCCAAGGAGCGGCTTCTCTAAAAGGAACTTGGATGCATGAATTCTCGATGATTCATAAATACAAAAAGTCATCAAGCAAACCAGCGCCACTCTCCCTTATTCGAGTAGATGAAACTGATAATCACACCGATGACGAGACCGGATGGCGTTGTTTGTCACGACCCTGTTGACTCTAAGCGGAAACGCATAAGGAAGTCATAAAGAGTCCATAAAGATTTTGTTAAGAGGGAAGAAGACGGCTGGGGTTGAAGGGTAGTTTTCTCGTCCAAAATGAGAGGGCGAAGAAGACAACGATCAAAGCTAAGGACATGAAGTCGAGCATTGCATTGATCCTCCATTTGCACGCTTGGGCTTAGTCCCGCTCGCGACCGTTTCGCCAGACGATAAACCGCGCCAGGCAGAGGGCGGCGAACAGTTCCAGATCCCTGAGAACAAGTACAGTCTTCCTCCAGAGATGCGAAAGGCGAAATCGCGTGCAGGAAAGCACTCCGAGGATTGACAGGGAAAACCCGGCGTCGTGAAACCAGGTTCCAAGCAGTCGGTCACTGTGGACAAGCATGGGATGTCTCCTCTCTTTTCCTGACCAGGCGTCAACCCGAGGATCCCAGAGGTTCGGTGTTACCCTCCTGGCCACGAATACTCTAGGAGGGAGGACATAAGGAAGTCATAAAGGCTCCCTAAGGAGTTCATTAAGACGGGATAAAAAGATCGTTAGGGATGAGGAAGGGGTGGGTTATCAAAGGTCTGCAATGTGAGCCTTGCAGGGCCGTCTTCTGCGCGTCACAATATGTGACAATATAGAGTGGACAGGAAAATTCTATTTCTCAACCTATCAATCAGCGGGCTACTAAAAGTTGATCTTGGCAGCAAACTGGATGACGCGGGGATCTCCGGCCGATGTGATCGATCCAAATCCGGGATTTCCCAGGATCGTGTTGGGCGCATTGAGCGGTGGTGTATTGGTCAGGTTGAATACCTCAGCGCGAAATTCGACATTTATCTGCTCACGGATATAAGTTCGTTTGATTAAGGCAATATCCACGTTGCGATAATCGGGACCACGAACTGGATTTCGTGAGCTGCTTCCCAACCTAAATTGAGGCGCTGTGGCAAATGCGCTCGTATCGAAGAACTGAGCCGTACTTCGCTGGGAAGCCGGCAACTCCGGGTTTGCCAAGCGATTTGGCCGCTGGGTGCCAAAGCCTGCAAAAGCGTTGAAATTAGTTGCCTGCGTGACGGCCAGTGGCAAGCCAGACTGCAGAGTGAATGCTCCTGCCAATTCCCACCCGTTCAGAAGCCTACCGGCAAGACCACCGGGACTAAACCGGTGCCGAGGTCCTATGGGCAAGTCATAGGCGTAGCTGGCTACAAAAACCGTGGGGATGTCCCCGCTGGAAACGTCCCGGTCGATCTTGCGATTGAAGCTGTCGGCCACAGGGAAATTAGCGACAGGGCCGGTCAGGATGGCCGCATCGAAGACTGAGGAAGCTTCGTCGATCAGTTTGGATCGAGTGTAGCTGATGAGAAAGGCGAGGCCTTCCGACCAGCGCTTCTCCAGCTTCATTTGGAGCGCATGATAGTTGGTGTTGCCGACATTGTTACGGAAAAAGCCCACCGTGGTAAAACGTGGGAAGGGCTTCAAGAGCTGAGCTTGCGGGATAGTCGGATCACCCAGAGAAGAGGAGCGCGGGATCTCATCAAAGAACGGATTCGGAATGCGCTTGAGCAGAGCGCTCCCCAGCTTAAGCTGTTCGAACGTCAGTTGGTTGATGTTGGTGTCGGGGATGCCGATGTGCGTGATCTTGGACCCTGCGTAGGCAACCTCGAATGAAAAATCTCGGCTGATTTCTCGCTGGATCGCCAGGTTCCATTGCTGGGCATAACCCGAGCCGAGATGCCGATCCACCGAAGACACTCCCTGGCCCAAACCGGCGTCCGGAGTCAGAGGGATGGGGGCAATACTCGGGCCTTTCGAAAGGACAAACCCTGCGTTGATGTTGTCTAGGGACCGCTGCGTCACCGTCTGAATAAAAGGGAAATAAGGATTTGTGAACGGAGTAGTAATACCGGCCTGCTCGAGCCAAATCAGCCCATAGCCTGAGCGTATGACGGTCTTGTCACTCAAACGATACGCAAGGCCCAGACGAGGGCCAAAGTTCAACTTATGTAACTCACGAGAAGACCGTGGAACCCCGTCTTTGCCAAGATATTCCAGCTTCTGGGTGGACAGGTTGAAAACCGCCCCTTGGTCATCCACTTCTGTCGAAGGAAAGTTGAGTGTGTATCGTACACCGGCGTTGATGGTGAGCCGTGGCGTCACCTTCCAGTCGTCTTGCATAAAGTACTCCTGGATGGCAGCCCTCGGGCGCAGGACTTTGCTTTGAAGGTCAATTGAGAAATCCTGCACCTGACCTAACAAGAAACTTGCCAACGGATTGCCCGTTCCCGTGGTTCCGGGCAGATCCGTGAAGAGGCTACTGAAGCGAAAGAGCCCCGTGGGTGACGGGGGTTGAACCACATCCAGTCGTTCCCAACGAGTGTCCAGACCGACTTTGAGAGAGTGCCTGCCATGCTGTAAGGAGAGCACGTCGTTAACTTGAGTGACATCGGTGCGAAAGTCGGAGCCGGTATTTGAGGGAGGGCCAAGCTGCTGAAATCCATCAATCAGGAACGTGGGCAGTTCATTCTGGAAGGCTGCGTTGGATGGAATCCCGGGCAACTTCAAGCTCTCAGAAGGAGGTGCTTTGAGCAACAGTGCCCTGCGGTCGATGGAACGCCGCGTGGTGCCAAATCGGAGCTCATTCAGGAACCGGGAGTCGATCGTGTGGAGATAACTTGAAGCGAAGGAATACCCCTTGGCCCTGGTCAGACCGATAGTCCCTGTCGTGATCATGCCACTGCCTTCAGGAAGAGGGGTGACCGGATCGGTCTGATCGTTCAGATACGAGAAACGGCCGAAAACCTGATCACGAAGGGAAAAGCGATGATCCAGTCGGATATCGAACTGGTCTTGATCTTGCGATTCATTCTCGAGCCTGCGGTAGTTGTTGGCTGTTCCTTTACTGGTGGGCAAAGGATAACGCTGGAGAAGCGTTAACGCTACGGGATCCATTCTCGCCGCCGGTATCATGGTCTCCGGAAACGCATCACGCACGAAACTGCCGCCAGGCTTGGCTGCAGTAGTTGCCGGATCATAGATCCTGGGAACGCTTTCCCCCACGGCCTCGGTGAAAATCCCTTGCCGTTGCAGCACAGTGGGGACCGTCGAGATTCTTACCTGTCCAATCTCCTGGCGCGTTCCCTGATAGTCTGCAAAAAAGAACGTCTTATCTTTGATGAGGGGTCCGCCCAGCACAAATCCGAACTGGTTCCGCCGGAAGAGAGGTTTCTTGGGAGTGGCGGAAGTGGCGGGCGCAAACAGGTTGCGGGCGTTGAGCGCTTCATTCCTGAGAAACTCAAAGACCGATCCGTGCAACTGGTTGGTACCGGACTTGGTGGTCAAGTTGATGATCCCGCCGTTGAAACGGCCGAATTCGGCCGACGGACTGTTGGTCTCAACTTTGAATTCTTGAATGGCATCGATGATCGGGAGGAAGGCCACCTGGCCCGGTTCGGGTTGCAACACGGAAATGCCGTCGTACAAGTATTCGTTCACCCGTGGCCGTCCCCCGTTGATCCGGGGAAAAGAGGAGCCGGGGGGAAGGGCCACGCCCGGGGAAAGGGCGACCAGCGGAACGAAGTTGCGGCCGTTGAGAGGCAGATCCAATATCGTGCGGTTGCTGATGACCTGGCCCAAGCTACCCGTCTCAGTCCGCAGCAGCGGCGCATCCGCGGTCACTGACACGTTTTCGCTGACATCACCAATCACGAGCTCAACATCCAGGCGGACGCGCTCACCTGTGGCGAGTCGCAGACCATCGCGCACGAACCGTTTAAACCCGGGAGCTTCAATCGACAATGTGTACAGACCTGGCTTCAGATGTGTGAAGGTATAAATCCCGTTTGTCGTTGTCCTTGAGCCATACCTTTGATTGGTCTGGGCCTCCGTCAGAGCTACGGGGACACCTGCGATGACCGATAGGGTCTGATCTCTAAGCTGACCGGTGAGCTCCGCACTTCCGACTTGAGCGTAGAGAACATGCACGAAGAGGGTTGTCAGAAGATACGAGCGAAATAGGAATGGACATGGTCTGAATCGTCGAATGTTCATTGATGTTCTTCCTTAAGCTTCTACGAAAATCCCCCTTAACAAAGGGGGAGAGAAGCCGAAGGCTTCAGGGGGTTGTCCCGTGAGCTTAAGGGGGAATCACTCATTTTCCTGCCTTGTGGTGTCGCCTCAAGCGGCATGAGCAACTGCCGCGAATGCCAGCTCGCTACCTTACCCGCGGATAACCATGACTTCCGTTGCTTTGATCAGCGCAAAAGCTCTGACCCCTTTCTTGAGGCCCAACTCCTTGCAGGCGTCACGGGTGATGATCGATGTAATCGTCTGTCCACCCAGGTGGATATGCACTTGCGCTAACAAACCCTCGTATTGGACCGAGCTGACTGTCCCCAGCAACTTGTTACGACCGCTGATCGCTTCTAACCCTGAAGGCCGGTGACGCTTTGAGGTGATCTGCTCTTTGCCCGAGAGCCGTTCGACTTCAATCTGCGGGATGCGATGGTGTCCCCCAGGAGTCTTGATGGAGCGGATCTTGCCTCGATAGATCCATTGCTTGATGGTTGGGTAGCTGACCTGCATCAAATCCGCAGCCTCTCTTAGCCGGTAGAGTTCCATGACAATCTCCTTATATTCATTTTCAGACGTTTCAAGTCAAGTCAAAATAGCGACATTATACGATTTTATACAGATATTCAGCCTGGAAATCTCAGCTCTTGAGTTGATGGGGGCTTTGACTTTGAGATTCTTTCGGTCGGTTTCGATCTTGATGGAGCGGGAAGAGCCGTCAGGGACGGGGTTGGAGGAGCGATAGGCCAGCAGTTCTGCACTGATGTCTTGAAAGCTTTCGGAGAGGTCTTCCGCTCTGAAGCGGAAAAGGCACGGCCGCCGGTGTCTGCAGCCCCAAAACGAGAGAACGCTGGTGCCGGTGTTCAAGAAACACTGCGAGTGTCAGAGCAGAGTGCCTTTCAAAATCAGCGCGGCAATGCTGAAGTAGATGATTAGCCCCGTCACATCCACAAGTGTCGCTACGAACGGAGCAGAAGAAGCGGCCGGATCAAGGCCCAGACGGCGCAAAACGAAGGGCAGCATTGAGCCAGCCAAAGTTCCCCAGAGCACAATGCTGATCAAAGTCACGCCCACGGTCAGGGCGATCAACAACCAGTGCGGCCCGTAGATGCTTGAAAAACGAGA
>QHZQ01000342.1 GCA_003224725.1 Acidobacteriota bacterium | reverse complement strand
TGACCACGTAGGCTTCTGCAGCCCAGGTGAGAAAGTTGTCTTTGTAGCTCGTATAGGCGCTGTTTAAGATGATGGGAGGTTTAGAAGGAGACTCCATGATTTTCTTCAACGTCTCCACTCCATTTAGTTCCGGCATACGAATGTCGAGAATCACGAGATCAACAGCGTTCTTCTCGAGCTTCTGCAATGCCTCTAACCCGCTAGTAGCGATCATTACATCATGACCTTCTTCTTTAAATTCCTTTTCATACAGTTTCAAGATATTTTTTTCATCGTCGACGATCAAGAGTTGCGACATGGCAATGCCTCCTCAAGCAAGGAAACAGGGAGATTAATGATAAATGTGGACCCCAGGCCCACCTGGCTTTCGACATAGATAGAACCGATATGGTTAGTAATAATCTGAGACGCGATATTAAGGCCCAACCCGGAACCCGTGGATTTTGTGGTAAAAAACGCATCAAAAACTTTATCCCGTTTATCTTCAGAAATCCCGGTGCCAGTATCAGAAATGGAGATCCGGACAAAGTCATTGTGACAATGGATAGCCAGCGCCAGCACACCACCCTCAGACATGGATTCAATGGCGTTACTAATAATCGCCATAAACACCTGTTTCATCTGATCCGGATCTACGTTGCTGGGAGAAAGATCTGCAGGGTAATTAGAATAAGCCCGAATTTTTTTCTCGCGGAGAGGTACCTCCATCAGGAAGACAACTTGATCCAGGATACCCTTCAAGTCCACGGGTTTAGTTCGAGGAATTCCGGGGCTGACGTAGGCAAGCACATCGCTAATAATAGCTTCCAGCCGCCGCACCTCTTCCACGATGATCTTGAGATATTCACTGTTAGGGGCATCCGGGGCCTGTGACTTCAGCATAGCGTTAGCGAATCCACCAATGCTGACTAATGGAGTTCGAATTTCATGAGCCATCTTGGAAGCCAGCTCACCCAATTCCGAGAGTTTCTTGGAACGTATCAAGCGGTTTTGCATCGCTTCCAATTCGTGGATGTGGCGCTCGCTTTCTTTGATCCTGGTCCTGACCTCTTCGTACAAGCGGGCGTGTTTGAGGGCAGCGGAGGCATAATTGGCAAAGGTTTCCAGCATCTCCACATCATCTATCGTAATGTCTCGTTGAGTAATGAGGTTATCGGCGAGAAGCAGCCCCAAAGAGCGCTTGCGAAACAGCAGTGGCACGGCGGCGAAACTGTGCACCTCCAGCAACCTTAAAATCTCTTCAGGGTGGCGATGGGAGGGGATTTCATAACCAATGATTTCCGGCTGCATATGGGTTAAGAGATCAATCAGCAGATGGGATCGGTCGCTTAAAGGAATCCGAATCTTGCGGACAATCTGGTTGACGTAAATATCGCGCTGCTGCCATTCTTCGTCAAAGGAAGCTAACAATTCACGAAAAGTGAGGGGTCGTGTGTTGAGATCGGTCCATATCCTTAAAGCCTCCTCCAGGCTCGAAGGTCCGATAGCCATTTTGCCTTCCAACATTTTCTCCTGATCATTCACAAGCAAAAGGAAGGCCCGATTAAATCCTAATCCCTCTTGAGCTGTGACTCCGACTAAGATCCGAAAGAGGATCTCATCCAAATTCATCGTGCTGAGCAAAGAGGAGGTGATATCGTTGACAGGGACAGTTCGAACACTTTTTTCTTAAGGTCCTTTTCAACATCGCGCTTTTGGGCATAGAGCTCCAGAAATTCTTTGGACTTTTTTTCCAGGGTGCGGGCATAGTCTTCGAAATCCAAAGCGGATTCAGGCTGGACGTCTCCTTCCAGGATCCGATAACGCTTGAACATGTGTACTGAATAGCGTCCTTGAACTTTTATGGGCTGAAAATAGAGAGCGTTGTCGACACTCTGAATATCCAGAAAGACAGGGACTGCATCTCTAATTTGAGCGACGGTGGCATTGGAAAGGAGATTTCTTTCTAGAGCCACGTAAGCTGCTGCCTGGCGTTCCGCGAGTTCAGTGCTGATTTTTTGAAGGAGAATGACCAGTTCCTTCTCGGCACTGGCGATTCTTATCAGCTCAGAGACATTGTCAAAAATATAGAAAGTCGCGGAATCGTTTTGGGCAAAAACTTGAGATAGCTCCTCACTGAGCCTTTCCAGGTTTTGAATGCAACTGAGATTGTGAATGATGAGACGAGGAAGTCCGGTAACAAAAGAGACGGACTTCTCGGAAAAGGCAAAATAATGCAGCGGTATATTTTGAGCTTTTAGAAAATTACTGACCAGTTCTAAAAAGGGATAGTATTCTTCCGGGCTACTCAAATGAAAAACAACCGTGTCCCCCCATTGCGGACCTTCAAGAATACTGTCCAGGCTCTCAAAGCCGGAGGAGAGGGCCCGCAGGTTGGTTGGAGGAGTCATCTGTCGTACCGCTGCAATAAATGAGGTGCGAAATCTTGAACCCGTTTATTTTCCCTTCACCCCGACCTCTCCCCTGGTGAAAAACGGGGCCGAAGGCCAGGGAAGGGCGAAGGGCATGCCTGAGATGTCAGCGTGTATTGGTAAGGTGCATCTGTCACGCCCGGCTTATGAAGCCATTTCCAGTCGTGTGGCCGCATTGATCATCTGGGGTTGAACGAGTCGTTCAAAATCCTTATATTTTATTTTGACGGTATCCACATGGGTACCGGCATTAAAGACAATGTCCTCGTCCATGGAAAGGGATTTATCCACATAGACCCGCAGACTGTACAGATTTCCAAAGGGAACCATGGCTCCAATCTCAGAATCGGGAAACAGAGAAGCAAATTCTTTCTCACTGGCCAGTTCAACGTATTTGAACGGGAGCTCGTTTCGTAACGCTTTCATATCAATTTTCATTACGGCCGGCAGGATAACCAAAAGGAACTGACCGTCCGCTTTAAACACAATTGTTTTAGCCATCTCTCGGCCAGGCACATGTTGAGCTGCGGCTACTTCTTGAGCAGTGTAAGCCAGGCGATGAGTACAATGCGTGTATGGAACCTTGTTCTCTTCCAAGTATTCCTTCAACCGTTTGGCAATACTCATAGACACCTCCTTAGGGCATTACAAATTGATATTCAGGATGACGAACCACCAGAACGGGGCAAGACGCTTTCCGAACGACACGTTCAGCAGTTGAACCCAAATGTGAATGTCTGACTCCCGTCTGGCTATGAGTCGCCATCACAATCAAATCGGCCTCCTTCTCCTTGGCCAGGCGCACGATCTCTACGAAGGGTTTACCTTTGACAACCATCTCTTCCACATTGATTTGTCGTTTCAACTGAGGCGCGATCACTTTTTCCAACTCCAGTTTCACCTTCTCTTCCATTCCGTGATGATACTCGAGCGTGGTGGGGAAGGAACTCAGCGTGAAAGGAGTGTTAAAACCAATGTCCTCGATCACGTGGACAAGAAAAATTCTAGACTCGTGCTCAAGAGCCAAAGAAATTGCATAGTCCAGAGCGTGCGAGGCAGAGGGGGAGAAGTCGGTTGGGAAAAGAATTCGTCTGAACTTAATCATTTCTGCCTCCTTACGGAGATGGTTTGTCTAACCAATGGCAGAAAATTTGATCAAGGAGAAAGCAATCGGGGGTTATGCCCGATCTAAAAAGACCGGAAAGGACTGTAGCACAAGTGTCTTCACTGGAATGGCAGTGCTTCGAGTCCGCCGAATTCTCCCTGATAACATTCTTCTCATTGACTCATTACCTTAAGGTTCATTTTCAATGAGTTCTTTGCCTTTGTCAATCACTCTGACAAATACCCATTGGAACACTCAGCTCTTACCCTTTTGCCACCGCTTGAGAGTGTTGAGCCAATTTTAGGCGTTGATTTGCAACATCCTGCTTGGTATATATGAGTCTCCTTGGAAAGCCCCCCTTTCACGGGGGAAGCGGCAAAGGCGCCGGGGATGTCCCCTCGATCGAGTCTTACAGACGTCACTGGCCTGCTATCAAACGGGGAATCCTCATTCTAATCGCTCAAGGTGAATCGCAGGATCATAAATGGTTTCCCCCGTGAGCGACGGGAATTGTTTTCATCGTCTGTTCCAGAGGACGCCTGAGGCGCTCCTTCGGCAATTGAACTTAACTGTCGAGGCTGCTATGCCAAACCTGAGCAAAAGACTTGTGGTTTTTCAAGGGGAGAGTGGTGCCTACAGTGAAATTGCCGCCCGAACCTTTTTTGGCGATGGAATTCATTTGTTGCCGAGCCCATCGTTTGACCTGGTCTTCAGAAAGGTAGAGAAAGGAGCCGCAGATTTTGCTGTTATTCCCATTGAGAATTCCCTGGCGGGAAGCATCCATCAAAATTATGACCTTCTTTTGAAACATCGTTTGCAAATAGTTGGGGAACTGAATGTTCGGATTGTCCACAACCTGATTGCTCATGCCGGCATCACCCTTTCTCGAGTGAGACGGGTGTTTTCCCACCCGCAGGCACTCATGCAGTGCCAAAATAATATGGCAAAATTAAAAAGGGTGGAAATTGTGCCAACCTATGACACCGCCGGCAGTGTCAAGAAAATTAAAGAAGAAAGGATCCTGGATGGAGCCGCGATTGCCAGTGAATTAGCAGCCAGAATTTATGGAATGAAAATCCTCAGACGCCAGGTTCAAGACAATCCGGAGAATTTCACCCGCTTCTTAGTGCTATCCAAAAAAGCCAGGTTTCCTGAGAATGCCAACAAAACCTCCATTGTTTATTCCGTCAAGAATGTGCCTGGCGCGCTATTTCGCTCCTTGAGCGTCTTTGCGCTGCGGGACATTGATCTCTTTAAGATCGAGTCGCGACCTCTGCATGGCAAGCCCTGGGAATACTTCTTCTACATTGATTTCGCAGGTTCGCCGAAGGACCCGAATTGTAGAAATGCCGTGGCACACCTGGCCGAAGTTGCGACTTTTATGAAGGTTTTAGGTTCCTATCCAAAAGATCAAGGGCACAAGATGTAAACGAGGGAAAAAATTAAAAACCGGCGGAGATTGGGAGGGCGAGGCTCCCGCCGAGCCTCATGGGGCAAGGACTTGCTGGGGCGATGGCTCGCCAGGAGGCTCGCCCTTCCAATTTTTTCACAGCTTTCCTCCAGCGGAAGGATTTGCTGATTCCCCTCTCGGGAGGGGAAAGAAGGCGTCAGCCTTCGGGGACAACCCACCCCTACACCCCTCCAGCGCAGGGGATTAATTTTCATCGCTCGTGATACCCCCAAGGGGCATGGGCGGGTCCTATGAGCAACCCTGAAAACACACGAAGGGCTTTTCTAAAAGAGGTACTTGCCGCACCCTGTATTTCCTCGAGCGCAGTAATTTCAAATTTATTCCGCTCGGGTTCTATTTCTCCTCCCCAATTGACCCCGTCTGGTTGTATTTGCGATGTTGGTGGAATCAAAATAGGACATTTCACCGATCCTCGACGACCCACGGGATGTACGGTGATCCTTGCTGAGGCCGGTGCGACTGCGGGAGTGGACGTTCGCGGCGGCGCTCCAGGCACTCGTGAAACTGATCTTTTGAACCCCATGAACACGGTCGAAAAAGTTCATGCAATACTCTTGGCGGGGGGAAGTGCCTTTGGACTGGAGGCCGCTTCCGGGGTCATGCAATACCTGGAGGAGAAGGGTATTGGCTATGAAACGCGAGTAGCTAAAGTCCCAATTGTACCAGCGGCCATTTTATTTGACCTCGAGCTTGGCGATTCCAGGATTCGTCCCGATAAGCATGCGGGTTATCAGGCCTGCAAAAATGCAAGACCCAATTCGTGTGAGGAAGGTAACGTCGGAGCGGGTGCAGGAGCCACGGTGGGCAAGCTCTTTGGATTGGAACGGGCCATGAAAAGCGGAATCGGAACTGCTTCGATCAAGGCTGGCGACATGGTTGTGGGTGCCCTTGTGGCTGTGAACGCAGCCGGCGACGTCATCGACCCGCAAAAAGGCAGGCTCCTGGCTGGAGCCCGCGGTTCTGACGGAAGAACTCTGTTGAACAGCATGGAACAGATTCGCCAGGGCAAACTGAGCCTCGTCAAACTCTCCAGGGAAAATACTACGATTGGAGTGGTAGCTACCAATGCCGCCTTCTCAAAGTCGCAACTCAATAAAATTGCTCAGATGGCCCATGATGGCCTGGCTCGATCCATTAACCCGGTCCATACGCCGGTCGACGGGGATACTCTTTTCGCGCTCTCCTTAGCCACTTCCGAGGGCACCCTTCCAAGTGCCCCCCTGCCCAACCTTATCCAGATGGGTTCATTGGCCGCAGACACAGTAGCCAGCGCTGTCTGCCGTGCCGTTCTGACGTCCAGAGGTCTTCCGGGTATTCCCAGCCATTATGATTTATTTGGCTCAGAGCAGCGAGGCTGAGACTTGAATCTTTATCTGTCGATACTGGTTCTTTATTCGGCTTTGCTGGTGGGAATTGGTTTGTTTGTTTCCAAGTTCGTTAAGCAGGCTTCCGATTTTTTTGTTGCTGGAAGACGGCTTGGCACAGGCCTGCTTTTTTCGACACTGCTGGCAGCTAATATCGGAGCCGGTTCGACCGTGGGAGCGGCAGGATTGGGATACGAGCGCGGCCTTTCCGCCTGGTGGTGGGTTGGCTCGGCCGGCATTGGATCTCTGCTGCTCGCGTTTACCGTGGGGCCCCGTCTTTGGAGGATTGCTACCGATAACCACTTCTACACGGTGGGCGACTACCTGGAATTTCGCTATGATCGCCGTATGCGGGTGCTAGTGGCTAGCCTGTTATGGCTGGGAGCCCTGACAATTCTGGCAGGACAGTTAATTGCTCTGGCCTGGATTCTAGAAGTTGTCGCTCACAGCCCTAAATGGTTGGGCTGCTTGCTGGGGGGCATCGTGGTCACGGTTTACTATTCCATGGGAGGACTTGTTTCGGCCGCTTGGGTTAACACGTTCCAATTAGCGGTCAAAGGGGTCGGTTTCTTATTATCTGTCCCTTTCGCCTTGAGCCTTGCAGGAGGCTGGAGCCATTTGCACCAGCAACTTTTGCCCCCACTTGAAATCGCCGGCAGGTCTACCGCCTACTTTAGTCTCGGCGGGGATGATCCCGCCGAGGTTTTCGGTTACATCGTTCTGCTGGTTCCATCCTTCCTCATCTCTCCCGGACTTTTGCAATAAATCTACGGCGCTAAAAACGCGTCGGTAGTCCGCCTTTCTGTGGCGCTGAATTCTTTGGGGCTCCTTTTATTTGCCATTATGCCGCCCGTGTTGGGTATGGTGGCTCGCTCGACCTACCCGGATCTTAGGAATCGAGAATTGGCCCTGCCTATCGTCATGGTAAATCTCTTGCCTTCTTGGCTGGGGACCCTGGCGCTGGCTGCTATTTTTTCGGCCGAAATTAGTTCAGCGGATGCAGTGCTTGCTATGTTGACCACCTCATTCGGCAAAGACCTTATGAAAGGCTGCCTTTACCCGAACCTGAGCGAGACTGAGCTTTTGCGAGTGACCCGATTGATCTCTGTTGTCTCTGGAATGCTTGGAATAGCGCTTGCGGTGTTGATTCCTACCGTCATTACCGCCTTACAAATCTTTTATGGATTGCTAACCGTGGCCCTTTTTGTGCCGCTGCTCTTCGGGCTTTATTGGAAACGTTCAAACGCGCAGGCAGCTTTGCTGACGACAGCGACCTCAGTTCCAGCGACGTTTTGCATTGATATCTTTACTGCAGGCAAAGGGTTCGGCATGCTTTCGCCGGTGGCTTGTGGAATTGTTTTGGGTGCCGTGAGCTTCATTCTGGTGACAATAACCAATGGGTTTCGGGTGGGAAGACTCAGGAAGGAACAATGAAACGGGTCGCAGGGCTGATTTTGGCAGCAGGCAAGTCACAACGCATGGGAAGTCCGAAAGCTCTGCTTAGAATCTACGGCAGAACCTTCCTCGAGCACATTGCTTCAGAAGCCCAACAATCCAATTTGACTGAAGTTAAGATCGTCCTGGGCTCTCAGGCTGAGCTGATTTTGGAAAGATTGCCACAGCTAAGAGCAAACGTCGTCATTAATCCAGAGTATGAACAGGGGCAACTTTCTTCATTAATTAGAGGTCTAAAGACTCTTGAAGGATATTCCATTGACGGCCTTATGCTGTTCCTGGTAGATCATCCGTTTGTAAATCGAGATTTAATCAACGAGCTTCTTGGTTGGTTTTCCAGCCATAACAATCCCCTCGTGATTCCGACATTTAGAAAGAAGCGAGGTCATCCCATTATTTTTGCTCATGACCTTTTTCCTGAGCTGATAAATGCCCCTGTCGATGCGGGAGCCGTCATCGTGGTGCGAAAATATCAGGATAAAATCCTGCATGTGGAGACAGGTCAGGCAGGGATCTTGCTAGATATCGACACCCCGGAGGCATACCGGGAATATGTAGTTGACAGGGGAATTTCGGACCTAGGTTAAACCTAGAAACAGCAGTAAAAGCCCACCGCAGAGACGCAGAGGCGCGGAGAGCTTCTTGTTAAAACAGCCAACAGTCGGGACTGCCGGGCGGTTGGTTTTCGGCTTTTGAACCCAGTGTAGCCATACTTCTTTCACCGTTTTGGTGAGAGAAAAAATAGGAGGCCGTTACATTTTATCCCTGTTTCTCTCTGCGTCTCCGCGTCTCTGCGGTTGTTTGAACTGCCGGTTTTAGGTTAAAGCATTCAAATTTCATCCATGAGCAAAATTCAGGGAACCTTAAAGAGAACTGGCAAGATCTGGTGGTTCTTTTTTCTTAGCCTGGCGATGGGCATTTCGCCAGCTCTAATTTATCCTGTTTCCACAGAGAAGATTTCCAGGG
>QHZQ01000341.1 GCA_003224725.1 Acidobacteriota bacterium | reverse complement strand
TTCCGGACTTCGGTTTTGAAACCTGCCAGCTCCACCGTAACCTGATACTCGCCGACGTTCAGGAGCGGGAAACTGTAATCCCCGGTGTTGGAGGTCACTTCCTCCCGTTTCAATCCCGTGCCTACCTGCAAAGCGGTCACCTTGGCCCCCGGTACCACGGCTCCCGAAGCATCGGTCACCGTGCCGAGGATGCTGGTGGATGTCGTCTGAGCCAGAAGGGGTAGAAAGCCTGCCCCAACGATGAGAACTATCGCCAACATAACGCGTTTCATGGTGCCTCCTATGTGTTGAAACTCCTGAATATCGGAAATCCAGGCATACATCGCTCTTGTGCCGGTTTCCCGAAACAATGGTTTCGCTGATCGGATAAGAGAAAAATTTCTCACAAGAGTCAATATATGTCAATAGAACTCTTGTTGACTTTTATTGTTCTTGCAACACGTTAGTTACGGAAGGCCGTTGAGGCGTTCGGTCTTAGTGGAGTGACCGGTCTGGGTCGCATAGAGACGTGGATTGCAGTCGAATAGAGCTTTCTAGGTCTGATGCTGGGCAATGACCGGAGGGAGCCGCGCGCTGCGAAGAAGGTCACGCGGAAACCGCCCAGGTCCAATTCTTCGAGTTCTCTTTGCTCCCACAAAAACGAAGCCTCCCTGGACGGAAATGCGTCACAATCATCTGCAGGGGAACGGCCATAACGGACTGCCGGAAACTGGGATTGGGAACTTATCACGTGTCCAGACTGTTGCGAAAGCCATCTTCCATTATTAAGAGATGGGCAGTTCCACTATTTCGGGTACTGCGGGCGAGGGTTATTTGGGAGCTTTGCAAGGAAACATTTTCCGAGTGGTACCAAGATAACGTCCCCCGCTTAGCTGCCGTTCTGAGCTTCTATACTATATTCTCACTGGCGCCAACACTGATCATTGTCCTTGCCGTAGCTGCGTCCGTGGTGGGAGAATCCACAGCCCAAGCTGAGATCATGGCGCGATTTCGTTATTTCATAGGACCTGAGGCAGCGCGGGCCATACTGGCTGCTAGCGAAAAAGCGCGTACGGAATTCTCCGGTCTCAGTGCCACCGTAATCAGTTTGACAACGCTTTTGTTTGGAGCCACGGCAGTCTTCGCTGAACTTCAAAATGCCCTTAATACGGTGTGGAACGTTCGGCTAAAGCCAGGATTGGGCTGGAAGGCGGTCATTCGTACTCGATTACTCTCCTTTGCAATGGTGCTGGGAATTGGTTTCCTCCTCCTGCTTTCGGTGATTGCTAGCGCTACGCTGTCTGCCCTGAGTAGCTTCCTTCAAGAGTCGCTGACGATTCCTGCTTTCTTTCTGCACAGCGTGAACTTTGCCGTTTCGTTTGGACTAATCACTGTCCTATTTGCGATGACGTATAAGTTCTTGCCGGATGTTCAAATTCAGTGGAGCGATGTGGGGGTTGGTGCCGCTATGACTTCACTGCTGTTTACGACCGGGAAATCTCTGATAGGGGCCTATGTTGGCCACAGCAGCCTGGGATCGGTGTACGGCGCGGCCGGAACATTTGTCATCATCCTCTTATGGGTTTACTATTCGGCCCAGGTGTTCCTGCTGGGTGCCGAGTTCACACAGGTTTACGCGAGAAAATACGGTTCGCGCATCGAACCGACGGAGAATGCAGTTCGAGATCCCCATCGGCCGTCAGGGAATCCTTGATGACTCAGAAGTGACGGGCGGGGGTCCGAAGGAACCGCCCGGTTAGCCGCCACTTCTCCGCGAAGTCGTTAGTCCGGATCGGCAACCGGCCTCTATCGCCGGTAAATCCGTGGAATGTCACGATCGATTATACGGGGTTCTCAAACGGTTTCGAACTTGCCATACCGGTCCTATGGTCCCTTAGGGAAATCTATGCTGGCCTCCCATGGGTCGCTAAAACCGCGATGCCGCCCTTTGACGGTCTCGGATCAAGATGATCTGCGAAAGAAGGAGGAGCCAGCTTCGCGTCCGGTGAGCGGATTGGCAAACAAAGCCCGATTCTCGACGACCTTCGTTCCTGATATCGGTGCGGCGCGACGAATGAATATATAATCGACGAGATGCCAACCTACGCATACATCATCCTTGGAGCCGGATGGCTTATCTGGCTAACGCCATTTCTCTTGATCAAACGAAAGGCAGAGACGCCCGAGAAACTGGACCGTCGTGCCCGCTGGGGCTTACTGCTCGAAGGCCTGGCCTACGCGCTGTTGTGGCAAAACAAGTTTTGGGCGCGATCGACGGAAGACTGGCGGACCGCCTTTGCTGTCTTTTTTCTTGCGCTCGCCAGTCTTTTTTCCTGGTCTGGAGCCCGCGCCCTCGGACGCCAGTGGCGAATTGATGCCGGCCTTAACCCGGATCATGAACTTGTGCGATCGGGCATCTACCGTGTGGTCCGCCACCCAATCTACACTTCCATGTTTTGCATGCTGTTCGGCACGGGCTTCATGATCACGTCCCTGCCGATCCTGCTGCTTTCAACCTTGCTGTTCATCATAGGCACGCAGATCCGGGTGCGGATCGAAGAGAGGCTGCTTGCTTCACGTTTCGGCGAGGAGTTCCGCGATTATCAGAGCACTGTCTCCGCATACATTCCTTTTCTGAAGTATTCCAAACTGAAAAAAGTCCGCTGATCCTATTCTCCTGTGGACCGGTACCAAGCAAAGACTGATGAAGCACTCCGTTTCATCCTACAAGACGACCACATGGGGCCAGCCCAGGCCGCGACCGTTGTCGCCTACTTCGGCTCAAGAATCAACTATTGTCGTTCGCTGATTCGCAAAATAAGCGTCCCATCGTGGCGCCAGAAGTCCTGTGCGGAGCAGTTTAGGCACTCATCTCCGCGACTGCGAAACCAAAGGAGGGCCTCAAAACGGTCAATCGAGTTCACGACATCGCTGTCGGCTACCCAGTATTTTGAAAAATTGTTCTTGCCTGAGAAAACTGTAGCAAGTCCCACGATGGTAGAGGGCATCCGCCTGATTGGGATTACGGCGAAGTGCCTCGTCGAAATACGCGATCGACTGCCGATACTGACCTTCCAACTTGAGACGCAGACCTTCGTTGAATGGATTCGGGTGCCGAGGTAACCTCCCTCGTTGAACACTCCATTAGACATCTCGATTAACCACGAGCTCTTATATCAGCTTATGGTAACCTCCGATTCAATCAACTTCCCGTCATGGCGTCAGATCCGATTAATACTATCAGTCTGCTCCTTGTTTTTTTCTGATAGAGAATAAGGCAAGTAGGAATTCGGTCCTGGCCAGTGTCTGTGTAGAAACAGCAGCAAGACGGGCAATGCGACCGGAAGACACAGCGAGAGGTTCCACCAAGTGCTTACTCGCGGTACGCCTTGAATCATAAAAACCAAGGCCACATCGAGGGCATGACAGGCAATCGGGATCATCAGGCTGCGTGTTCGCATGTAGAGCAACGCCATTACCAGTCCGAAGACGAAGGTCCCAAGCATGTCCTTGTGCATCAGGCTGAAGGCACACGATGAAACAAGCGTTCCGCGCGTCACCCCCCACTTCCGCACCCAACGGTGGAAGAGCAAACCGCGGAACAGTAATTCCTCGACAACAGGAACCAATGTAAGGCCCTGGAGTAATGACACTACAGTCCATACATCTGCGGCATGACCGAATTGCGGCCGGTATGCCAGCCAGTTTGTAAAGGAAGTGCCTAGTTGTGGCAGAAGGAAGTGGCTCACCCGAACTCGAAGCCAGACCGTGACCGTCGACAGCGCAACAAGCGGAACTGCCAGGGCTACATAGATCCAAGTCCGTGGGTTGCGCGGCAGGGGGCCGAAAAGCTGCGGGATGCTGATGCAGTGCCGGCGGCACTGCCAGATAATCCATAGTGCGTAAACGGCTTCGATCTCAAAGGCTAGGATAGTGTTGTTTCCTAAGTCGGAAACGGTACTTCCGGTGACACTCACGGTCACTACCCCGATAACGAGAAATGTCAGCAGCGGCCAAGTGAGCAAGCTACGAGCGCGGAATTGGTCAAACGGAGATTGTTGTTCTGCTCCGGCAGAAAGATTAGAAACCATCGTCTGAACCTAACGTCCGAAAGTTTCTGTTCAACTCGTACTGCTTGTTATTCGCTGCCGCTTAACGAAGTCTCCTATCTTTGTGACCGAACTGGTCACGTGTTTTTTTCTTCTTGTCCTTGAAATACTGCCAAAGTAGGATAGGTACATACCAAAGAATGAATAGGAGAAACAGTAGCCTCCCTACCGAATTAGCTGGTTGGCGGAGAAGATTGGTCCCCAGGAAAAGCCTTTCAGGGGAAATAAACACGAATGCTTTCCATGCAACCACACAAGTCAATAGTATGGCGATGAGTAACCACAGTCTACGAAGCTTCATGAGTTCCTTCATAAGCTTTACTCATTTTCTCATGAAATGGTTCGAATAGGCATTCGTTTGGGAAGCATCCATTGTAGGAGTATGTGCTTTGGAACAATTAGATCATAGCTGCAAAATGCTTGGTCCGCCTATTGTGACTTGGTCCGCGGCTTTAGAGGCCGGGGTGGTGTATTCTTGCAAGCAGGTGAGTCAGGAGAGTGCGGGCAAGCAGTGCAATCGGGCGAGCCAGGGTGTACGTCACAGTAGCTTGGTTCTACGGGACCAAAGGTAGGATAGAAGGTAGGATAGGGTCACATCGTTCGACTCATCAAT
>QHZQ01000340.1:5393-9060 GCA_003224725.1 Acidobacteriota bacterium | reverse complement strand
GATCTACTAGAAGCTGTAGCCTGGTCGGCAGACAGCGGACTGGTTGCCAGTGCGGGTTCCGATTTTACAGCGATGATTTGGAATCCCTATACAGGAAAACTAATAAAAAAATTTATTGGTCATGAAGATGATATCAATTGGATTGATTTTTCACCGGATGGTAAGAAAATAGCAACTACAGGTTTTGATCAGACCACTCGGATCTGGGATGTTGAGAGCGGTGAAGCTTTAATTGTCATAACACATGATAACCATATGAATGACTTGAGATTCTCGCCCGACGGAAAACACCTGATAATCTGCGGAAACGGCAGTTATATTCTATTGCTCGAAGCGGAAACAGGCAGATGCCTCCAGGAAATGAGAGACGCTGATGATGTCAATTCCGTGCTGTGGACGCATGACGGAACACATATTATTTCCGGTGGCGATGACTCCGTACTTAAAGTGTGGGATCCCTTTACAGGAAACCTTATTAAGACAAGAGACATGCATGAAGCGGCGATTAAACGATTGGCTCTATCAAGAAACGGCAAATATTTAGCCAGTGCTTCCTATGACCGTTCGGTGGCCATTTGGGAGTATCCTGAACTTAAATTACTCGGGACTTTCAAAGGGTATCACAAGTGGGAGAATTCCCTGTCTTTTTCACCGGATGGATGCAAGCTGGCCGTTGGTTCATTTGATGCTTATTTCCGTATTTTTGATGTCACGAAAATGGAGGAGGTACCAACTCCTTTAGATAAAACCCTTGGGATTAATTCTGTTGACTGGTTCAAAGACGGGCGTATCGCAACCGGTTCTGACGATAATGCTGTTCGGATCTGGGATAGCCAAACAAGTCAGCTGATTGCCGAATTCATCGGCCATGATAGTTTGGTCCAGTTTGTCAAGTGGTCGCATGATGGGAAATGGCTCGCATCAGCGTCTTATGACGAGTCCATCGTCATCTGGGATGTAGAGGCCAAGAAACAATTTAAACGCTTCCATGGCAGCGAAGGGATTGTAAATTCTATTACATGGAGCCCTGACAACAAACGAATCGTTACAGGCGGATACGATAAAAGCTTCAGAATGTGGGATCTTACCGAAGGGTTAGTTTATACGTCTGAAGCATTTAAGGGGACCGTCAAATCGGTGGATTGGCATCCAAAGAGTAATATGCTTGCTATTTGCTCCAACGATGGTCTCGTACATGTCTGGGATCCAGATCAATTACAGAAAATTCATCAAATCAAGGGTCATATCAAAATCATTAATCAAATCGCATGGTCTCCAGACGGTAATTATATTGCGTCTGTTTCTCGAGATAAATGTATCTCTATTTATGATGTACCTCGACAAGTTTCTTATCCTTTAGCAGAGTCAGCCCATCGGAAGTCGATCAAAAGTATTTGTTGGAGCCCAGACGGTACAAAGATTGCCACTGGTTCTTATGACGAAACGGCAAAAATCTGGTCTTTTGCCACAAAGCAAATGATGCATCATATTCAAGATCATGATGGCTCGATTTCTGGGGTGTCTTTCAGTCCGGACAGCCACTTCCTGGCCACGGCATCTTATGATTGCACCGTAGGTATATGGGATATGAATGGGAAGCAGGTTGGCCAAATCAACAATTTTTAGGGGAGTACCAATTCTGGAACTTAATCATATATTCACGAAAGTTTCCGAATACGATACCCCGTACAGTGAAACTTTTTTGAATAAAAATATCGGATGCGATCTAAAAACCAACTCCGAAGCGTACCTTAAATGGGCACAGCATTATTTTGGCGCTTATTATGATT
This sequence comes from Acidobacteriota bacterium, assembly GCA_003224725.1. Lineage (GTDB taxonomy): Bacteria > Acidobacteriota > Terriglobia > Versatilivoradales > Versatilivoraceae > QHZQ01. Next base: position 7,270 of record QHZQ01000340.1, on the reverse strand, counting down.
GTGGCAAGGAAGACAGTAGGGCGGACATACGCTATACGGTAAGCGCCATTATTGATGAAACCTGGTACGGTTTGATTTTGGACAAGGTTCACAAGCTGCCTTCCGTAGAAATTGACTACCAACAAAAAGCAGAATTAGAAAATGGGATACAAATCATTGTATATGAAATGTATCATACCATCACAGTGGTCGATCTGAACCGTCGCATGTTTTGTCTAATCACAGACGGCAAGCATCCGGAAGCTCGATTCGAACCTACCCGTGCTATCCGCGAAATCTTTACCCGCGAGTTGGAAAAACAAGGATTTTTCCTGATGCATGCAGCTGTTGTTGAGAGGGAAGGAGGTGCCTACCTCTTCTTTGGAAGGCAAGGTGCCGGAAAAACAACCACAATTTTAAGCCTGCTTGAAAAAGGCTGCAATTTGATTGCGAATGATAAAGCTTATATTGGAATACAGAACAATCGAATATCCGTGATAGGGTGGCCGGGAGCGGTTTCCATTACTCTGCAGACGATGGTTAGTTTCGGTAATCTGAGAACTATTTTGCCTGAAATGAGAAACAGGAGATACCCGCAGAATCAATTAAAAGCGGAAACGGATTTATGTAATTTCGAAGCCATAAAGAATAATAGGAAAGAAAAAGTGGACCTTAAGGTGGTGAAGGAGTCATTTCTGAACAAAATGATCAGGATTGAACCGTCGGAAGATCTTTCTAGGATTGAACCACTGAATAAGGAGGTTTCCTGTTCCTTACTGAAAGACAGTTTTTTCTATCCGGATCACGCCATATATCCTGACTGGTTTAATATGAGGAACCACGGCCAAGCATCAAGTGATTTCTCAAAATTACTGGAAAAAATTACCGATGTGCTGCCTATCCTAAGGCTTAGCAGAGCTGAGGGATTGCCCATAGAAGAGGGATTAAAAGTGGTTAATGATTGTATGATGGCAGAGAATTTTTCTGGTGCTAGGTAGCGCAAGTAAACGATGAAGAAGCCGCTGGTTTACGAAACTGGTTGGCTTCTTTATATATTTGGGGAGTGATAAGGATTGGATGGACGAAATTTGTTGAAGGATTTTGCCAGACCGTACATCGGACATTATGTGATTGCCGTATTCTCGCTTATTGGCTCGAACATTTTTCACGTGTATATTCCTAAACTGATTGGCGAGTTTACAGACGAACTGCAGCGGGGATTGAAGCACCCAGGCGTTATATATCAATATGCGGCATTGCTTTTGGCTGCTGGAATCGGTGCAGGACTTCTGCATGGAGCGGGCCAATATACAATTTTGAGATTGGGACGCCAATTTGAATTCCATATGCGGCAAAAACTGTTTGCCCATTTTTTAAGGTTAAGCGAGAACTATTTTTCCAAACATGGGGTTGGCTCGCTGCTTAGCCACATCATCAACGACCTGGAATCAATCAGAAATGCGATGTCATTTGGAATGTATCAGACAACCAATGCCATTTTTTTGATGATTTTTTCGTTGGCCATGATCCTGGCTAGTTCGATTCCCGTTCACCTTATGATTGTTGGGATTCTGCCGCTGTTGCTAATTCCTGCCTCGGTTGTTTATTTTAAACCAAGAATTCGCGCAAAGTCGAAACAGGTACAAGAATCCCTTGCCAGTATGACTAAATCTGTAGAGGAACAGCTATACGGGATACGCGTCATCAAAGCATTTGCAGTGGAAGATGTGGCTAGGGGAAGATTTGGAGAAACCGTGGATCAGGTGCGCAACCATCAACTGCGGCTTGTCCGCTCATCCTCTTTCTTCACAGCTCTGCTTCCGTTTGTCGGGCACATTTCGCTTGCCGTTACCTTGCTTTACGGAGGTTATTTGACGGCTAAAGGTGGAATGACCCTT
>QHZQ01000340.1:0-5384 GCA_003224725.1 Acidobacteriota bacterium | reverse complement strand
GACCCTTGGGGATTTTGTAGCCTTCACTTTGTATCTGAAGATAGTGGTAGGGCCTCTGGAGAGGATTGGAAAAATAATCAATACCACGCATAAATCCCGGACATCATTGGATCGATTGCAAATGGTTTTGTCCGAAGTTCCTGATATTCAGGAAAGCAAGAATGCTGTCCCGTTAAAAGAAAAAGAGCTGGGTATTGAGGTTCGACAACTTACTTTTTCTTATCCCGATTCCAAACATCAGGTTTTAAATAATATTAATTTATTTTTGGCTCCTGGAAAAACACTCGGAATTGTCGGAAGAACAGGAAGTGGCAAAACGACACTGGCTAAATTATTGTTAAGAATTTATGATTCGCCGACAGATAGTATCCGAATTGGAGGCATGGATATTCGCGAGGTTGAGCTGGCGAGTTTACGTGGCAACATCGCTTATGTTCCACAGGATGGTTTCTTGTTCAGTGCTACGATCAGGGAGAACATCGCGTTAGCAACCTGACGATGGAACAAGTGGCGGAAGCATCTCAATTTGCCCATATTTATGATGATGGTATGGAATTTCTCGAGCGGTTTGAAACCACCTTGGGGCAGCGGGGACAAACCCTTTCGGGAGGACAACGGCAAAGAATGAGCCTGGCTCGGGGATTAATTAAAAATGCCCCTTTGCTTATATTGGATGACAGTGTCAGTGCAGTCGATTCCGTAACGGAAAAGAGAATGATCGAGAATGTAAGAAAATCAAGAACAAACAGAACGACGGTCATTATCGCTCATCGGATTAGCGCGGTACAGCATGCGGATGAGATTATAGTACTCGATGAGGGGACGATTGTTCAGCGCGGCACGCATGAACAGCTACTGGCGGCTGGCGGAAATTACGCATCGCTTCATGCGATCCAAAGGGGGGATATCTAGTATGTCTAAGCCAATCGATCGCACTCATAAGGAGCGGCGAACCGGTCTTCGGTTTATGCTGACTTACGTTAAGCCGCATCGATCTACGTTCATGCTTATTTTTATTTGCACGTTACTCGGGATATCGGCGGATTTATTGCAGCCGTATCTTGTGAAAATCGTGATCGATGACGTTTTGACTAAGCCTGGACATGATATAAGACTTTTATTCGTTATTGGCGGGAGTTATATTGGCTTGTCAGTGCTAAGCTTTGTCTTCACATATGTGCAAGACAACTTGCTTCAGCATGTAGGGCAGAATATTGTGGTGCGCATAAGAAAAGATTTATTCCGCCATATTTCAAATCTCTCCATGTCGTTTTTTGACCGGCGCCCGCTTGGAGCCCTTGTGACCAATGTGTCAAGCGATACCGAAACGGTTAACCAATTTTTCACCAATATTTCTTTAAGCCTGATGCGGGATGGCATAACGTTACTATTGATTATCGCCATGATGTTGAAATTAGATGCTGTTCTGGCGCTGTACAGTATGATTTTGATCCCCGTCATTGCTGGAATCGCCATCGGATTTCGTCCTATGTTGCGTAAAACATACGAGCAGACCCGATTGCAGCTTTCTAGGTTGATTTCATTTTTGGCAGAAAATCTTGCCGGGATGAACATCATTCAAGTATTCCATCAGGAAAAAAAACAGCTGGACAAATATACGAAATTGAACCGACTGAATCTCGAAGTCAATTTTACAAAACATAGAACGACCATTTATTTTAACCGTACTTTTGAATTTCTAGGTAATCTCGCTCTCGCTTTTCTGGTGTGGGCCGGGGGGATGGCTGTATTTAACCATTCCTTGGAGGTCGGGGTTCTTTTTGCTTTTATTACATATATCCGACAGTTTTTCCAACCTATTATCCAAATCACCCAGCAGTGGGATAAGCTGCAATCGGCGACTGTTTCCATGGATCGGCTCTGGCAAGTTTTCTCCATCCGGCCTGAGGTCATGGATCCTCGACTGGAAAACAGGAAGGATATCGTGCTTTCTGATATAAAAGGAAGAGTTGATTTTGAGAATGTTTGTTTTGGTTATACGGATGGAATTGACGTAATATCGAATTTGAATCTACAGATTAAATCAGGGGAAATCATTGGTATTGTCGGAGAAACGGGTGCAGGAAAAAGTTCTATTTTAAACATGCTTGGTAGGTTCTATGACATCAGAAGCGGTAGCATTCGGATCGACGGAATCGATATCCGAGACATCCCACAGGCGACGCTGCATCGGATAATTGGCTTTGTGCAGCAGGATCCGCATTTGTATTCTGGTTCGATCCTTGAAAACGTTCGGCTATTTAACTCCGCTATCCCACGTGAAGAGGTGATTCAAGCATGCAAGTTTGTCGGACTGGATCCATTTCTCCAACGGTTGAATCAGGGATATGATACCCAGCTGTCTGAAAGAGGGGGCGGGCTTTCGGCTGGTGAACGCCAGTTATTGTCATTGGCCCGAATCGTAGTTTATCAGCCGAAATTATTAATCCTTGATGAAGCGACAGCCCATTTGGATTCCCATACCGAGCAGATGGTGCAAAATGCTTTACAGCATTTGACGACCGGAAGAACTACGCTCGTCGTTGCCCATCGAATCTCTACCATTATCGATGCGGATCGTATTATGGTCATGAAACAAGGCCGAATCGTCGAAGTGGGCTCACACCAAGAATTGTTAGCCCGTCGCGGTTATTACGCCATGCTTTATAAACAGTCACTGGGGAAAAATGAAAAAAAGGATTCGGTTGCTGTATCAAAAGAGAAGGGGGAAGGCTCTGTTCTCGTTACGTGTTGATGAGCTGCCGGCCCAATGCTGAAGTGATGAACTGTTCCAGCGAAACCTTGTTTTTGTATAGCCTCTGCCAAGCCAGGTAGTTGGGCAAGTAACTAGTGTGACCCCACGGAATCTCCGGTCAATCCAAGTCTTCAGACGCTCGTGATAGCTGTTGACGGTCTGAACATGGAAGGCCGGATTGATTGCGCGGCCATGTTTTGAGGCATTTAACATTTTCAGTGTGATGCCGAGCTCGCGTGGCAAGGCGAAACCAGCGGAACTGCCATCGCCACAGACGAGGGTTCAGGCTTGCCTACAGGCCGTAACGCCTCCACCAAGGCCTTGCCGTTCATCTTATGTTGAAAGGGTTTGAAATATATGATGACTCTACGCATGGAATTGTTTGTTAATAATCTTGCAGTATCGTCTGATTTCTACTGCCGTATACTAGGCTTTGAGAAAACAAAAGAATCGGAACGTTATATTGCAGTCAAAAGTGGAAACGCCATCCTTGGATTAGGATTATTGTCCAAGCTATCATCAAATCATCATCTACGTCCTAAATCTCCGTATGAACGTGTAGGTGGCGGGGTGGAAATAGTATTAGAGATTGATGATATTGAAACCTATTATCAAAGAATAGTGAGTGAGAAATATCCTATTCAGGAACCCCTTCAACAAAGAAGTTGGGGGTTAACCGATTTTCGAATTATTGATCCAGATGGCTATTACCTGCGTATAACATCAAAAAATAAATCAAGCAGGGCTGAGCTGCTCAACGGGCTCGGCAAACGAGCGCAAGAACCGGTTAAACCTGTGCTGCCGGAATCTTAGAAAGCTTGTGTGACAGTTTCTTGAAATGGCTGATGCAGCCATGCGGGAGTGGGAGCTGGAACTATTAGGCCCTTGAATAGTTAAAGTAGCGTCACAAGCTGCAGTTTTGCGTTTAACAAGGCAATCCCATGACCACCTCCCTCAAAATCGATTTCGTTTCCGACGTTTCCTGCCCCTGGTGCGTGATTGGCCTCAAATCGCTCGACCAGGCACTTGCCAACGTGGCCGATGACATCAGCGCCGAGCTGCATTTCCAGCCCTTTGAGCTCAACCCCCAGATGGGGCCGCAGGGCCAGGAAATTACCGAGCACATCACGCAAAAATACGGCATCACGCCTGAGCAGGCGCATGCCAACCGCGAAAACATCCGTGCACGCGGTGCCCAGCTGGGCTTCAAGTTCAGCATGGCAGATGAGCCCGGCGGTGGACGCAGCCGCATCTACAACACTTTTGATGCGCATCGCCTGCTGCACTGGGCCGAGCTGCAAGGTGCCGGTAAACAGAAGGCGTTGAAGGAGGCCTTGTTCAAGGCTTATTTCACCGATGGCCAAAGCCCTGGTTCGCATGAAGTGCTGGCGCGGCTAGCGGGCGAGGTGGGCCTGGACGCTGCGTGTGCGCGCGAGATTCTGGCCTCAGGCGACTACACCGATGAGGTGCGCGAGCGCGAGCAGTTTTACCTGTCGCAGGGCATTCATTCGGTGCCGGCCGTCATTATCAATGGCCGTCATTTAATTTCGGGAGGACAGCCTGCCGAGGTGTTTGAGCAAGCCTTGCGCCAGATTGCGGCCGCATCAAGGTAGCGTCGGGCAGCTGGTGCGGCGTGTTCGCAACCACTTTCGGCTCGGGCGCTCTGGGTGGCACTTTAGGCGCTTTTGAATCAGGGCAGCCGCATAGCAGCACGGCAGTCAATGTCAGAGGCAAGAGTGGCAGCGGTTTCATGGTGTCTCCCCAGACGCAAACATCCTGCGCAGTCTGCATGATAGGCCGTCTGCCTGGGCCAAACCAGTGCTGTGGGGAAACTCGCGGCGAAGGCCTACACAGCCGGGAATGACGTCGTTATTGGCGCTGCCTGTCGTCCAGAGCCGACTGTTGGTATCGGATTTATCCTATTGCAACCCGGACCATGCCCCGCAGAGAATCATTGCCACTAACCGGTTTACAGGAGCTGATCATGCGTACCCGTCGCCAGGCAATCCGCATTTCATTTGCGGCCATCGCCGTGCTCGTTCTGGCCGCCATGACAGGTTGCGGCATGATAAGCCGCCAGCCCAGCCAGCCCAATCTGGAGGCCTTCAGCACCCAGTTGCGCGGTGCCAACGAGGTACCGGCCGTCGCCAGCAAGGGCAGCGGCTCGGTGGATGCCGTGCTCAACAAGGACACCAACCTGTTTCGCTGGAAGGTCAACTTCCGCGGCCTGACCGGGCCTGCCACGGGCGCCCATTTCCATGGCCCGGCCGCGATTGGCGCCAACGCCGGGGTTGTCCTGCCCTGGACCGGCCCCATCAGCAGCCCGATGGAGGGCCGTGCCACGCTGACGCCTGCGCAAGCGGCTGACCTCCTGGCTGGGCGCTGGTATGCCAACATTCACACGGTGGCCCATCCGGCAGGTGAACTGCGCGGCCAGATGACGGTGCGTAACTAGATGCTATTAATTTGATAGCTTATTGCGCCCGTTTTGCATGGGCTGCAGCCTGATTTTCCCGGCGCTTAGGTGGCTGTGGCGTGCTGCGGCAGCAGGGCATGGGCCAGCCGCTGCTCTACCGGCAAGGGTTCGGCATGCAGCCTGGCGGCCAGCAGTTCAGCGCACAGTGCCGCA
>QHZQ01000326.1 GCA_003224725.1 Acidobacteriota bacterium | reverse complement strand
CAGCGTAATTCCGAAAGGCAGTACTAAGCACCACCCAGCCATGAAGCGAAACACTGAATGCATTGCTGTCCAGCTGCAATCAAATCGTACCCCTTCCAAACGAATTCTGCTCCTGTTCTCCACCACTGGCTATAATGCGGAAGACTTTGTAAAGGCAGCTAAGAAGCTTGGGGTTGAGGTAATCCCTGGAACGGATCGGTGTTACGTCCTGGATGACCCCTGGATGGATGGGGCGATTCCCTTGCGCTTTGGCAACCCTCAGAGATCGGCTCAAGCTATTCTGCGGTACTGCGAAAAAAATCCAATCGACGCCATCCTTGCTATAGGCGATCAACCCACTTTGACAGCCGCACTGGCCAGCCAGGCTCTGGGCCTTCCCTACAATCCTCCGGAGGCCGTGGCGGCCTGCCACAATAAATTCACATTGCGCAAACTCCTGCGCAAGGCTGGTTTGGCTGTTCCCGATTTTGCTTGTTACTCCGTTAATCAAGACGAGAGCCAAATCGCGCAAAGCATCCGCTATCCTTGTGTTCTGAAACCGCTCTCGCTTTCCGGGAGCCAAGGAGTGATCCGTGCAGACTCGCCTGATCAATTCAAGGAAGCCTTCAAGCGAATTGCTGCCTTGTTGAAAAGCCCAGCCATTCAGGTGACTCGCGAAAGAACACATGACCGCATTCTTGTCGAGGATTACATCGAAGGTAAGGAAGTCGCCTTAGAAGGAATTCTGGATCGCGGGCGGCTTAAAGTGCTGGCTCAGTTTGATAAGCCAGATCCCTTGGAAGGTCCTTTTTTTGAGGAAACTCTTTATGTCACTCCTTCTCGGTTGGCGCGCCAGATTCAGAGCCAAGTTTCTCGCTGCACCGCGCGAGCAATTCAAGCCCTGGGTCTGGTTGATGGCCCCATCCATGCTGAACTGCGTGTGAACGGCCGCGGCCCATGGCTACTCGAAGTAGCGGCTCGTTCCATCGGGGGCCTCTGTTCGCGCACACTTCACTTCGGAACAGGCATGTCCCTGGAAGAACTTATTGTCCGGCATGCCCTGCGCATGAAGACCCCCTCTTTCCAGCGAAAAAAGGCTGCAGCAGGTGTGATGATGATCCCAATTCCCAAGGCAGGCTACTTCCATGGCTTAACTGGCATGGACAAGGCTTTGACGCTGGACGGCATCGAAGAGATCGCCATAACAGCTAAGGTTGGACAAAAGTTGGTCCCCCTCCCCGAAGGCTCGAGTTACCTCGGTTTCATCTTCGCGCGAAGCGTATCCCCGGTTATGGTAGAGAAAATCCTCAGGACGGCTCATTCAAAGCTAAAATTTGAAATTACCCCTTCCCTGCCAATCCTTGACACGGTTGGAGAAAGGTGATTTACCTATCCGCCGATCTGGTACATCTCGATTTTACGCCCTGCGTCGACGTAGCCTTCCAAGTCGCTGTTTGCCGATCGCTCTTCTGAATAGCGGTCAACCCGACGTTCCCAGACACTGAAAATGAGGGCGCGCAACTCGGAGTCGGAGGCTCCGGCACGCATGGGACCTCGCAAATCTTCGCCACTCTTGGCGAAGAGACAAGTCACCAGCTTGCCGTCTGTGGATAGACGCGCGCGCGTGCAGTCACCGCAAAACGGTTGGCTTACGGACGCAATGATGCCAATTTCTCCGCTTCCATCTTTGTATCTATAGCGGTTCGCCACTTCACCGCGGTAGTGGGGCTCAGCGGGCTCAAGCGGCAACTCGGCATTGATTCGCTCAATAATCTCTCTGGCACTGACAACCTGCGACAGGTTCCAGCCATTCAGGTTCCCGACATCCATAAATTCAATGAAGCGAACGATATGGCCCGTTCCTTTAAAGTGTCTTGCCAAATCCATGAGGGTGTGGTCGTTCACTCCGCGTTGGACGACGCAATTAATCTTGATCGGACGTAAACCAACCTTATCGGCGGCATCAATACCTTGGAGGACGTGGTGCTTATCCCAATCCCGGCCGTTCATTCGCTTGAAAACCTCATCATCGAGGCTGTCCAGGCTCACCGTAATGCGCCTCAGGCCGGCCTCTTTTAGCGCCCATGCATGTCTGGAAAGCAGAAATCCATTGGTGGTAAGGGTAAGATCCTCAATCTCTCTAATTTTTGCCAGGCGTTCAACCAGCTTGGGAATCTCTGCCCTCAGTAAAGGTTCGCCGCCGGTCAAGCGCACTTTCCTGACACCAAGCTCCACAAAGACTCGCGTAAGACGCTCAACCTCTTCAAAGGTAAGTATTTGTGGCTTGGGCAGGAATTCGTACCGCGCACCAAAAACTTCGGCCGGCATGCAATACGGGCAGCGAAAGTTACATCGGTCCGTGACTGAAATGCGCAGGTCGCGGATGGGTCGCCCGAACCGGTCTAAGACAGTTGCTTCGCCTAGTCCCGTCACTTGGCTTCAAACCTCCTCTGAAATCCCCCCTATCAAGGGGGGAAAAGCGCCGCAGGCGCTGGGGGGTGTCCGGTCGCAGCTACCCCCGCGCATCCTACAGAGGCATCCCCCTCGCGATCCGTTGCGAGATCGCTGTCCTCCTTCGAAGGGGGAATAATTTTCATTCTTGGTGGTGCCGCCCAGCTCCCGTGAAAATCCCCTCTGGGGAGGGGCAAAAGGCGTGCCCTTCGGGAGTGGGTCCTTCCAGTTGAGGACAACCCACCCCTGCACGCCTCCCGTGGAGGGGACTGATTTTCATCGCGCCCCTCATGGCTCCTTTTCCAGGAACCATGTCGAGTTCGTCAGCAACAAAAAAGGCCAACCTTCTGAGCGGAAGTGTTGGCCTTGTTCTTTTTCCTCATACAATGGAGGACTGGCAAATCAGACTTGGAAAGACTCTCCGCAGCCACAGGTGGTCTTTACATTGGGATTGTTAAACTTAAACCCGGACGCAGTCAGACCTTCAACGTAGTCGATCTCAGTCCCATCCAGGTAAATCAAGCTGCCCCTATCCACAAACATCTTGAAGCCGGAAAGATCAATCACTTCGTCGCCGGTATTGGCCTGCTTTTCAAAGCCCATATGGTACTGAAACCCGGAGCAGCCGCCGCCCACGACCTGCACGCGCAGACCAGCAAATGGTTCAGGCTGGCCCTCCAAGATTTCCTTCACCTTTCCCTGGGCTTTGTCGGTCATTGTCAACATTCGTCTTTGTCTCCTTTCAAAATCTAGTCAATCACTTAAGCAGCTCCTCAAATTGTCTTTATTCCAAGAGAATTTTAACCTACTTGAAGAAAAAATCAAGCCGTCTCATGCGCTCGACTACGGCCCCGTCAAAGTCCCTGCCCTCCCTCACGGTCGGGCTACTGAACAGGCTGCGGCCTAAGTCAGTAGCCCTCGCGTCAGCAAGGGCTGTCCCTAAATGCAACTGAGTTAAGGGACTTTTTCTAGTAGCGGCCATCCAGAACGCCATTCCAGGGAGGGATGACAATCGAAACTTCTCCGTAGCACTTTGACTGGCAGGCTAAGCGAACGGGTGGATGAGTTTCTCCATCCCTATCACTGGATGCATAGCCGAAATACTTAAGCCGCTTCTTTTCAAATTCAGTAATTTCGGACAGTTTATCTTTCCCGCCCAAGACCCCGATCCAGCAATAACCGCAAGCCCCACTTCGGCATTGACAAGGGATGGGCCCTTCAATCCGGCGTGGATCTTGAGATTGATAGTTTCTCCTGTCCACGGCACAGGCCATGGAAAGATCCTGGGCGCAAATGGCCTGAAACGTATATCCTTTTTTGTTTTCATCAAAGGTAATGGTGAATTTCTTGTCGGTCGGTCGCAGGAAGGAGAACAAACCTCTTCGCGTCCCTGGGGCCCGAGCCTTTAAGACTTCTTCAGCAGTTAAGCTATCTCTCAATGCTGGCCCTGGGCACTCCGCAGCCGCTGCGAAGGCTGCTATCCCCACTTGCTGTAATATCATGCAGGCCACGGCCGTAATGCCGAGCAGAACAGAAGGAGAAATTTTTCGTTCAGCGACCAGGCTGCTTGCCATATCACGGATTAACTTTTCCAGTCCGATGCTATCCAGATCCGCTGAGGTTCCGGCGTACCGGAGCACAGTCTTTTTTATTTCCGGCCAATAACGGGACCCAAAAAGAAATTCCACCGAGGCATCGATTTGTTCTTCTAATCGATACCTACCATCGAGCTGCATTTTCCCGGCCGTCTGAGCTGCGTCAGCAGATTGCTGCAGAGACTGGGAAAGCTTGAGCGGCCAGAAGGAAAACCAAATTTCTGTGGCGACCTGGTCCACGGGATGAACCGAAGGAATGATGTTTTCTAAGGCACGGGTCCAAGTCTTTTCATCGTGCTTAGCCAGAAAGGAGTGAAGACTGTTTTTCTCAACGGCGATCATAAAAATTCTCGCAAGTGGCATTCAGAGGTGGCACAGCGCCTTAAGATTAGTCCCCTCCACCGGAGGGGTGCAGGGGTGGGGTTGCCCAACCGGCAGGACCCACCCCGAAGGCTACGCCTTCTGCCTCTCCTGGGAGGGGATTTGCACGCGATAGATGAGCGGATCTCACCGCGCGGAGCGCGCCTCCCACATTCACCGACCTCACCCCCTCCTCAACTGACCCTGAGGAAGTTCCCTTGGCATTTTCAAGGGACCACAAAAAAATGGGCCGCTCCTGCCAGCGGCCCACCTTGGAGAGTTGAGAAGCTATGGCGTCAAGTTGATCTTTACCTCAATGGCGCCCCAATTTGCACCAAGGGAGTTTCGGGAGTTTTCTTCAGCACCAACTCCTCGTACATCTTCCTCACTTCTGCCGCTTCGCGAGCTGCCTGCTTCCGCAATCTTTCTTCTTCAGCCGCGGTCTGCGGGCCTTCTCCTCTTTGGCGCACTCTG
>QHZQ01000325.1 GCA_003224725.1 Acidobacteriota bacterium | reverse complement strand
ACTCAAGACTTCCTGCAGCACGTCATCTTGGAGAATCTCCGGATAGAAAATCTTAACCATGCTGGTGCAGGAACCCGAGGGGGAGACGATGTATTCCGCGGTGTGAAAGACCTGCAAGAAACGCTGCGCCAGTTCAATGGCTTCTTCGTGGTAGCCGGAGTTGAAGGCTGGCTGTCCACAGCAGGTCTGCTCCATGGGATAATCGACTGTGGCTCCAACCTTTCTTAATATCTTAACGAGATTGACCCCGACACGAGGAAAGAACTGATCCGTCAGGCAGGGTATAAATAGAGAAACTTTCATGAAGGATGGCAATCTGATCTTTTCGGCGCTGGGTCTGTAGAGCCGTCTTCCAAATGTTCATCAAAGGGTAATTAATAGCATGAGAAACTGCAATAATAAAGAACGGCCTCAGTAAACAACACAAATCAATGCACCGAATTCCTTCTTGGCATTTCCATTAGCCCCCGCTCTGAAGCACGGGGCTAATGAAAATGCCTTGCATTGTTGTGAAGGTTACTTAGCAAGAGAGGCTTTCCGCATCTCAACCATGAACAAGCTTGAGTTTGCCTGGGAAACTAATGATCCACTTGCATTCTATTTATAGCAACTGAGGGGCAAAGGAATGCCTACATCTTGGAAAAATCCAGATAGGGATGTAAGATGGCTTAAGTCGGGAGGATGCCGCTTAGGACTCATAAAATTCTGTTGGAAACAGGAAAGGAATGCCAATGCCAGGCTTAGAAAACAAGGTGGCCATTGTCACTGGTGGTACTCGAGGAATTGGAAAAGCCATCGCACAGGCGCTTTTGGGGGATGGAGCCAAAGTCGTGGTGGCTTCACGTCATGAAGTTGACGTCAAAGGCTGTATTGACCAGCTGAAAAAGAAAGCCGGAGAACGAATTAAGGGGTTCGCTTGCGACTTAAGGGATTATGGTCAGGTGCAGGGGCTGATCGAATTCACAGTCAAGCAGTTTGGCGGGGTTGACATTCTGGTTAACAATGCGGCCGTAGGCTTCTTTGCCAGTGTTGCGGATATTACGCCCGACCAGTGGCGCCAGGTCATCGATACTAACTTGACCGGGGTCTTCTATTGTTGTCATGAAGCCGTCCCGCACTTGAAAAAGCGGGGCGGAGGCTACATCATCAATATCAGTAGCCTTGCCGGGAAGAATCCCTTTAAAGGTGGATCGGCCTATAATGCTTCGAAATTCGGCTTGAACGGTTTCAGTGAGGCTATCATGCAGGATCTGCGTTATGACAACATTCGGGTGAGTTATGTGATGCCGGGTAGCGTCAACACTCGGTTTGGCGGGCATGAGGAGGAGGCGGCAAACTCCTGGAAGCTGGCGCCGGAGGATGTGGCTCAGGTTGTGATCGATTTGCTCCATCACGATCCTCGTTGTCTTCCCAGTTGTGTTGAGATGCGGCCTTCCAAGCCTCCGAAGAAATAGGGACAGGGACGAGGCATGAAGATTAGTCCCCTCCTCTGGAGGGGTGCAGGGGTGGGTTGTCCCGAACCGGAGCAACCCACCCCAAAGGCTGACGCCTTCTGCCCCTCCCGAGAGGGGATTTTCACGGTAGTCATCCGCGGGTGCCGGAATCATCCGGTTGGCGGGGTGCAAAGCAAGCCTCATGAGTTTGTCGCACCGTGACGGTCATTTCAAGGGGGCCACAAAGAATAAAAATGTGGGAAGCGCGCTCTGCACGGCGAGCATGAAAATGGACACCACGAAGGATGAAAATGATTCCCCTCCGCTGGAGGGGTGTAGGGGTGGGTTGTTCCAGACGGGAAGGACCCACCCCTGAAGGCTGAAGCCTTCTTTCCCCTCCCGAGAGGGGATTTCAGGGAGGTATTATGGCTTACTGGCTCTTGAAGACCGAACCGACCGTGTACTCTTACGCCAATTTAGAGAAGGATAAGAAGACCGTTTGGGACGGGGTGACTAATAATCTGGCGTTGAAACATATCCGCAGCATGCGTAAAGGAGATCTGGCCTTCATCTATCACACTGGAGATGAAAAATCTTTGATTGGAATTGCCGAAGTGGCGAGTGATCCATATCCCGATCCACGGGAGAAAGACCCCAGGCTGGCTGTCGTGGATATTAAGCCTAAGGAAAAACTACCCCGCGCTTTGCCCCTGTCCGAAATCAAAGCACAGACCCAGCTCAAAGATTTTGAACTGGTGCGGCTTCCACGGCTTTCGGTGATGCCGGTGTCTGATTCGATCTGGAAGCTCCTTCTTGAGTTTGCAAAAAAGAGCTAGCGGTTCGCCTAGTTGTGTAGTCCCTGGGAGATCAAGGGCTCTTTGAACACACTGAACCGAGTCACAGCGGCACAGCGTGTTGCTGGACGTACTCATCGACCGTGGATTTTTCAGGCCCGATATAATGAAACTGCTCCGCATACTGGAGCCCGTACTTGTGACCCAGCTCGGCGTCATTCTTGAGCACAAACTGTTTGATGTACTGCCGGTTGGCTGTCTCGTCGTCACTTCCCAGAAGCGGCAGACGCTGCCGGCGGGCAGCCAGACTGGCCCTCAGGTGCGCTCCTGTCTCACCTGCGGGCCCCTGGGCTTTATTCACCAGGAGGACGTCTACTTTCCTTTCGAAGGTCGAACTAATGTCGACCACACGGTTGACTCGCTGCTGGAAGCGGGAAAAGTAGTATTTCTCGCGCACGGCATGGGGCTTCAAGCCGGCTGCGAAATGTTCCGGATAATCTTTGTCTCCGTTGGCCATCCAGCAGGCCGCTTCGACACACTGGGCCGTAACATAATGATCAGGGTTCTCCTCGTAGTGGCCCCAGGGATCGTAGCAGACGAGGGTATCGACCTGCAGCAGGCGAAACAAGAAGATCAACCGCGACCGTAACTCCGGTCGGGAAATGCCATCCATCTGGTGGTTGCCGTAATTCAGATCGAAGATCTTCTGGAAACCTAATACCCGGCCCACCTCCTGGTTATCTCGCTCGTTGGCGAGCACAGTATTTCCGACGGAGCCCGGACCAGCCATGTCGTCGTTGGTCACGCGGATGAGGTAGCCGGTATAGCCTTCGTTCAGCAGCTTGGCCACGGTGCCAGCGGCAAAGATGGGGATGTCGTCGGAATGGGGTTGAATGGCAGCCAGCACTTTATTCCTGTGCGGCTTTCCTGAGACGGGACGTTCAATCACAAGATCGCCGTGAGCGGTGAACTCTGGGGGTTCACCCGACCCTATTGTTTCTGCTGCTGCGGTCGTGCCGCCTAGCAGTATTCCTCCAGCTAGAGTGTTTCCGATGAATTTACGCCGTTTCATTTCCCTGCCTCCGTTATTTGGATTCCCACTCTCCCAGGGGTTTCGAGGCCATCGGACACACACCGAATACCTTGCTCTATCTTTGAATCGGTTTACTTGGCGGGCAGGAATTTGTCAACCTTTCCCCGCCAAGGCCAGCCGGCCTGCTAGTTCCACTTGGTGGTGACGAAGTTCACAAATCGGTCAAATTTCTGTTCTCCCTCGCCCCGTAACGGGGAGAGGGAATCAGAGGGTGAGGGGCCTCGATAGAAACCACTTCTCTCGGCGGTCATGAGGTCGCTCGCTACATACTTGTTGCCGCCAACCAGGACCGGTCCTCTCCTCCAAAATACTTCCTCTGGCTCAGTCTTTCCTGGATCCGAATCACAATTTATTCGGATATTGGACAGATCGGCGGCCAGTTTTGACTGTATTCTTCCCAGAGAGTTATCATCAAATGGAGAAGGTGACCGACATGGATCTTACGAATTCTCAGCAGCACTTACACCTAACCCAATCCCTTCTGCTTTGGGATAGAAAGAAAAGGCTGTAAAAGAAGCTAGAGAACCTTTCTCAACATGCGAAGTATGACAAAAAGAGATAGGGAAGTACAATTGCCGTTTCGAAGTGATCCGAGACATTGAGTTGCTTTCGTTTATGAAAATATGCTTGAGTTAAACTCCGTTGGCCTCTGGCTTATCTTTCCTTTACTTTCCTTAGCTCTTTACTTGCCCCCCAGTTGCCTGTTAGCGAGCACGGAGTCTTGGGAGCCAAGAGCCCGTGCAGCTTTTGAGGCAGGTCAATTAGAAGTGGCGCAACGTCTGGCAGAGGAAGCCTTGACCGATCCCGCTACTGTCGGGGCAGCTCACGAACTACTCGGCCGCATTGCCTTGCAGAAGCGACGGAGTGAGGAAGCGGTCTCACACTTTCAAGCGGCCAGTGCTAAAGGTCGTCTTAGCCAGGAAGTGGAAAAGGATTGGGCCACCGCACTTCTTAATCTGGGGAAATACCGGGAGGCTTGTGAGCTCATGGAGAACTCTTTATCCCGTGACTCATCCCAGGTGGACCTCAGGTACCGTCTGGCGGGCTCCTACCTGGCTCAGGGGAAATATCAGGAGGCTTGGCCTCACCTGGAAGAAGCTTACCGCCGAGGATTGCGGCACGCGGGCGTTTTACTGCAGTTGGCGAGAACTCGCTTTGCCGTGGGGCAGGACGACCGTGCTGCGGAATTACTGGAGTCGGTCAGCCAGGAAACCAGCTCTCCGGACCTCTTGTGGGAGATTGGGAAACTGCTCTTTGAGCGCTTACTGTACCCGCAGGCCTTATTCCCGCTCCGTAAGGCCTGGGAGCAAAAACCAGGTTCTTATGAAGTTGGGATGTACCTCGCCCTCTCCCATTACCTCATCAAGCAATATGGCGAGAGCGAACGCGTCTTGGCTGCCATTCAGGCAGGCCCTACTCCACCCTTGGATTATTGCATTTTGCTGGGTTCGGTCTATGCTCGCTTGGGTCGATGGGAACAGGCCCAGCGTGAACTGGAGAAAGCGATTCGACAATCCCCGGATCGCGCCGACGGCTACTTAAACCTGGGACTTTTTTACCTGGAACGAGGTGATAGCAAGCGCTCTATGGAAATGCTGGAGAAGGGTTCAAAGGTCATGGTTAAGGGAACAAAACTTCTCTACTCCATGCGCGATCGTGACAGTTGCGACGGCTTGGCACCTCCGCAAGCGAGTAACAACCAAGATTCGGCCAGGGGCGAGTTCTATGGCAAATTGGCCCGCGCGCTACAGCACACGGAACAGCGCAGTTCGGCACTTGGAGTTTATCTACTGGCACTGTCCGTGGACAATAGTGCTGCAGCAGCCTACGCCGGAATCGGGCATATCTGTTGGGAACTGGATAGCCCGGTGGTTGCTCGCTCTTTCCTGCAGAGAGGATTGGAACTGCATCCCAACAACCCCGACCTCCACTTTAGCCTGGGTTTATTGTTCCAGTCGCTCGGCCAAATCGATGAATCCATCAAGCACTATCGGAAAGCCATAGAATTGCAAGAGCCGAACGCCCCCGCTCTTCACTGGACTCAACTGGGAACGGCCCAACTGGCCGGATCAAAGCAAATGGAGATCGATGCCGAAGGTTCCTTTCGGAGGGCCTTGGAACGCGATCCTGGCTTCGCCCAGGCGCATTATGAACTGGGAAAGCTCTATTTCCAGCGCAAGGATTTCGAACGGGCCGAACAGTCGTTTGAGAACGCTGTCCGATATGACCCTCTGTTGCTGCGAGCGTACTATCAGTATGGACTGATGTGTATTCGCCATGGGAAATCAGAAAAAGGCAGGGCGCTGCTAGACACCTTTAATCGAAAGCGGGCACTTCACGCTTCGAACGAGCAAGGCATGTCGCTGAGTTCGCCAGTATCCTCGCCGGTTTTTCCGTAGGACCTTTCATGGTTCTTTTTTGCGTGATCACTGCCACCATACCTACTGTTCCACACCATTCCTTGATCTGATCTTTACCCATAGGTTGGCTTCTCGATACAGAGGTTGGCAGAATCAGATTTGCCCGAACAATCTCATGACCGACACTATTTTGTGCCGTGACTTGACACCGCTTTCTTGGGTGGCGGCTTGACACGACCGCAGGCAGGCGGGTCGGGGCCAAGGGTGTCCCAAGGGCCTTGGCCTGCGTCAAGCCGCAGGCTACCAAATGCTGTCCAGCCAGCGGACGCCTTCACGGTCATGGCTGCACCTGGGACGAATGCGGAGATCGGCGTTCCCCTCGGATCGACTTATTCAGCGGTGAGCCGGAGTGTAGCTGCAGTCCGAACACGCTTAGAGAATCTACTTCACATGGAGCGCTTTCAAATCCATCTCCTCCACCAAGCCGTGGGCTGGCAGCTTTTCAAGCTGACGTCAGATCACGGCCTCGACGTGAACAACTGCTAATTCATCTTTGAGATTCCAAAAACCTGTTAGCGCACTCATGCTCAGATATGGCAACCTCATACCACTAAAGTGGAAATTCCTCCCCTTTTTTAAAAAGTTGGGAATTTGGATCTCGCAACCAATAAAAACGATTGTTCTTATCTTATTGAAAATAATCTAGAAAAATTCTAGGTTAAAAATCTTCAGAGTCAGCTAAAGCAAGGCCTATAAATTGCCCGGTTTCTGCAAACAGAATTTTTCTCTCTATGTTCTCTCTATTTTTCGCTCTCTTCTTCTCATCGATGATTTCAGCTGCGCTGGGGGTGGGACTGTCCACAAGA
>QHZQ01000324.1 GCA_003224725.1 Acidobacteriota bacterium | reverse complement strand
ACCACCTGGACTCCGACCACGATCCCCTTACTTTGGTCGGTGACGGTCCCAAAGATTGAAGCCGTGGTTTGCGCCCTGAGAGGTTGGGCCAAGGCAAGAACCAAACAGCTGGCTGAGATCAAAAGACTTATTATAGAGAGCCGCCTGGAACTCGCGACATTTCTCCGCCAGGGAACAACCATCAAATAAGCTTGTTTCACGTAAGCCTCCAAATTAATGAAATACAAAATATATGTAAGGCTGCACCTCCAGAGCCGGAGGCACACCCACCAAGCGAAAGCGCGTATCCTCTACTGAAGAACCCTCGGGAACAAGTATATTACGGTAATATTACCGTATGAACTTGTTCATTTTCAGCAAGTCACAAGCTTTGCAAGAGCAGCTTCTGATCATCCTTCGGATCACCTGGAGTTTGGACATTTCATTGCCGCGTAGCGGCATCTGAGGGTAGGCCTTTCAAGGCCGGTCTCGGCAACCCAATCTCCCAACCCGTCGCAGAGCGACGGATGAGATGGCAAACCCCAACGGTGTGCGAGATTCAACCGCCGCTGACGCGGCGCAGATTCCTTACGTGGGTCCCCAAAGGTACCGGCATTGAAAGACCAGCCTACAGTCAAGCGCCGCGACGCGGCGGCGAAACAGGCGTTTGTTAGAAAGGAGAGATATGGTGGGTTACATACTCGGTTTTGATGGGAACATTTTTGTCCGCTGCAATTCGGAACAGAATCTGGAAGTGCTTTCGTTCCTGCGAGCTTGTCAGATGTAGTCTGTCCACAATGGCCCGCACATTTTCTACCTGGACGACCTGCTCAACGGCCGAAAGAGTTCCCGGAGTGCTGTGAGCGGTCAACAGCAGAACTTCACGGTTGGGCTTCAACCCGGGAAAGGAGGCGATGACTGCGTAAGTCAAGGCATCCCGGTGCGACGGGGTCGCATAGATGGGCTGCTCTCCCGACTGCGGATGGCGATTGTAGATGTTGTGGTCGGGTCCCCATTCGAAATCTTGCTGGATCGGGAGGTGTTGCAGCAAAGGGTTCATGCGCGGCGCACCCAGGAAAATCAGGTTACCATCCTTGATTCCTTCCCAGCTGGCTTGATGGGCCGGCAGTGCCGTCAGCGTGACGCCGGCACGGCCAAAGAACGCGGTGAGGCGCTGAAGAGCAATAGCATCGCCCATTTCCGCATAGTCAAAATGCGGCTCCGACAACGGACCAAAGCGTTCCTGAAGCAGTCGAAACTTGGGATCGTTCAGAAGGTTGGTGGGATCGTTGACGCCGGCAAATCGCAAGAACAAGTTATGCTGCTGGGTTGAAAAGAACACCGGGCTCCCGAAGACAACAAAATTCTCAGCATGAGTGGAAAAAAACGCCCCCAGATCGGTTCAAACTCTGGAAGTCTTGTTGCCGGCCTGCTGGATTCCAGTTGCCTCTCGAGGGCCGAATTTCGTCGATACAAGACCATAGTCCAATAGATGAACCCTCCCAAAACGACCACCAGCAACAACAGCACACCGCTCTTCCAGTCGGCGAAAGGACGACTCGGTAAGCGAATGGGCGCTGGCTCGGAAACACGAGGGCCCGCCCTTTGGAAGGTAGGAACGTAACTTCCTTTGTTGAAATCGATCAATACAGCATCATCCCGGCCTTCCTTCTCATAGTACTCTCTGAGCTTGGAGCGGAGTCTAGCTGCGTCGACCCGGACAATCGGATCAATGCGCGGATCATACGATTGCCTCCTGTCAAAGACCTCTACACCCAGCAAATATTCTTTTAGCTGCTCCCCCTGCCCCTCGATTGTCCGCGTAACGACAAAACGAAGAAGCCGGCTCAAGCGTTCAGTCCGGGCAAAGGTCACACTGGCCAGAATTCTGTCGAGCGCCGCCTGGACATCCTCAATCGAAATTCCCTCGGGAAGGTGCAATTCTCCCTTCGGTTTGCCGTTCTGTTCTCTGCTCGTTGAAGAGGCCGCCGGTTTCACTGCGTCTCTCCTAAAAATCCCCCCCTATCAAGGGGAAAAGCGGCGCAGGCGCTGGGGGGGGTGTCTGTCGCAGCTACCCCGGGCACATCCTACAGAGACATCCCCCTCGCGTTCCCTCACGGAAACGCTGTCCCCCTTCGAAGGGGGGAATACTTTCATCGTTTGTTGGTGCCGCCCCAGAGCGGCATGGGCACTCTCTTGAGAATGAGTTACATTTGGATATGTAACGGTTCTTTGCTGTCGCAGTGTCTCAGGAAGGACGTAAATTGACAGGGACCCACAGGTTTCACAGCTTCAGGTCACTCTTGATGATCCTTGGCCCAGTGACCGGTTTCACCCTTAGGTCACAGAGCCTGCAAGAACACCAAGTCTTATAGATCTACTCTCAGGCACGGAACCCGTGCCACTGATGAGAAGCCACTCTTTCCAATGCCACATGAAAGCCCTTGGCATTAGCCACCGTCACATCCAAACACAGTCCATTGTAATGACCAAAGCCCTCAAAAGGCAAGGGAGCGGTCCACCAATTGCGTGGCAGACACCCTCAAGGCAGCTTAGGCCGGCCTGGGTTAAAGCTGCCGTAAAGCTAACGTTTTCGGAATTCTCATCCTGCTCTCGCAAGCTAGGAGATGAACCCAAGGGATTTTCGTAGACTGGCCGAAATACGTCACTAGCACGTGATTCTCTCCAAATGAATTTTCCTTGACACAATTCGAAACGTAACATTAGCATACGGTATCATTTCAAGTTGATCGAAATAGCGAGCGTATTTTTGCCCTCTGTGTTTCTCATTAGCTTCCCTTCTCACCAAGACTCCTGAGGAATTGGGCCATGCGAGACGGGCATAACAAAGAAAAGACTTCGAGGAGGCACGGGTGTGCTTTTTTGATCAGCTGCGCACAGCCCTTTCACCGAAGGAGATACTTAGCAGAGAGAATCGCGATTAAAGGCTCTCGCATTGAGACGCGAGACACAGCGGAGCGACAAGCCCCAACCAAAAATTAAACCGCAAAAACGGAGAGTCCTTCAACTCTTAGCCCCGCGCCCTATTGAGGATCGAAGATCGCAAGATTTGACCTACGATCCTCGAATCTCTATCTTCTATCTTCGACGTTTGCCATCCTGTTGACTTCCTAGTATGTCAGCTCTAGCTCCGTGATCCGTCCTCAGCGGACATTCTGGAATTTTCTTAGGAGACAGCTTCGTAGAATCGTAGGATACTATTTCCTGAATACTCCGTCAAAATTCCCTCTCGGGAGGGGAATCATGTTCATCCTTCGTGGTCCATTTTCATGCTCTTTTGCGCCGGCCAAGCCCGCATGGATGGCTCCTCTGAGCACCTGCGTGTCCATTGGCTGATCTTGCCTCAGAGCCTGGTAGGATCCTCGCCCATGGCCAAGGTCCTGACCTTGGGCGGTTCAATTTCATCGACTTTCTGAATTAATTTCTCTTGGGCATCCGTGTGAAATTTCAAAAGCGCAGCCGCCAGATCCGGCGCAATTTTGGGGTTTATGTAAGGCATGCGGGCAGGAATCGCATTCTCATTCCCATAGAGAAATTCCTTGACGATTCTTTCCGCCTCCGGGGGTCCCAATTCCATCCGGATTCCTCTATCTGAACGACTAAGGACTTCCCTGAACCAAATCGTTCGCGCCAAGGATTTCCGGACATCGTCGGCACCGGTGAATGGATGGCGCGCAACCAGTGCGACATAAGACGCGCTCGCCGCCTGCCTAAAGGCTTCATCCTCCGTGTGGCGTTTGATCAGATGGTTAATGATGTCGGCTGCATGCGAAGTTCGCACGCTCTCAACCTGGAGAAGGCTTTTAAAGATCACTTCCGGCAAGTCTGGCGCAATAACTTCCATACGAGCTAAATCCTCGACAGAATGCTCCATCACATTGAGTTTGGTTCGATTGACTTTCCACTTGGAACCAGCGAGTTGAGAACGTGACAACTCCACGGATAAAAACTGCCGCCGATTGCTTTCAGAGGTAGCAACAAAGACAATCTCCTGGAAGCCGGAGGACTCCGTTGTCCGTTGCGAAATCGACGTGCGCATTCCATTCAATCGGGCTGAGAAACTCGGGTCCAGCAGAGAGAGATCATAAAAGAGGTTGCTCTTTACCTTTTGAACCCACGCTGCCAGATCAAAATCGAGAAGATCCAGGACTTTTGTTTGCTTCAATTGGCCAAACACCGCTCGCAGATAATTCGGCATGGAAGAGAGGGATGTGGAGGAAACGGGCTCACGCTTGTAGCTAAATTGAAAGCCTGTGTTTGTAACTTGACCTCCGAGATCCCGCCACACGGTTGTGCGAAATTCCGAATCCTCCAGCGCCTTTTGCACGACGTGATGAATTAACTCTTGAAAGTCACGACCCCGTTCTATCTTGTCGCGCTGGAAGAGGTCGACATACCCACTCAGATTGCTTCGCGTTCCGAAAAATGTCATACCCGCAAGTGCATTGAGGTTGGCCAACTGTGAAGCGACCTCAAAGAACAATTCGTTAACGATAGCGTCCTTAATAAGCATGGCTCTGTCGCGTATTTTGTGTTCGATGAAGTCCTTCTTGCCATGAATCAACTGCCTTTTTTCCTCCGCGGTGAGAGAGGAAATAATGTCCTCAAGAATTAAATTTTCAAACTGGCCTGCAAAATCAGCACTCTTTTCTCCCTCTCCAGCGGCCAAAGTTCTGATAATCTCACCCTCTGAGGGCATACCCTCTTGCTGATCGGCCAGCGGGCTATTCTCGGCCCCAGCAGTGAGCAAGCCTCGGGAAAGATATACACGAACTGTCAACATTCGATCCCGCAAGATCCCTCTCATGACTTCCCCCTTATGTATTGAATCAGCTCATGGCTGCTGAAATTGTTGAAGCCGAATGGGCTGGTTTTGGTTAACGACTACTCGAACAAAAGCTCTTTAAACGACTGTTGGAATTCCTCTATGCTACTACTCTACCACAGCACCAACGGTTGATCCAACCCAAAAACTCTCTTTTTAGAATTTCTAAACTACTTCTCGGTGCAAGAATGGGACCAGCGAAGTTTAGGGTGGAGCGAGGACTCGCACGCTGGAAAACGCGCGACCTGTCTATCGATATCGGGCAAGCCTTTAACGAATACGTGATGCTGCCCTTCTTCCAAAGCCACGAGCCCCAGATTATTTAGCGCATTGGGGTAGTCCGGCCGGAGTTAAACGGCTCGTCCCAAAGACTGGCGGGCTTCAGCGCCCATGTGTTTCTTAAGGTAGAGGGTTCCAAGGTTGTAGTGGGCCTCAGCGTAGTCAGGGTCATCGCGAATGGCAAGTTGAAAGGAGGCCACAGCCTGGTCCAGGTAGCCTCTTCGGAAAAACGCCACGCCATAGGTGAAGAGATTCGCTGAAGTTTTTCCCCATAGAAAGTTCCTGGAAATGGGAGTGCCTTTTTCATCCCCCCTTGTGAGGTGCGGGAAATACGATCCAAATCCGACCCCAAATGATCGGGGTTGATGGCCCTCAAGGTTTGGTAGCGCAAATTCTGGCGCGGTGAGTGGCTCGATCAATCAGGTTTCAAGGGTTGAAGGTAGCAGAGGAGCGGGCCACTGGATCGGAGGATGATAAGATCCTGATGACCGTCATTAGTCAACGTCCGCAAACAGAGCACTGGAAGCATTGTCGAGAACACCCACTCCGGCTGCCTCGGTTACGTCCTCGAAGGACCCATCTCCACGATTCCGGTAAAGCCGGTTAGGGAGGCCTGCCGGTTGGCAGATGTAAAGCTCGTCAAAGCCGTCGTCATCGATGTCTCCAACGGCCAGTCCGTTGTTACCGTAGACGTCGATGCCGCTGGCGGCGTCCAGGACCGTTCGCCAGTAGTCGGTCCCTTGAAGCATTTGCTCGGTATATGACGAATTGCCTCCTAGAACTTGCGAGCTGATCTCCACAAAGATGGGGCTTGGTGTGCGGCTTCGGGTTTCCTCCACTGCTTGCCACTTTCGAAGCACCAGTTTCTTCCCTTGGTATCTTTCCCAGTCAAGGTCCCAGTACCCCACACGTTCTTCGCGATAGTACCCCTTCCCCGATCCCGCCAGGTCATAGCGCAGACGAGTGTGCAGCATCAGCGGGGACTCGGCACTCACGGTGAGGCTCACAATCTTGAATTCAACCGTGGTCAGCTCTGAAATCTCACCCAGGAAAGAGCTCATTTCCTGGAGGAGGGACTCGCGCCCGAGCGTCGATTGGCTGGAAAACCGTCCCCCGCCAGACTTGCAAATCGGCTTCTGAGCGCAAACATTGCTCTTTAGCCGGGCGGAGTCTGCATGCCTCGATCAACGGCGCCATGCACTTGGCAATAACTTGAAAATCGCGTGAAGGACTGCGGAGAGCTGTGCTCCATCCCCCAAGCATGACCTCGATCTCCTCGGCGTACTTTTCTGTGACAAAGGCATCCGATCCCGCCTCCGTCTTGCGAATGACCTCATCCAGGGGAGATTGCATCCGATAGTGGGGATTCATGAGAGGACTGGGGCAACATCAAACGTGGCCCTCCCCGGAGAAGTCTCGGAACCAGTACTGAGGCGGCCCATCCAGAGCACGCAAGAAAGTTTCGCCGGGAGATAACGAATCCCCGGCGCGGCCTCGAACCCAGGCGCACAGAGCTGGCCTTTGAAGATGCGATGGGCAAGCTTAGAGATGATGGATTCACCTGGCGATCTTAGACTTAACGGATTCATCCGTCAATAGTTGGAATGGCAGAAAATGCCTTGACGTGACCGAATCGATATCCCTATACTGTTTTTATAAAGAAATATGAGGTTTGTCACACACATCGAGGAGGGTAAATCAACGTGAAGCGAATTCTACTTTTTCTTGGATTATGCCTGTTGGTGATCGGTTCAACAGCCATTGCGGCCGAGAAGGGCCAATGGACGGGCTGGATCAGCGACGCCAAATGCGCTGCCAATGGGGCCAAGGCGCCTCACAAGGGATGCGCCATCAAATGCGTGGAAAGCGGGCAGGCGATGGTGTTCGTTGCGGAAGATAAGAAAGTTTATAAGCTGCAAGGCGCCGAGAAGGTAAAGTCACTGGTTGGCGACAAGGTGGTCCTGAGCGGATCGTTGGACGGAGATACCATCACGGTGGCATCGGCCAAAGCTGCAGAATAGGGGAGGAAGTCATGATTCGATTGGATTCCGACAAGCCAGTCCACTTCTGTGATGGCTTGACGCGTCGCGACTTTCTACATGTGGGCATGCTGGGAATGATGGGGTTTGCCCTCACCGACTGGATGACGCTGAAAGCCGAGGGAGCAGTGATCCAGGACAATGACCTCAATGTCATTCAATTGTTCCTGGTGGGAGGACCGAGCCAGCTGGATACCTGGGACATGAA
>QHZQ01000323.1:328-8811 GCA_003224725.1 Acidobacteriota bacterium | reverse complement strand
AACAAACCATCGGCACCCGCTGCCACCGCTGCCCTGGCCATGGGGAGAACCTTATCGCGACGTCCTGTGCCGTGCGAGGGATCAGCCACAATAGGAAGATGAGATAGTTTCTTAATGACCGGTATGGCGGAAATATCCAGCGTATTCCGCGTGTAGTTTTCAAAAGTACGGATTCCCCGTTCGCAGAGGATCACTTCGTGGTTGCCTCCCGCCATGATGTATTCAGCGGAAAGCAAAAGCTCCTCAATCGTGGCGGCAATGCCACGCTTCAGTAAGACGGGCTTGCGAACTTTGCCGAGCTCGCGCAGCAAGTTAAAGTTTTGCATGTTGCGGGCTCCCACCTGAAGAATATCAACATACTTGAGGAACATTGGGATTTGGGTCTGATCCATGAGTTCGCTGACGACCAGCAGCCCGTAACGATCGGCAGCCTCTCGAAGAAGACAAAGCCCTTCTTCTCCTAAGCCTTGAAAGCTATAAGGGGAGGTTCGCGGTTTGAATGCTCCGCCCCGCAAAATGCTTCCACCGCATTTCTGGACAAGTTCGGCAAGGGCCTGAATTTGTCCTTGGCTTTCGACGCTGCAGGGTCCAGCCATCATGACTACTTGCTGACCTCCGATTTCCAGCCGGTGACGGCTGTTCGTAAGTATGACTCGAGTTCCATCGGGCTTAAAATGGCGGCTGGCAAGCTTGTAGGCTGCGGTAATCCTGATCACCTCGCTGACCCCATCCAGCAGCTCAATTTCCCGTGTATCAATCATCTTGCCGCCGACGACTCCAAGCACCGTCCGGATTACACCGGTCGAGCGATGGATATCAAATCCCATTTCCACCAGTTTTTCGATCACGTGCTGAATTTGTGTTTCGGAGGCCCCCTCTTGCATCACCACGACCATACTTTGTTCGCTCCTTAGCTGATGATCTGAGCCTCGATGCCTCTCAGCGCTCACTTCCACGCCTAGCCTAAGGCTTGAAAGGACCAAGGGATTTTCCATTTTCGCCCCTGTTGATTTGATCCTCCGAAGCCAGTCTTTCAACCCGCCGGGATTCATCCAGGATGCGTTCAAAAAGACGCTTCAGGGCTTTGCTTTCCAAGGGACCGCGATTATCCTTCATGATTCTAGCAAGAATTTCCTTTTCCCGTTCAGGGTCATAGACCGGAAGATTTTGCCGACGTTTAATTTTTCCGATTTCAATCACGCAACGCGAGCGTTCGCAGAGTAATTCGGCCAACTGTGCATCAATCTCGTCGATTCGCTTCCGCCAGTCGGCAATTTCCATGAACTAACCTCCTCCCTTTAACCAACGGGTGAAGTCTCCCACTTTTTCTGCCAAATGAGGACTGCCTAAGTTCTCTTCGATACTCCGCACGATAGCGCTCCCCACCACGACCCCATCAGCCACGCGGCATATCTCTTGCACTTGCCCGGGCTCCGAGATTCCGAAGCCGACGGCAACGGGCAGGTTTGAATGGGCTCGAATCTTATCAAGCAAGGGGCGGACCTCTTCGGAAATGGACTCTTGCATCCCCGTCACCCCGGTGCGCGAGACGGCATAAATAAACCCCGAAGAAAATCGAGCAATCTTTTCGATACGCTTCTCAGTGCTAGTTGGAGCCGCCAAAAAAACTGCATCCAAACCCGTTTCCTTTATGAGGCCGAGGGGAACCGGGGCTTCTTCCACAGAGAGATCAGTAATCAAGAATCCGTCGATTCCGCTGGACCGAGCCTCTTTGGCCAGAGAGGAGAGGCCATAGGCAAAGAGAGGATTGTAGTAGCTGAAGAGAACCAGGGGCAGTGCCGTTCGTTTCCGGACCTCAGAAACCATCTGCAACCCCTTCTTGAGGCTGAAACCGTTGCGCAGAGCACGCTCAGTGGCTCTTTGAATCACAGGGCCGTCAGCCAGGGGATCGGAAAAGGGAACCCCCAATTCGATAATGTCAGCACCGGATTTTTCCAACCCGAGAACGAGCTGATGGGTCGTTTCAAGGTCAGGATCTCCCAAGGTGATGTAGGGAATAAAGGCCTTTAGGTTTTGGCGTTTGAGTTCCCGAAATTTTTCTTGAATCCGAGTCATGGGTAAACCGTCGGCAGCCGGACGCACTAGCGAGCGCTGACCAATTGCGAGACCGTCTGAACATCCTTATCCCCGCGACCGGACAAATTGATGACAATGATACGGTCCCGACCGAGCCTTGGAGCCAAGCGCATGGCCTCCGCCACTGCATGGGCACTTTCCAAGGCTGGAATGATCCCTTCAAGCCGGCTCAAACTGTGGAAGGCCTCTAAAGCCTGGCCATCATCGACCGCCGTATACTGGATTCGTCCCAGGTCGTGTAAATAGGCATGCTCCGGCCCCACAGAGGCGTAATCCAGCCCTGCAGAAATCGAATGGGTATTGGCAATTTGGCCCTCTTCGGTCTGCAAGACATAGGAATAAGTTCCCTGTAGAATCCCGGGCTTACCCCCGTCGAAGCGCGCGGCGTGCTCGCCTAAGGCCTTTCCGCGCCCGCCGGCCTCTACCCCAACCATCGCAACTTTTGCATCCTTCAGAAAGGAATAGGACAAACCGATGGAATTGCTGCCTCCACCGACACAAGCCAATAAGACATCAGGGAGCCGTCCTTCTTTGGTTAGAATTTGTTCTCTAGTTTCACGACCGATGATGGACTGAAAATCTCGCACCATGACCGGATAAGGATGCGAACTCAAGACTGAACCCAATAGATAATAGGTATGGCGCACATTCGTCACCCAGTCGCGGATGGCTTCATTGATAGCATCCTTAAGAGTCCGGCTGCCACTGGAAACTCCGTGGACTTTGGCGCCCAGAAGTTGCATGCGAAAAACATTGAGTTCCTGACGACGCATGTCTTCTTCACCCATATAAATTTCACAGGCCAGATTAAGTAAAGCACAAACTGTAGCGGTGGCAACGCCATGTTGTCCAGCTCCTGTTTCGGCGATGACGCGCTTTTTCCCCATCCGTTTCGCCAATAGTCCTTGCCCCAAGCAATTGTTGATCTTGTGGGCGCCGGTGTGGTTGAGGTCCTCGCGCTTCAAGTAAATTTTCGCGCCCCTTAAGTGATCCGAGAACCTCTGAGCAAAAAACAAAGGCGTAGGGCGGCCCGAATACTCACGCAACAGGCCGTCCAGCTCTGCTTGAAATGCTGCATCACTCTTGGCTTCGAGATAGGCCTGCTCTAACTCTTCCAGTGGATGCATCAGAGTTTCAGGAACGAACTTACCACCATAAGGACCGAAGTGGCCTTCCGCATCCGGAAGCTGATCCCAATCCAGATTTATCATACTGGCCTCAATCGACGGACGAACGCATCAGGGCCTGACGTGCTCGAACGATTTCACGAAACAAAGCTTCCATCTTTTTGACATCCTTCTTTCCAGGTTGAATCTCAACCCCACTGCAAATGTCCACTGCATAAGGTTCTACATTGCAAATGGCTTCATAAATGTTTTCCGGGGTCAACCCCCCGGCGAGAATCACACGTCCATAGCTCTTGGCAGCGATGGCAACGTCCCACTTAAAGGACTTTCCTGTACCTCCTAATTTGCCTGAAACGTGTGCATCCAATAAATAAGCGTTGGCTGAATACCCCGCCATGTGCTTAACCTGAAAGTTCTCGTCGACCCGAAAAGCTTTTATCACTCGGAGTTCACTAAGTCTTCTTACATACTCAGGAGATTCTGCCCCGTGAAGCTGAACGGAACTGATCCCTATGGCGTGGGCGATCTGCATCACGCGGTCAGGACTGTATTCGTCGACAAAGATGCCTACCAGCGAAACCAAAGGGGGAAGTCCCTCGACAATGGGCTTAGCCTTTGACGGTTCGATGTAACGGGGACTTTTCTTATAAAAGTTAAACCCAAGGGCATCAGCGCCTAATTCAATGGCACTCATGGCGTCTTGAAGATTGGTGATTCCGCAAATCTTGACTTTAATCATAAGCGAATCCCTTCAACAATTCACTTAGACTTCGACTCCTAAGTCAGCCGGTTGAAATCTGCGTTAGCTAATGCTCCGGAATCACCGAGTCGTGCGCGAGTTTATCGTCAAGTCAAAACTACGAATCATCAGATCCCGTAAGGCTTTGCCGGGATGGGGGGACTTCATAAACAGTTCTCCAATCAAGAAAGCATCGCAGCCTACGTCTCGCAGTATCCGAATGTCGTCGGGAGTGTTAATCCCGCTTTCACTGACTAGAATCACGGGGTCGGGTACGTGAGGTGCTAGCTGTAATGTCGTGTGAAGATCGACCTTGAAGGTGTTCAAGTCGCGATTATTGATCCCTATGATTCGAGCTTCGCAGTCCAGAGCCATCTTCAGCTCTTGCAAATTATGAACCTCAACCAAGGCATCCAGCCCAGTGCGATGAGCAACTTCTTGGAGCTGGAAAAGCATTTGGCGATCGAGTGCGGCCACGATCAGTAGAATGGCATCAGCCCTGGCAGCAGCTGCTTCATAAATCTGATAGGCATCGAAAACAAAATCCTTACGCAAGATCGGAGGGGAACAATTCTGGCGAACCCGCTTCAAATGTTCTAGGGACCCTTGAAAGTGATCCTCCTCGGTGAGGACTGAAATGGCTGCGGCACCATTGGACTCGTACTCGATCCCAATTTCGAGCGGATCAAATTGCTCCCGCAACAGCCCTTTTGAGGGCGAGGCTTTCTTAATCTCAGCGATAAAATTCAAACGGTCCGTTCGGGCCAAGGCATCGAAAAAAGAGCGTAACGTTAAGGACCTTCCTGGCGCGTTGCGGGACACCTCAGCTTCAGACAGGGGCGTGGTTTGTTTCAGATGCTCAAGCCTGACCCTTTTTTTATCAATGATTTTAGTAAGGATATTCTCTTCCAAAATTTTCACCCTTTCGCTGTTTCCGTGATAGTGGAGAAAGCTACCAGCTTCTCTAGCTTTTCCAGGGCGCGTCTGCTTTCCAAAGACGCGCGAGCCAACTCCAGGCCGTTGTAAATTGAATCGGTCTGGCCAGAAACATAAATCCCCGCCGCTGCATTGAGCAAGACCACATCTTGCTTGGCCCCATTGAGTTTTGCTTCTAAAATATTTCGCAGGATCTTACCATTTTGTTCTGTATCTCCTCCCGCTAATTGCTCGGTGGGAGTCCTTTGGATTCCAAAACTCTCCGGTTCCAAATAGTGGGTTCGAATTTGGCCCACCTTGATCTCGGTGACTTTGGTGCGATGGGAAACTGTAATTTCGTCCAGTCCATCTTCTCCCGAAAAGATCAGCGCATGTTCACAGCCGAGCAGCCTGAGCACTTCCGCAAACACCTCTGTGAGATGAGGAGAATAGACCCCAATGATTTGTCGTTTTGCGCCCGCCGGATTCAGCAATGGTCCCAGAAGATTAAAAATCGTCCTAATGCCCAATTCCTTTCGCACCCTGGAAACAACTTTCATCGCTTGATGAAATGCCGGCGCAAACAGAAAGGTGATACCACAACGGGCCAAACATCTTTCAAATACAGCTTTAGGAGCGTCGATCCTCACTCCCAGACTACTTAAGACATCGGCACTGCCGCAACGGCCCGAGATAGCCCGATTTCCGTGCTTGGCTACTGGAACCCCGGCTCCAGCAATCACGAAGGCGGCGGCGGTTGATATGTTGAAACTTCCAGAGGAGTCACCCCCTGTCCCGGCTGTGTCAACCAGTTGTGTCTGCTGGTGATCAAGCTTCAGGGCAGACCGGCGCATGGCTCGAGCAAAGCCAGCAATCTCGCTTATGGATTCGCCCTTTGCCGCCAAAGTCACGAGTAACGCGGCGACTTGAATTTCGCTGAGCTGTTGTTGGAAGATCGCTTGCAGTAGGGAGTCTGCTTCATCAAGCTCCAAGTCGATTCTTGCCTGAAACTTCTTTAGTGTCTCGTTGTAAATGGAGGTCGCGGTCATAACGTTAAGAAATTTTCCAGAAGTTGCTTCCCATGATTCGTCATAATCGACTCAGGGTGGAACTGAACACCCTCAATGGGAAATTCTCGATGGCGAATCCCCATGATTAGCCCATCGGTCGAGGTTGCTGATATCTCTAAGCACTTGGGCAAACTCCTACGCTCAACCATCAGAGAATGATATCGTGTTGCCGGAAAACGATAAGGCAATCCTTCAAAAATCGTTCGACTGTCGTGGCAAATCTCGCTTGTCTTTCCATGCATGAGATAAGGAGCAGGGACCACATTTCCGCCGAATGCTTGCCCAATTGCCTGGTGTCCGAGACAGACACCCAGAATAGGCTTTTTGGCTTCAAAATGCCTAATCAGCTTCAAGCTAATGCCGGCCTGATCCGGTGTCCTTGGCCCCGGAGAGATCACGATGCGGTCTGGATTCAGGCTTTCAATCTCAGAGATGCCGATTTTGTCATTGCGGCGTACCTCCAGGTCTTGGCCCAGTTCGCCCAAATACTGCACGAGATTATAGGTAAACGAATCGTAATTATCGATTACCAGAATCATACTGGCCCCGTGGGTCGGTGGTCCGCCATCGCCGAAAACAAGCTACAGAGCAACTGACTCCGACCCGGTTGAATTCAAAACCCCGTTTCTGCCAATTCCACTGCCTTCACGAGCGCACGAGACTTATTAATCGTCTCCTGGAACTCCTTCTCGGGTATAGAATCGGCCACAATTCCGCCCCCAGCTTGAATATAGGCCGTGCCGTCCTTAACCACTAGAGTTCGGATGGCGATACAGGAATCCAGGGTTCCGGAAAAATCCAAATAGAGAATAGCCCCTGCATAGACGCCACGCTTGTTGGGCTCCAATTCATCAATGATCTCCATAGCTCGAACTTTAGGGGCGCCAGTAACGGTGCCCGCCGGAAAGCAGGCCATTAAGGCATCGAAGCGGTCCACCTCCTGTCGAAGCCTCCCGCGCAAACCTGATACCAGATGCATGACGTGGGAATACTTTTCCACCAACATTAAGTCAACCACTTCGACACTTCCAAATTCGCAAACCTTACCTAAATCATTGCGGCCCAGGTCCACCAGCATGATGTGTTCCGCCTTTTCCTTGTCATCCGCCTTAAGTTCCTCGGCCAGCAAAGCATCCTCATCATCGCCCGTTCCGCGTGGTCGGGTGCCGGCAATGGGACGATAGTATGCGATACCATCGACAATTTTTACTAACATTTCAGGTGAAGACCCGATGACGCTAAAATCCTTCAATTTTAAATAAAACATATAAGGCGAAGGATTAACGATGCGCAGCGCTCGGTAAATATTGAAAGGGGCAGAGGTGACGCTGGCAGAAAAGCGTTGTGAAAGGACAACCTGGAAAATGTCTCCTGACTTGATGTACTCTTTTCCCTTTTCCACCGCCTTCAAATAGTCTGACTTGGAAAAATTAGATTTGATTTTTATGGTGTCAGCACTGGAAACGCCGAACTGAGGAATGCGAGCCGGTCGGTTGAGCATTTCTTCTAAGGACTGGATTTCTGCTAGAGCTTTTTGATATTTGGAATCCAAGTGGGTGGCTTGTTCATCCAAAATGCAATTGGAAATAATCAGAATCTGCTGGCGAACGTGGTCAAAGGCCAGGAGGCTGGAAAAAAACATCATGACGGAGTCGTCCAATTGCAGATCATCCTCACCTTCTTGAGGGATATCTTCCACCCAACGCACCGTATCGTAAGCAAAATATCCCACCGCCCCACCCGCAAAGGGTGGCAGTCCCGGAACCTTGACAGACTTATAGCGCTCGGTGATTTTCCTCATCACCTCGAGCAATCGACCTTTTCGCTTTATCGGCTCCGCCCCTCGAATAATTTCGACCACGTCCCCCTTGGCTCGGATGATCAAATAGGGATTACATCCGAGAAATGAATACCGCGCGATTTTCTCGCCACCTTCGACACTCTCCAGAAGAAACGCATAAGGTACGTCCGATTCAATTTTGAGATATGCGAGCACCGGCGTGAGCAGGTCGGCAGTGACTGCTTTGAAAACAGGAATGATGTTGCCTCGTTTGCTGAGCTCGACAAAGTCTTCAAATGAAGGAGTGATCATGGTAAATGATAAGCGGTTCCTGATGCGTGACAAGTAACCTGTGACGACTTCTCAGGGATCGCTCTTTAACGTGTGCTTATGGGCTCTCTTTTCCAGCTCAGCCAGCACCTCGTCAACTTCCAAACCTTCGTTGATGAATAGAACCAGCAGATGATAGAGAAGGTCTGCCGATTCAGAAGCCAATTCTGCTTTGGACCTATTCTTAGCCGCAATGATTGTTTCCGCCGATTCCTCACCAATTTTCTTAAGAATCTTGTCGATTCCCTTTGAAAAGAGATAAGTCGTATAAGAGCCTTCAGGCATTTCGGCCTTGCGGCTCTTAATAATCCGCGTGAGCCTTTCCAAGATTTCAGAAAAGGAATGCCCCTGCCGGGCTTCCGGATTAGAGAGGCTGCCATCCGCGCCAGCGGAAAAGACCTCCGTAAAAAAACAGCTCGTCGCGC
>QHZQ01000323.1:0-281 GCA_003224725.1 Acidobacteriota bacterium | reverse complement strand
GACGAATCCTTTGGACGTTGCCAGATGTTTCTCCTTTGTGCCAAATCTTTTGTCGCCGCCGACTCCAAAAAAAAGTCTGTAGCTCCTTCAGAGATAGCTCGACAGTCTCGCGAGTCATGTAAGCCACACTGAGCACCCGGCCTGTCGAAACATCTTGAACTATGGCGGGAATCAGGCCATGTTCGTCGAACTTGAGCCTGGCAATGATTTCTGCACTGTCAATTCCGCTCATGATTTGTCATCTGGAACCTGAAAATTCTAGCGCACCAAAACACGTCGCT
>QHZQ01000322.1 GCA_003224725.1 Acidobacteriota bacterium | reverse complement strand
CCTTCATTAACCCCTCGATTCATCGAGGCACCCTAGGTCAGGTCAATCCGCTAACCGTTTTCAACGGTTTCCGTCACCTCCACAAACGGAAGGCACGGAAACGAGCGTTTCGTGTTCTCCGATGTTGAAAAACCGCTGAAGGGGCCGTTGGGTTCTGAAGCTCTTCCAATCCCTCGATAAATCGAGGGGCCTGGAGTTTGGACATTTTTGGTAGCCACGATTAAACGCGTAGGTTGCGTTTAATCGTGGGCAGTTCGGGGATCTCCCGCACAAACCCACGATTGCCGCGAAATACGCGGCAATCGTGGCTACCAGTCGAAGGCTCTCATTTCCTGCTTGTAATGAAACAGACGCTTCGTTTACATTTCCATCCTTTGTGGAACGAAACGTTTGTTTCTATGGGTAAAGCCCGTTAATTCGTTTGAATTCGCGTGAAAAACGTCCAAACTCCAGACCCCTCGATAAATCGAGGGGCAATGGGATCCGATGCATGCCGAATGTCCAAACTCCAGAAAGGTGGCCACGAAGCGAAATGGCCAGGAAAATTCTTCCGAAATTGTTCCTTTATGCGATGCTCTTTCTCTTGCCTCGGGGGATTCCGGCTCAATCTCAGCAACCTTTTTTGCTGGAGGATGGCCAAGCCTGGGCCGGTCTGCAGGTTTTAGTGCCCCTTCGCCAGAAGATAGATTTAGTCCTCAGCGGTTCGACGCGTCTGGGACAGAACGTCAGTCATTGGGTTTATGAGCGCGGCGGGACTGCTTTGTTGTTCAGGCTCGGCAAACACTTCACCCTCTCTCCAATGTACAACCACATAGCAACCCAGCCTTTGCCCGGACGTCATGGGCGGGAGAACCGCTTTTCCCTGGACAATACATTTAATTTCAGCTTGCGCCATTTTATTTTGAGCGATCGTAATCTGTTGGAGCGACGCCTCCAGAGTCCGGTGAATTCGTCGCGCTATCGAAATGCCCTTCAGCTTTCACGGCCGGTTAAGATGGAGAAGATCTCGCTGCTGCTGTTTGTCTCAGACGAATTCCTGTACGATTGGAAAGTGAATACCTGGTCACGCAACCGATTCTCGGTAGGAGTCAGCAAAGATCTGGCGGAGAAGATATCCCTTGACCTTTATTACCTGAGGCAGAACGGCAAGAGCTCTAACGTCCCGCGTGACCTGCATGTCATCGGCACAACACTCAAGATTAAGTTGTGAATCGAACCCCAGGCGAATTAGGTTTCAACTCAAGCCGAGTGGGGGAAAGCTTTAGTCTGACCTCTCTCCTCGCCCCCTGAAGCTCTGAAAAAATCAAAACGGGCCGAGATTGGGAGGGCGAGGCTGCCGCCGAGCGTCAGAATTGCGATGGCTCGCCAGGAGGCTCGCCCTCCCAATTTTTTCACAACTCCTCTGTGGAAAGCGGGCCGGCGAAGGGCTTTAGGCTGACTCTGGAGACGGCCTCATCTCAACGGCGGAATTCGGATTTCAGGACAATGAAAAAAACTTCTATGACTGAACCTGGCAAACGTGAGACCAGCGTGGGCAAGGAAATGGTTCGTGCTTTCGTTTGTGTCGAGATACCTGGCGCGATTCGAGACGGGATGGAACAATTGCAACTTAAATTGAAACAGGCGGGGGCTGAGGTGAGTTGGGTGAAGCCATCCAACATCCACCTGACGCTCAAGTTTTTAGGCGACGTGCCTAGACCAAGGATCCAGGGTGTCTGCTCGGCTGTGGAACGCGCCGCGCACGTTATCGAACCCTTCGAAATTGAGGTGAGTGGCACGGGCTGTTTCCCCTCGATGAGTAGCCCACGTGTCCTGTGGGTCGGTCTAAGCCAGGTTTCCAATGAGCTTAAGCAATTGCACGCAGTCCTGGAGAACGAACTGGCAGGCGAGGGATTTGCCCGGGAGACCCGGCGGTTTGGCCCCCATCTAACCATAGGCCGTCTCCGATCGCAGCGCCATGCGCCTGCGTTGGCGGATAGGCTGAGGGCCGCGGGCTTTGAAGCTGTGAAGTTCCAGGCAAATGAAATCATTGTAATGCGCAGCGACCTCAAACCCACCGGCGCGCTCTATACACCCCAGGCCATCATTCCTTTAGGCGTCCTCCCTTGAAAATCCCTCTTAATAAAGGGGGAAAGAAGCCGAAGGCTTCAGGGGGTTGTCCCGTGAGCCACCCGCGGCCAGACACCAACACAACGCCCAAGGGCTTTTTCATGCTTTGTAGTGCCGCCGCGGGCGGGATGGGAAACCCTCCTCCTGAAACTTCTGCGCTCGTGGGTCACTTGGCGGTTTCCTTTCTCACATCTTTGCCGGTACGGTGATTCCAAGAAGGTTCAACCCTTGTTCCAGTTGGTCTCGAAGGATACGAGTCAGAGCCAGCAAGAATCGCTTCTTCAGAGGGTCCACTTCGGAAATTATTCGGTGCCTGTGGTAAAACAAGTTAAAGGCCTGCGCCAAGGCGAAGAGATACTTGGTGAGGGTTGCAGGTTCGGAAGTTTGAATTGACAAGCGGACGTTGGGTTCAAGTTGGGATGCCAGGTAAATCAGTTTCCAAAACTCATCCTCTATTCTTTCATCCGGGAAGGCTCCTGTTCCAACAGTCTGGACAAACAATTGCACCGAGTCCGGGCTGCAACTAGAGTCCTCTTCTTGAACCTTCTTCAAAATGTTGTTCGCCCGGACTACGGCGTATTGAACATAAGGCCCGGTCTCTCCTTCAAAACTCAGCGCCTCCTTGAAGTCAAAAGCGATGACCGAATTTCGAGTGTACCTAAGCAGGAAGTAGCGAAGGGCACTCACGGCAATCGTGGTGGCAATTCGTTTCATCTCGGTTTCGTCGAGATCGGAGTGACGATTCCTGACTTCCTGGAGAGATTTCTCCAGCAAGATGTCGATCAGGTCGTCGGCCTTGACGCCCAAACCTTTTCTGCCTGAGACTTCGACGTAAGGACGCTGTCGGTCTGCTTCCGATAGTTGAATTCCCAGATCTTCACAGCAACGGGGAGAGAGTGCCACCATTTCGTAAGAAAAATGAGTGGATTTATCTGCCTGCTCCTGGAAGCCCAAAGCCCGCAGACCGGCAATGACAATATTTTGCAGATAGGATTGGCGCGAATCGATCACATTGTAGACTCGCTGGCCACCGCCGAATTGGGCCTGACCTGATTGCTGGTTGTTGTCGGAAGTCGTCATGTAGACTGTATGACCGTTTGGATAACGGTGAAAGGGATGATAGAAAAAGTCCATCCCCAGCAGCCCAAACTTCCACAACTGATAAGCGATGTCTTTGCCTACGTAAGTAACGGTGCCGTTGGAGCGGACGATGATTTTGCCTTCCTCAAAGTCTCTTTCTGAGCCGGACTCCGCCACCGGTTCTTTTGTGGCAGGAGAATTTTTCTCGCCGACTCGCATAATCCAACATCCTTGATTCTTCCCTGAAGTTTCAAAGTGAATGGCCCCCGTTTTCTTGAGTAATGCGAAGGCATAATGCCAAAACTTGAGATGGAGAATGTCGCTTTCCTTGGGTAGGAGATCGTATTGAATACCCATCCGCCACATGGTGTCGAGATGGCATTGCACAATCTTATGAGAGATGTAATGAGCCAGTTCAGCCGTGTCGTTATGACCTTCCTCAATCAGTTTTAAGGTGTCACTTCGGAGTTCTTGGCTCTCGAGGCTTTGTTCGTAAGACGACGACACTTTGGCGTAGAGATCCCAGCAGTAATAATCAAATTTTCCCGGTATCGCCTGAACGGCCTGCAGGTTTTTTTTCTCCAGGTACTTGAAGCCCACGACGACATCGGCCACTTGCACGCCCGTGTCATCGATATAGTTTTGCACCTCCACACTCTCCCCGCTGCAGCGTAACAGTCGAGCGAATGTGTCTCCCAGGACAGCATTCCTGAGATGCCCGATGTGGGCGGCCTTGTTGGGATTGATGTTAGTATGTTCCAGAATGATCTTTTCTTTTGTTTGGGCTGGAGACGTTGCACTGACCGGCCTTTGATGA
Source organism: Acidobacteriota bacterium (assembly GCA_003224725.1). GTDB lineage: Bacteria > Acidobacteriota > Terriglobia > Versatilivoradales > Versatilivoraceae > QHZQ01. The sequence goes on along the minus strand of QHZQ01000322.1, from coordinate 749 downwards.
CTGGTTTGAAATAATTGTTTGAAAAAATCGCCCCGCTTCAAGAAGACATTAATGTAGCCGGGTCCAGCCACTTGAATTTTGGCAACTCCGGGAAATGTTCCTACAGAACTCGCGACTTCTGTGGCAACCTGGCGCGGAGGTCTTTTCAGGTACTTGGCCAACTCAAAGCAGAAGGGGAATGCCAGGTCTCCCAATTCCACTTTGGGGGGCTGCTCGACAATCAACTGCGAAACGGAATAGCCATAATGAGACTGAACGTGCTGAATGAACTTCGCCTTTATTTCCTCAATCAGAGAAGCAAGCATAGGGTATTCCTCATAGAGAATCAGTAGAGCTTAAAAAAGGCGAATGCTAGCACGATTCATTTGAAGTTCAGAGAACAAATGGGGAGGTCCGACCAATTGCCGGGTGAATTATACTCAGAACGAAAGCCTTGGAGAGGCGATATGTTTATAGAACTAGAACTCTCTGGTTTCCTTGAGCCCCAGCAGGGCGACATGTCGCTCCTAACGGAGCTTGCGATCTTTTTTGGTGCCATGGTGCTATAAAGATGTCGCCTCTCCGAGGCTTTTGTCACGCTCGATCTCCCAGCATGGAACTTATCTGATGTGATTATTTACAAATTTTTGGCACACCCAACAAAAATGGGTCGCGGTCAATCTAAATCCTTGTCGTCCACGGATTGGAGCGCGCCTTCTATGAGACTTTGTGCGTTGTTCAGGCTCCGGAACTAGGCTGCTTATAGCTTT